>NZ_JBBHLM010000002.1:2305000-2689271 GCF_037672085.1 Vibrio paracholerae | reverse complement strand
TTGACCGAAAAAGCGCGTGAGCTTGGCCTTGTGGATGATGCGCGTTGGGCGCGTTTCAACCAAAAAATCGACAACATGGCCAAAGAGCGTCAACGCTTGCAAGAAACTTGGATGAATCCAAACTCGGTTGGCGTCCAACAGCTCAATACTCTGCTGAAAACGCCGATGTCGCGTGAAGCCAGTGGTGAAGACTTACTGCGTCGCCCTGAAATGACCTATGAGCTGCTGACCACTTTGCCGGCGTTTGCCCCTGCTTTGGAAGATGCTGAAGCCGCCGAACAGGTAGAGATTCAAGTCAAATACGATGGCTACATTCAGCGCCAGCAAGATGAAATTGAAAAATCGCTGCGCCATGAACATACCAAGCTGCCAGCAGAGCTTGATTATAAGCAAGTCAAAGGGCTTTCAAACGAAGTGGTACTGAAACTGAATGCGGCTAAGCCAGAAACCATTGGAATTGCATCACGTATTTCAGGTATCACGCCTGCGGCGATTTCGATTTTGCTGGTTCACCTGAAAAAACACGGCATGCTGAAAAAGGGAGAAGCGGCGTAATGAATCCGTTACGAGTCAAACTCGACGCTCTGATCAGCAAAACCAGCTTAACGGTGACAGAGCAGCAACGTGAGCAGCTCGTTGGGTATGTGCAGCTGCTCGACAAATGGAACAAAGCTTATAACCTCACTTCCGTGCGCGATCCGATGGAAATGTTGGTGAAACATATTCTCGATAGTTTGGTGGTCAGTCCGCATCTGGTCGGTGAGCGCTTTATTGATGTGGGTACTGGGCCTGGATTGCCTGGGATCCCGCTTGCGATCATGCATCCAGATAAAGAGTTTGTGCTGCTTGACAGTCTCGGTAAGCGGATCCGTTTTCTAAAACAGGTGATCCACGAGCTCAAGATCAACAATGTGTTACCCGTACAGAGTCGAGTGGAAGAGTTTGATCCTGAATCCGGTTTTGATGGCGTATTAAGCCGCGCTTTTGCGTCGATGACCGACATGGTCAACTGGTGTCAGCATCTACCCAAACCGAATGGTGGGGTATTTTTAGCCCTCAAAGGAGTACGGCCTGATGATGAAATCACCCTACTCCCTGAGTGGTGTTCTGTGACCGATATCAAAGCTTTGCAAGTTCCTGAGTTGGAAGGTGAGCGTCATCTTGTAATCTTATCGCGCAAGGGATAACAGCGAGGCATACCGTGGGTAAAATCGTAGCAATCGCCAATCAGAAAGGCGGAGTTGGGAAAACAACAACTTGTATCAACCTGGCCGCCTCTATGGCCGCCACCAAACGTAAAGTACTGGTGGTCGATCTTGACCCACAAGGTAATGCCACTATGGCAAGTGGCGTCGATAAATATCAGGTTGACTCCACGGCTTATGAGCTTTTGGTTGAGGATGCGCCGTTTGACCAAGTGGTATGTCGCAAAACCACCGGTCACTATGACTTGATTGCCGCCAATGGCGATGTCACTGCGGCTGAAATCAAACTGATGGAAGTGTTTGCTCGTGAAGTGCGCCTAAAAAACGCACTGGCGTCAGTGCGTGATAACTATGATTTCATCTTTATTGATTGTCCGCCTTCTTTAAACCTTCTTACAATCAACGCCATGGCAGCCGCCGATTCCGTGCTGGTTCCTATGCAATGTGAGTATTTTGCGTTGGAAGGCTTAACCGCGTTAATGGATACGATCAGCAAACTGGCCGCCGTGGTTAACGATAACCTCAAAATTGAAGGTATATTGCGTACGATGTACGACCCACGTAACCGCTTGGCCAATGAAGTGTCTGATCAATTGAAAAAGCACTTTGGTAGTAAAGTGTATCGTACGGTTATCCCACGTAATGTCCGACTAGCCGAAGCCCCAAGTCATGGTAAACCAGCGATGTATTACGATAAGCAATCGGCCGGGGCTAAGGCCTATTTAGCGTTAGCTGGTGAGATGTTACGTCGCGAAGAGATTCCCGCATAAAACAACAACTATAGGAATTCGTTTACATGACTAAACGTGGTTTAGGAAAAGGGCTGGATGCACTACTCGCGACCAGTTCATTGGCTCGCGAAAAGCAGCAAGTTGCTTCACTCAGTCAGTCGATGTCGGCGGAAGGTGAGTTGGCGGATCTTTCCATCTCTAATCTCAAACCCGGTATTTATCAGCCACGTAAAGATCTTTCCCCCGAAGCTCTGGAAGAGTTGGCGGCATCCATTCAGTCTCAAGGTATTATCCAGCCGATTGTCGTGCGTCATCTGCCCACCGGAGGATATGAGATCATTGCGGGTGAACGTCGTTGGCGTGCCGCCAAACAAGCGGGGTTAAAGCAAGTGCCCTGTTTGATCAAGCAAGTGGAAGATCGTGGTGCGATCGCCATGGCATTGATCGAGAACATTCAGCGCGAAGATCTGAATGCGATGGAAGAGGCACAAGCGCTAGAGCGTTTACAAAACGAATTTAATCTTACCCATCAGCAGGTTGCGGAAGTGATCGGCAAGTCACGCACGACTGTGACCAATCTGCTGCGTTTGAACCAATTGAGCGATGACGTAAAGCGCTTATTGGAGACCAAACAGTTGGAAATGGGCCATGCACGTGCTCTTCTCAGCTTATCGCTGGAACAGCAGAAAGAATGTGCACAACAAGTGGTTAAAAAGCGTTTAACCGTTCGTCAAACAGAAGCTCTAGTGCAGCGTTGTTTGAATGGTAAGTCTGAACCTCTGATTCATAACGAGCCATTGACACAAGATGTAACTAAGCAATTAGATAATATCGCTCAGCGTTTACAAAAATGCGTTAAAGTAAAGCGTCAGGCCAGCGGTAAAGGGTGTGTCATAATTGATTTCTCAGACGAACAGCAATTGGTCGACTTACTGAAACAATTAGATACGATTCATCCTCGTGTATAGGTCACATAATCAGCGTTGAGCCTTGTAACTTAAATCCTTTAAGTTGAGTTTTTACAAGAGCTCTATATAATTTGCGTGATTTTTTTCACTTGCCTGTAAAGTTTTATTAACCTTTCAGTGCGAGTGATCGATAAAGAAAACAGGTACTTTTGATGTTTATATCGGCACAAAGTGAGCAGGCTAGGAAAGCATTTCGTGTTGTTCATTTGCAGCTTATTTTTGTGTTAATCATCGGAAGTATAACGTATGGGTATTTAGGGCCAGATCAAGCGCGCTTTATTGTTAAAGGTGGAGCGATAGCCTTGGTCGGGAATTATATCTATACGCTGTTTGCCTTCCTCCCAAAACCGACTGCTGACGGTAGCGTTATGCTGGGTTTTATTATGGTGGGGTGGGCATTTAAGCTGGTGTTAACTATAGGCTTGTTTGTGTTAACGTTTAATCTAACCGACATGCTCCATCCTGGAGCTATGATGTCAGGTTATAAGTTAACCATACTGGTGTTCTGGTTAGCGCCAATATTAATTACCGCAAAAAATGGGAACCACCATGGCTGATACTCCGAAGGAATATATTCAGCATCACTTGACCAGTGCGAAAGTGTGTTTGGTTGATGGTAACATCACCACTAACTACGACTGTGCAGATGTTGGGTTTTGGACGTTAAACTGGGATGCGTTACTGTTCTCAGTGGGTCTAGGCGTGCTGTTTTTGTGGTTGTTTTATCGTGTTGGGAAAAATGCAACCACGGAAGTTCCGGGAAAATGGCAATGTTTTGTCGAGATGCTTGTTGAGCAGGTCGATGGACTTGTCAAAGGAACTTTTCATGGCAAGGATAAATTGATCGCACCACTGTCGCTGACTATTTTCATCTGGATTTTCCTGATGAACTTAATGGACTTAGTGCCAGTTGACTACGTACCAATCGCGATGAGTCTTGCGGGTGTTGAGTACTTTAAAATTCTACCTACAGTGAATTTGAATATCACACTTGCAATGGCAATAGGGGTCATGATTCTAGTAATAGCTTACTATATTCGATTCCAAGGATTTAAAGGGTTTGTTAAAGCATTTACAATGCACCCTATTAATCATTGGTCAATGATTCCCTTCAATTTTGTCCTTGAGACGGTGTCATTTTTGGCAAAACCGGTATCCCTTTCACTCCGGTTGTACGGCAACATGTACGCAGGTGAACTGATCTTTATATTGATCGCTATCACCTACGGTGCTGGTGTTGTGCTAGGTGGATTAGGTGTTGTCGCGCATGTCATTTGGGCCATCTTCCATATTTTGGTTATTACACTACAAGCCTTTATATTCATGATGTTGACGATTGTTTATCTCAGCATGGCAAGTAATGACTCTCATTAAACTCTTTATTTAAACAACCCAATAAACTTGGAGATACATTTATTATGGAAACTTATTTCGTTGTCGCTCTACTACTAGGTATGTGTGCTCTGGCTACAGGTATTGGCTTCGCTATCCTAGGTGGTAAATTCCTTGAGTCTGTTGCTCGCCAACCTGAAATGGCTCCAATTCTACAAACTAACATGTTTATCATTGCAGGTCTGTTGGATGCGGTTCCTATGATCGGTGTTGGTATTGCGATGTATATGCTATTTGCATAACTTGTCCTTTTTGTCTCGCCCAGAACTGTTTGGGTAAACAGAAACAAAATAAAGGAGAGTTAGTGTGGATATCAATGCAACTCTGTTGGGCCAAACCATAGCGTTTTTACTTTTTGTTTGGTTCTGCATGAAGTTTGTCTGGCCTCCTTTGATGAGTGCCATTGAAGAACGTCAGAAAAAAATTGCTGACGGTTTGGCTTCAGCTGAACGTGCTGATAAAGCTCTTAGCTTAGCTAAAAGCAATGCGGCCGATCAGTTAAAAAGCGCTAAGCAAGAGGCACTCGTCATTATTGAGCAGGCAAACAAACGCAAAGCTCAAATTTTAGACGAAGCTCGTCAAGAAGCAGTATTGGAGCGCGAACATATATTGGCTCAAGGCCAAGCTGAGTTAGAGGCACAAATCCTGCGCGCTCGTAATGAGTTGCAGAAAGAAGTGTCGACGTTGGCTCTTTTGGCCGCTGAAAAAATCGTTCAGCGCACCGTTGATCAGGCTGCTAATCAAGACATACTTGATAGTATTTCTGCGAAATTATAAAGGAGGGCTTTTGGATGTCTGATGTGACAACGATTGCTCGTCCATACGCTAAGGCGGCTTTTGGTTATGCTAAAGATTTCGGCGTAGTTGAGCAATGGTCAGCGATGCTTGATTTGGCAACCCAAATGTCTTCTGTTCCTGAATTATCTTCAGCAGCATTCAGTCTACAACCGCAACAGTTGTTGCAAGTGTATCAGGACGTTGCTGGTGAGCATTTCGATCAACCTATGTATAACTTTCTCATGGTGTTGATGGAGAATCGTCGAATGGCAGTGCTTACAGAGATAAGTCAGCAATTTCAGAAGTTAGCGACATCCTCTTTGGGTATCAAAGAGGTTGATGTGGTTTCTTCCTCTACGTTGAGTGATGTGCAGGTTACCCAATTAACCCGCAACTTAGAAAATCACTATAACTGTCAGGTGAAACTGAATTGCCGAATCGATAGCAACCTTATTGGCGGAACTGTTATTCGAGTGGGTGATAAAATCCTCGATAACTCGTTATTGGGTCGTATTAATCGTCTGAAAGACGTGATGAAGTCTTAATTAGGGGAATTGGAGCAATGCAACTTAATTCCACGGAAATCAGCGACATCATTAGAAAACGCATTGAAGGCTTCAATGTTGTTTCCGATGCTCGCAACGAAGGTACTATCGTTTCGGTCAGCGATGGTATCATCCGTATCCACGGCCTAGCGGACGTGATGCAAGGTGAAATGATTGAGTTACCGGGCGGCCGTTACGCGTTAGCACTGAACCTTGAGCGTGACTCGGTCGGTGCTGTGGTAATGGGACCTTATGCTAATCTTTGTGAAGGTATGAAGGTTACTGGTACTGGCCGTATTCTTGAAGTGCCTGTTGGTCCTGAACTGCTAGGTCGTGTAGTTAACACTCTGGGTGAGCCGATAGATGGCAAAGGTCCAATCGAAGCCAAGCTGACGTCTCCTGTTGAAGTGATTGCACCGGGTGTTATCGATCGTAAGTCTGTTGATCAACCAGTTCAAACTGGTTATAAATCAGTTGACTCGATGATTCCCATCGGCCGTGGTCAGCGTGAACTGATCATCGGTGACCGTCAAACAGGTAAAACTGCCTTGGCGATTGATGCGATCATCAACCAGAAAAACTCTGGTATTTACTCTATCTATGTTGCCATCGGCCAGAAAGCATCAACCATTGCGAACGTAGTTCGTAAATTGGAAGAGCACGGCGCAATGAAAAACACCATTGTTGTGGTGGCTTCAGCGTCTGAATCTGCTGCACTGCAATACCTCGCGCCTTACTCAGGCTGTGCGATGGGTGAATACTTCCGCGATCGCGGTGAAGATGCGCTGATTGTGTACGATGACCTGTCTAAACAGGCTGTTGCTTATCGTCAAATCTCACTGCTTCTGCGTCGTCCACCAGGCCGTGAAGCTTTCCCTGGCGACGTGTTCTACCTCCACTCTCGTCTACTAGAGCGTGCAGCTCGTGTAAACGAAGAGTACGTAGAGCGTTTCACTAAGGGTGAAGTGAAAGGTAAGACCGGTTCTTTAACCGCTCTGCCAATCATCGAGACTCAAGCTGGTGACGTATCGGCATTCGTACCGACCAACGTAATCTCGATCACTGATGGTCAGATCTTCCTACAAACTGAACTGTTCAACGCGGGCGTACGTCCAGCGGTTGACCCAGGTATCTCAGTTTCTCGTGTAGGTGGTGCAGCGCAAACCAAGATCGTTAAGAAGCTCTCTGGTGGTATCCGTACTGCTCTGGCTGCTTACCGTGAACTGGCGGCGTTTGCTCAGTTTGCCTCAGATTTGGATGAAGCGACCAAGCGTCAGCTTAGTCATGGTCAGAAAGTGACGGAACTGATGAAGCAGAAACAGTATGCACCGATGTCTGTCTTTGATCAGGCTCTGGTGATCTTTGCTGCGGAACGTGGCTATCTGAAAGACGTAGAACTGAACAAGGTTCTCGACTTCGAAGCTGCTCTACTATCGTATGCTCATACTCAATGTTCTGAATTTAAATCAGAAATTGACAAGACTGGTGCTTACAATGATGAGATCGAAGCGAAGCTGAAAAAGCTGGTTGAAGATTTTAAAGCAACTCAGACTTGGTAATTACAAGCGCGATTGTAATTAACGGAGAGTAACGATGGCCAATACAAAAGAGATTCGCAGTAAGATTGGCAGTGTGAAAAGCACTCAAAAGATTACTAAAGCAATGGAAATGGTAGCGGCTTCTAAAATGCGTCGTACACAAGATGCAATGGAAGGGCCGCGCCCGTATTCAAAAACAATTCGTAAAGTGATTGGTCATTTAGCAAACGGTACTCTGGAGTTTAAACACCCGTATTTAGAGGAACGTGAGGCTAAACGTGTTGGGTATATCGTAGTTTCAACGGATCGCGGACTGTGCGGCGGCTTAAACATAAACATGTTTAAAAAAGCGGTTGTGCATATGAATGAATTTTCTAAGCGTGGCAGTGAAATTGATATAGTTGTGATTGGAAGTAAAGGTAGTGCCTACTTCCGTAGTATAGGTGCTAGGATCATCGCACAGAAAACTGGGCTCGGAGACGAACCTGAGTTGAATGATTTGATAGGTTCCATCAACGTGATGTTAACCAAGTACAAAGAAGGTGAGATCGATCGTTTGTATCTAGTCTACAACGAGTTTATTAACTCGATGACACAACAACCTAAGATGGATCAACTATTGCCTTTGCCGAAAGCGCAAGATGAATCAGAGTTCCAGCATGCGTGGAGTTACACGTTTGAATCTGATCAAAACCAACTGCTGAATACCTTGATGGTGCGATATATCGAATCACAAGTTTATCAAGCAGTGGTGGAAAATTTAGCGTGTGAAATGTCTGCTCGTATGGTTGCCATGAGAGCAGCATCAGACAATGCGGGTAATCTCATTGATGATTTACAACTGGTTTATAACAAAGCTCGTCAAGCAGCGATAACTCAGGAATTGTCAGAGATAGTGAGCGGCGCATCGGCAGTATAAAGGCATAAACAAACTAGAGGATTAACGATGGCTACAGGTAAGATCGTACAGATCATCGGTGCGGTAGTCGACGTAGAGTTCCCACAGAGCGAAGTACCAAGTGTTTACGATGCTCTGAATGTTGTGGACTCCAAAGAACGTCTGGTTCTGGAAGTTCAACAGCAGCTAGGCGGTGGCGTGATTCGCGCTATCGTTATGGGTAGCTCGGATGGTTTACGTCGTGGAATGACAGTACAAAACACTGGCGCTCCAATTTCAGTACCAGTAGGTACTAAAACCCTAGGTCGTATCATGAACGTGCTTGGTGATGCGATTGACGAACGTGGCGACATTGGCGCAGAAGAGGTGTATTCAATCCACCGCCCTGCACCAAGCTACGAAGAACAGTCTAGTGCAACTGAACTCTTGGAAACGGGTGTTAAGGTTATCGACCTGATCTGTCCGTTTGCGAAAGGCGGTAAAATTGGTCTGTTCGGTGGTGCGGGTGTAGGTAAGACCGTTAACATGATGGAACTTATCAACAACATCGCGCTACAACACTCAGGTTTGTCAGTTTTTGCTGGGGTAGGTGAGCGTACTCGTGAGGGTAACGACTTCTACCACGAAATGCAGGAAGCGGGCGTTGTAAACGTTGAACAACCAGAACTCTCGAAAGTAGCGATGGTTTACGGTCAGATGAACGAGCCACCAGGCAACCGTCTGCGTGTAGCACTGACCGGTCTGACCATGGCGGAACGATTCCGTGATGAAGGTCGTGACGTACTGCTGTTTATCGACAACATTTACCGTTACACCCTAGCGGGAACGGAAGTATCTGCTCTGCTTGGTCGTATGCCATCAGCGGTAGGTTACCAGCCAACACTGGCTGAAGAGATGGGTGTTCTGCAGGAGCGTATCACGTCAACCAAGAAAGGTTCTATCACCTCTGTACAAGCGGTATACGTACCTGCGGATGACTTGACTGACCCATCACCAGCAACCACGTTTGCTCACTTGGATGCAACCGTTGTTCTGAACCGTAACATCGCTGCTATGGGTCTATACCCAGCGATCGACCCACTGGATTCGACTTCACGTCAATTGGATCCACTGGTTGTTGGTCAAGAGCACTACGATGTGGCGCGTGGCGTGCAAGCAACGCTACAACGCTATAAAGAGCTGAAAGACATCATCGCGATTCTAGGTATGGACGAACTGTCTGAAGCGGACAAGCAAGTGGTTGCTCGTGCGCGTAAGATCGAACGTTTTCTGACTCAGCCTTACCACGTAGCAGAAGTCTTTACTGGCGATCCAGGGGTATACGTACCTCTGAAAGAAACCCTGCGTGGTTTCAAAGGTCTGCTGGCAGGTGACTACGATGACATTCCAGAGCAAGCGTTTATGTACTGCGGTACGATTGACGATGCTATCGAGAATGCGAAGAAGCTGTAAAGCACAAATCTCCAAGGAGGCTTTATGACGTCATCAGTAACGTTTAACTTGGATGTAGTGAGTGCCGAAAAGAAAATTTTTTCTGGTTGGGCTCGCTCGATTCAAGTATCAGGTGAAAGCGGAGATTTGGGCGTTTTGGCCGGACACCTACCACTACTGACCTTTATTCGGCCCGGTATGGTGCGTATTGTGACTAACAAAGGAGAGGAAGAAATTATCTATCTCTCTGGTGGTATTCTTGAAGTGCATGCAAAAGATGTCACTATTTTGGCTGATACAGCAATTCGAGCGGAAGAGTTGGATCTGGCGAAAGCTGAAGAAGCCAAACGTGCAGCAGAAGAGCTTATGACTGAACAGCACGGTGATGTGAACTTTGCTCACGCTTCCAGTGAACTGGCAAAAGCGATTGCTCAGTTACGTGTTATTGAACTGATCAAAAAACGTCGTTAGTGTAATACCAACTTAAAAAAGCCTGACTTATGTCAGGCTTTTTTGTCTTTTGTGCACCGCTTATCGGTAAGAGAGTGTGACTTTATGGGATGTTTTTTGTCCCGTTATTGACTGAACTCTAATAAATAAACGTTATTTTCTATGAAAATAATCGCTCTTCTTATTTTCGAGATAATCGGCAATTAACTATTTTCAGTTTGCTGTTTAGAATACGACGCAGAAAAATGACTAGGTAGATAATAAATGAAATTCAGTACGGTAATTCTTGCAGCAGGCAAAGGGACTCGTATGCACTCCAATATGCCCAAGGTGTTGCATACATTAGCAGGTAAGCCTATGGTCAAACATGTGATTGATACATGTAACAGCTTAGGCGCGCAAAATATCCATCTGGTTTATGGCCATGGTGGCGATCAGATGCAGCAAGCATTGGCCAGTGAGAATGTGAACTGGGTACTACAAGCGCAGCAATTGGGAACAGGGCATGCTGTGGATCAAGCCTCTCCACACTTCCAAGATGATGAAAAAATCTTAGTGTTGTACGGAGATGTGCCGCTGATTTCTGAAGACACTATTGAAAGTTTACTCGAAGCTCAGCCAAACGATGGGATTGCTCTGTTGACGGTTGTGCTTGATGATCCTACAGGTTACGGCCGTATCGTACGTAAACGTGGCCCTGTGGTGGCGATCGTTGAGCAGAAAGATGCCAGCGAAGAGCAAAAGCTGATCAAAGAAGTCAACACTGGGGTGCTGGTGGCCACTGGTCGTGACCTTAAGCGTTGGTTGGCAGGGCTAAACAACAATAACGCGCAAGGCGAATACTACCTGACTGATGTGATTGCGGCAGCGCATGATGAAGGCCGTGCTGTCGAAGCGGTACATCCTTCTCACTCAATCGAAGTGGAAGGGGTAAACGATCGCATTCAATTGGCGCGTCTTGAGCGTGCTTTCCAAGCGCGTCAGGCCAAGAAGCTGCTTGAGCAAGGTGTGATGCTGCGCGATCCTGCACGTTTTGACCTGCGCGGAACACTGCAGTGCGGTTCGGATGTGGAAATCGATGTTAACGTGATTATTGAAGGCAATGTATCGATCGGTAATAACGTAGTGATTGGTGCGGGCTCAATTCTCAAAGATTGTGAGATTGATGACAACACGGTGATCCGCCCATACAGCGTAATTGAAGGGGCGACGGTTGGTGAAAACTGTACAGTTGGGCCGTTTACTCGTCTACGTCCCGGAGCAGAGCTACGCGATGATGCTCATGTCGGCAACTTTGTGGAGATGAAAAATGCTCGTCTTGGTGAAGGTTCAAAAGCCAATCACCTGACTTATCTTGGTGACGCTGAGATTGGCAAAGGCGTGAATGTGGGCGCTGGTGTGATCACCTGTAACTACGACGGTGCCAATAAGCACAAAACCGTGATTGGTGATGATGTGTTTGTGGGTTCTGATTGCCAGCTCGTAGCGCCTGTAACCATTGGTAACGGTGCGACCATTGGTGCCGGTACAACCCTGACGAAGAATGTCGCTGAAGGTGAGTTAGTCATCACTCGCGCGCCAGAGCGCAAAATTGCTGGCTGGCAGCGTCCGGTGAAAAAGAAATAATTGAACCGATTGAAAAAAGAGCCGCATTTGCGGCTCTTTTTGTATTACTCAAGTACAGTTTATTCGTCACTGACCACGCGAGCATTGTCGGGGGTGGTGAACTGTTCACGTAACTGACGGTTAGAGAGTATGTAACCTATCCACAACCCGCCTGTACACAACACAATCGCAATGCCTGTCACTGGCTGAGCTTGGCTGGCAAGTGCAGCCACTAGGGCGCTGGATAAACTGCTGACACTGATCTGTAAGCTGTTTTGTAATCCGGCAGCGGTTGCTGGGCTTTGCTTAGCACTGGATAAGGCACGGTTGACCACTATCGGATACATGGCACCATTAGCCACCGCAATTAAACAGAACGGAGCCAAGATTGGCCAAATTGAGCTGAGCGTCCATTGTGAGGCGATAAAAATCATCGCAGCTGATAGGGTAAACAGCGCAATCAACTGTTTGAGCACCAGTTCATCACCGTATTTCTGAACCGCTTTCTTACCTAGGTAGCCACCCACCATAAATGCAATGGTTTGTGGAATAAAGCTCAGGCCAATGTCCCGTGCTTGATAACCAAGCTGCGCCATGATTTCTGGCATCCCTGTCAGGTAGGCAAAAAATGCCGCCGATGCACAAGCAAACATCAGCACATTGCCGAGATAGGTTTTGCTTTTCAGTAAACCTTTAATATCTTGCGCTATAGAAGTGGTTTTTGGCTCAGCAATTTCATTGGTTTGTAAGCCCGTACTCACCACCAACACAATACCCATCAAGGTTAAAGTCAAAAAGATGCTGTGCCAGCCAAAGTAATCTGCCAGCAGCACACCCAGTTGCGGTGCCAGTGCTGGAGAGAGCGCCACCAGTGGCATAATGGTCGCAAACAGCTGTTGGCTGACTGAGCTTGGGTAACGTTTGATCACCATTGCCTGCCAAATGACCGCTGGCGCGCACACCCCAATCGCTTGGATAAAACGCAGCAGTAGCAGTTGCCATACCGTTGAGCTAAACGCGAGTCCGGCAGAGGCGAGGGTAAAAACGAGTAAGCCAGCAATCAGCGTATTACGATGGCCAAATTTGTCGGAAGCTAAGCCCCACAGTAACTGACCAAGCGCCATGCCCACCAAGAACACCGTCAGTGATAGAGCAATTTGTTCAGGGCCAGTCGCAAAAGCGGTTTCCATCATTTTAAACGCAGGCAAATACATGTCGGTGGCAATAAAACCGAGCATGGAGAGTGCCGAAAGGTAAACCAACTGGAAGAAAGATACTTTCATTTTTTCATGTCCATCAAAATTATTCACACATGTTTTTTCAGTATCCGTTGGCGCCAACCAGGATTTTTCTGTAGTTACATTCTAGTTTTGTATTGTGATGAAGAGAAACGGCAAATTTTTCGGTTATCATGCAAAAAAATTGATAGGTAGGTGAGTGATGTTTTCCAAATCCTCTTTGGAGATGTTAGATGCTGTAGCGCGTTTAGGCAGTTTTACTGCGGCAGCAGAGGTGCTGCACAAAGTGCCTTCGGCGATCAGCTACAGTGTGCGCCAAATAGAGAGTGAACTGGGTGTGGTGCTGTTTCGCCGTTTACCGCGTAAGGTCGAGCTAACCCCGGCTGGTGAGCTGTTTATGCTTGAGGCAAGGCAGTTACTGCGCCAGATGGAGGAGATCCGCGCGCAAACCAAACGCGCTGCGCATGGTTGGCGTAAAACCTTGAAAGTGACACTCGATAACGTAGTCAAGCTGGATAAGATGAAGCCGATGGTGGAAGCCTTCTACCAAACCTTTGATTTCGCCGAGCTACAGATCAACATGGAAGTGTTCAACGGCTCGTGGGAAGCGATTGCACAAGGCCGCGCCGATATCGTGATTGGCGCAACCGCAGCAGTACCAGTGGGTGGCGATTTTGAAGTACGCGATATGGGCATTCTTGACTGGGCATTTGTGATGTCCCCCAATCACCCCTGCGTGCGCGAACAGAATTTGAGTGAAGAGTTTATCAGCCAGTTTTTAGCCATCTGTTTGGACGATACCTCAAGCGTATTGCCCAAACGCCATACCGAACACTACCCTAAACAGCGCCGTTTGCTGCTGCCAAACTGGTACAGCGCGATTGAAAGTTTAAAAAGTGGACTCGGAGTCGGCTATATGCCAAGGCATATGGCGCAGCCGCTACTGGCCAGCGGTCAGTTGGTGGAGAAGGTACTGCCCGATGAAAAACTGCTTAGCCACTGCTGCCTGGTGTGGCGCAAAGACGATAATCATAAATTGATTGAGTGGATGGTGAATTATCTGGGCAGTAGCGATCAACTTTACAGTGATTGGCTACAAGCTAAATAACCTAATAAGAAGAGCCAGCGTTGCTGGCTCTAAAAGACTCTTCAGTGATAGGCAAAACGGAAGGGTTATGGGCGTTCAAAAATGGTCGCAATACCCTGACCTAAGCCGATACACATGGTGGCAAGGCCATATTTCGCATCTTTGGCTTCCATCAAATTGATCAGCGTGGTTGAGATACGTGTACCCGAGCAACCCAGTGGATGACCGAGCGCAATCGCGCCGCCATTGAGGTTGACCTTGTCATCCATCATCTCCAGTAAGCCTAAGTCTTTAGCGCAAGGTAGAGATTGCGCGGCAAACGCTTCGTTCAATTCCACCACATCCATATCTTGCATGGTTAAGCCCGCGCGTTTGAGCGCTTTATGGGTCGCAGGTACAGGGCCATAACCCATGATGGAAGGATCGCAACCGGCCACGGCCATCGCTTTAATGCGGGCGCGAATGGTTAAACCGAGTGCTTTGGCTTTCTGTTCACTCATTACCAACATTGCTGAAGCACCATCCGAAAGTGCCGAAGAGGTTCCCGCGGTCACGGTACCGTTGGCGGGATCGAATACGGGACGCAGTTCCGCTAATCCTGCCACTGTGGTTTCCGGGCGGATCACTTCATCGTAATCGAGGGTAAACAGCGTACCATCGGCAGCATGCCCCTCGGTGGGCAGAATCTCGTTTTTAAAGCGACCTTCTAATGTTGCTGCATGAGCACGCGCATGAGAGCGCGCAGCGAACTCATCTTGCTGCTGACGGCTAATGCCATGCAGTTTGCCGAGCATCTCAGCGGTCAGTCCCATCATTCCCGCTGCTTTGGCCACGTTCTTAGACAGGCCCGGATGGAAATCAACGCCGTGAGTCATTGGCACGTGGCCCATGTGCTCAACTCCGCCCACTAAACAGATCTCTGCATCGCCAACCATGATTGCGCGCGCCGCATCATGCAGTGCTTGCATGGACGATCCACACAAACGGTTGACGGTGACCGCGCCAATCTCAATTGGCAGACCCGCAAGTAGCGCTGCGTTACGCGCAACGTTAAAGCCTTGTTCAAGGGTTTGCTGCACACAGCCCCAATAAATGTCTTCAATCTCTTTTGGATTGACCTGTGGGTTGCGCGCCAGAATTCCCTTCATCAAATGTGCTGAAAGATCTTCCGCACGTTGGTGGCGAAACGCACCGCCTTTGGAGCGTCCCATCGGAGTACGTAGGCAATCAACAATCACTACTGTATTCATTTTGTTATTCCTTTTCTAAACCGATTTACAGGGCACTGGCTTGCTGAGCGCTGTAGAACGATGTTCCTTGTTGCGCCATGTTCTTCAGCAGTTGCGGTACTTGATAGAGCGCGCCGAGGTCCGCGTATTTTTCCGCCATAGCCACATAGTTGGCGATGCCTATGGTATCTAGGTAACGGAATACACCACCACGGAACGGAGGGAAGCCAAGACCGTACACCAACGCCATGTCAGCTTCTTGCGCGGAGGCGATGATCCCTTCTTCAAGACAGAGCACCACTTCATTAATCATCGGAATCATGGTTCGTTCGATAATGGTTTGTGGGTCAAAGCTTTGTGGTGCGCCGCATACAGGCGCAAGAATGGCGAGCACGTCATCGCTGAAGGCTTTTTTCGGTTTGCCTTTTTTATCAACGGTGTACTGATAGAAGCCGCTGCCATTTTTCTGGCCAAATTTTTTCGCTTCGTACAGGGCATCAATCGCTTCTCGGCCGTTTTTCGCCATGCGAGTTGGGAAGCCTTCCGCCATCACTGCCTGAGCATGGTGTGCAGTATCAATGCCGACCACATCAAGCAAATACGCCGGGCCCATTGGCCAGCCGAATTGACGCTCCATCACTTTGTCGATTTCGGTGAAGTTCGCGCCATCACGCATCAGTAGACTAAAGCCTGCAAAGTAAGGGAAGAGTACGCGGTTAACGAAGAATCCTGGGCAGTCATTGACCACAATCGGTGATTTGCCCATTTTCGCCGCATAAGCAACCACTCGGTTGATGGTGTCTTCTGAGGTGTGTTCACCACGGATGATTTCCACCAAAGGCATGCGATGCACAGGGTTAAAAAAGTGCATACCGCAGAAGTTCTGTGGGCGCTTGAGTGATTTGGCGAGCAGGTTAATGGGAATGGTCGAGGTGTTGGAGGTCAGAATTGTCTCTGCATTGACCAATCCTTCTACTTCGCTGAGTACCGCGGCTTTCACTTTCGGATTTTCCACCACAGCCTCAACAATCACGTCCGCCTGATCAATCCCTGCGTAATGCAGAGAAGGGGTGATGGAAGCCAGAATGCCAGCCATTTTGAAACCATCGATCTTGCCGCGCTCTAACTGTTTGTTGAGGAGCTTGGCCGCTTCGGTCATGCCCAGTTCTAAAGAGTGCGGTGCGATGTCTTTCATCAGCACAGGTACGCCTTTGAGAGCCGATTGATAGGCGATGCCGCCACCCATAATGCCCGCGCCGAGCACGGCAGCGTGTTGGGTGTCTTGGCTCGCCGCTTTCGCGGATTGTTTGGCTAAGCCTTTGATGTATTGATCATTGAGGAAAATGCCAACCAGTGCTTGCGCCTCGGTAGATTTTGCGAGCTTGATGAAGTGTTTGCGCTCGATATCCAGCGCAGCATCGCGTGGTAAACGCGCCGCTTCTTCAATGGTCACGACAGATGTCATCGGTGCTGGATAGTGTTTGCCTGCCACCTGCGCCACCATGCCTTTTGCCATGGTAAAGCTCATCATGGCTTCCAGCTTGCTTAAAGTCAGCGCTGAGGTTTTCTGCTGACGGCGTTTTTGCCAATCGAGCTTCTCTTCAATCGCTTGAGTTAAAGTGGTGATTGCGGAATCGATCAGTTTGTCGCTATCGACAATCGCATCCAGTAATCCCACTTTTAATGCTTCTTCCGCGCGGCACGCTTTACCTTGGGTGATGATTTCCATCGCGCTATCAGCACCAATCAAACGTGGCAGACGCACGGTGCCGCCAAATCCCGGCATGATGCCCAGTTTGGTTTCAGGCAAGCCAATGCTGGTGGTGGCATCACCAATCCGAAAATCGGTGGCGAGTACACATTCACAGCCGCCGCCAAGTGTGTGGCCTTTTAACGCTGACAAGGTGGGGAAAGGTAAATCTTCCAACTTGTTAAAAATGCGATTAGCAAACTGCAACCACTCATCCAATTCTGCTTCCGGTTTGGCAAATAGCCCCAGAAATTCGGTGATATCAGCGCCGACGATAAAAGCCTCTTTATCTGAGCTGAGTAGGAGGCCTTTGACACTGGAATCGGCAGCGAGCGCATCTAACGCTTTATCGAGGGATTCCAGTGTGTGTAAATCCAGTTTGTTAACGGAAGCAGGAGCACAGAAAGAGAGCTCGGCAATTCCATTAGCGAGTTGCTTTACCTGTAGGGTTTTGGCTTGGTAAATCATTGTCTATCTCCGTGACATACAATCAGTGATTGTGTGAGAGAGCGGTTGTCATTTTTATGTTCTGGTTTGACCAGTTGCCTAAGTTTGAACCTGAGATTGGCTAATTTCAATACATTTTTTAAACAAGTGTTTAACATTGTGCGTTAAGTCGAGTCGAGCTTATGGTGAGGCCGTGTTACACTGGGCGACTTTTTTATTGAGACCTGAGTTATGAATCTTCATCCCTACCTCATTCCCATGGCTTCTGTTCGGTTTGAAGAAGAGATTAAAAAGAGTCTGTTTATTACCTATTTGGCACATACGCCAGATCTTGCCAGTGCCAAAGCGTTTGTTGATGAGATTAAGCAGCGTCATGCGGATGCGAGACACAACTGCTGGGCGTTTGTGGCTGGGCGACCTGAAAACTCCATGCTGTGGGGATTGAGTGATGATGGTGAGCCATCCGGTACTGCGGGAAAACCCATCTTGGCTCAGCTCACGGGGTCTCATATCGGCGAAATTACGGCGGTAGTGACCCGTTATTATGGCGGTGTTCTATTGGGAACCGGTGGCTTAGTGAAAGCGTATGGTGGCGGTGTGCAACAAGCGCTCAAGCGACTTCAAACTATTGAGAAAAAAATCACCACATCTGTGCACCTGACGCTAGACTACGCCATGATTCCATTACTCCATTCCTTAATGGCGCAATTTTCTGCGACGGAAATGGAGGCTCACTATAATGAACAAGTCGAAATGGTGGTGGAATTAGAGGCATTGCAATCAGATGCTTTCACACAAGCCTTGATCAATAAAAGTGGCGCGAAAATACAGGTGAGTCGCTCACCACAACATAGTCAGAATTAGCGAGTCAGCTCAAACCATAATGCAATTTCGTTCAATAATCCGTATTGTCGGGCTTTTGCTCGCTCTATTTAGCGTTTCTATGCTTGCGCCTGCGTTGGTGGCTTTGATCTACCGCGATGGGGCAGGTGTGCCGTTTGTCTCAACCTTTGTTGTATTACTGCTGTGTGGCGGCTTATTTTGGTTTCCGAATCGCCATCATAAACATGAACTCAAGGCGCGGGATGGTTTTTTAATCGTCGTATTGTTCTGGACAGTAATCGGCAGCGCTGGGGCATTGCCTTTTTTGCTCGCAGCCGATCCCAATATTTCAGTCACCGATGCGTTTTTCGAATCCTTTTCGGCGTTAACGACCACGGGTGCGACCGTGATTGTTGGCTTAGACGAACTCCCCAAAGCGATCCTTTTTTATCGCCAATTTTTGCAATGGTTTGGTGGGATGGGGATCATCGTACTCGCCGTCGCGATTTTACCCGTACTTGGTATCGGTGGGATGCAGCTTTATCGAGCGGAAATCCCCGGACCAGTCAAAGATACCAAAGTCACTCCACGGATTGCAGAAACCGCCAAAGCGCTTTGGTATATCTACTTGAGCTTAACCATCGCTTGCGCCAGCGCTTTCTGGTTAGCGGGAATGAGTTTGTTTGATGCGATTTGCCATAGCTTCTCGACCATCGCCATCGGCGGTTTCTCAACTCACGATGCCAGTATGGGTTATTTCGATAGTTATGCGATAAACCTGATCACCGTGGTTTTCTTACTGATCTCATCATGTAACTTCACTTTGCACTATGCTGCTTTCGCAACGGGTGGTGTACACCCTAAGTACTATTGGCGCGATCCTGAGTTTCGCGCATTTTTCGTCATCCAAGTTCTGCTGTTTGTGATCTGCTTTTCTGTGTTACTGAAACACCACTCTTACGACAGCTTTTATCAAGCCTTTGACCAAGCGCTGTTCCAAACCGTATCCATCTCAACCACAGCGGGTTTTACCACCACGGGTTTTGCGGACTGGCCACTCTTTTTACCTGTGCTATTACTCTTCTCCTCTTTTATAGGAGGATGTGCAGGCTCAACGGGTGGCGGCATGAAAGTGATCCGTGTGTTGCTACTTACCCTTCAAGGGGCTCGGGAAATGAAGCGCTTAGTTCATCCTCGCGCCATCTACCCGATCAAACTTGGCGGCAGAGCACTCTCACAGCGGGTCGTGGATGCGGTATGGGGCTTCTTTTCTGCTTATGCACTGGTGTTTGTCGTGTGTATGTTGGCTCTTATCGCAACGGGTATGGAAGAGCTCAGCGCGTTTTCTGCAGTAGCCGCTACACTCAATAACCTAGGACCTGGCCTTGGGGAAGTCGCCGTGCACTTTGCGGATGTGAATGACAAAGCTAAGTGGATTTTGATTGCGTCCATGCTCTTTGGACGCTTAGAAATATTTACTCTATTGATTCTGCTTACGCCGACATTCTGGCGTAGTTAGTGATAATACTAAGGAGAGAGCTGTGAAAGCGTTACTGTTGTACTCAAGCCAAGAAGGCCAAACGCGGAAAATTATCGAGCGTATCGCTCAGCAGATGCCGGAGTACGATTGCGACATCCAAGATCTGCACCAGGTCCATAAGATAGCGTTGGCGGATTATGACAAAATCTTGATTGGTGCATCGATTCGTTACGGCCGCCTCAATGAAAAGCTCTATCAATTTATTCAACGTCATGTCAGGGCGCTGACTAATAGCAAAGCCGCTTTCTTCTGCGTCAATCTCACCGCGAGAAAAGAAGATCAAGGAAAAGATACGCCAGAAGGGAGTGTCTATATTCAAACCTTCCTGAAAAAGTCACCGTGGCAACCAGAGCGTATTGCCGTATTTGCTGGGGCACTGTATTACCCGCGTTACCGTTGGTTCGACAAAATGATGATACGTTTGATCATGACCTTGACGGGAGGAGAAACGGATACCAGTAAAGAAGTGGAGTACACCAATTGGGAAAAAGTCTCTCAATTTGGTGAACAATTCCGCAATTGGTAGAGAAAACCATCACTTTCAGGCCTTGGTGACTCTTTTTTCATCGAACAGTGAAAAACAGCGAAAAAAAACCAAAAAAACACTTGTCAGTGTGAAGCAGATCTCTATAATGCGCCCTCACTGACACGGCAGACGCAGTAAGCGTTAGCAGTGATTCAGTTCGGTGTTTTAGATGGCGAAATCGCCAACGAAAATAAACTGAAAAAAAGTGTTTGACACAACAGTTTATCTCGCTAAAATGGCCGCCTCTTCTGAAGCAGACCGCCAAGAAGAACGCTCTTTAACAATATAAACCAATCAATCTGTGTGGGCACTCGTTGATGATAATCAAAAAAGATTTATCAATGAACTGAGTGACCATTTGAATGAGCAATCATTCAGCACAGTCAATTCAACATTACTTCGCTTTTTATTAAGCAAAGAATGTAATCAGTATTCATTGAGCCGAAGCGAAAGCTTCACAAAAACTTTTAATTGAAGAGTTTGATCATGGCTCAGATTGAACGCTGGCGGCAGGCCTAACACATGCAAGTCGAGCGGCAGCACAGAGGAACTTGTTCCTTGGGTGGCGAGAGCGCGGACGGGTGAGTAATGCCTGGGAAATTGCCCGGTAGAGGGGGATAACCATTGGAAACGATGGCTAATACCGCATGACCTCGTAAGAGCAAAGCAGGGGACCTTCGGGCCTTGCGCTACCGGATATGCCCAGGTGGGATTAGCTAGTTGGTGAGGTAAGGGCTCACCAAGGCGACGATCCCTAGCTGGTCTGAGAGGATGATCAGCCACACTGGAACTGAGACACGGTCCAGACTCCTACGGGAGGCAGCAGTGGGGAATATTGCACAATGGGCGCAAGCCTGATGCAGTCATGCCGCGTGTATGAAGAAGGCCCTTCGGGTTGTAAAGTACTTTCAGTAGGGAGGAAGGTGGTTAAGTTAATACCTTAATCATTTGACGTTACCTACAGAAGAAGCACCGGCTAACTCCGTGCCAGCAGCCGCGGTAATACGGAGGGTGCAAGCGTTAATCGGAATTACTGGGCGTAAAGCGCATGCAGGTGGTTTGTTAAGTCAGATGTGAAAGCCCTGGGCTCAACCTAGGAATCGCATTTGAAACTGACAAGCTAGAGTACTGTAGAGGGGGGTAGAATTTCAGGTGTAGCGGTGAAATGCGTAGAGATCTGAAGGAATACCGGTGGCGAAGGCGGCCCCTGGACAGATACTGACACTCAGATGCGAAAGCGTGGGGAGCAAACAGGATTAGATACCCTGGTAGTCCACGCCGTAAACGATGTCTACTTGGAGGTTGTGCCCTAGAGGCGTGGCTTTCGGAGCTAACGCGTTAAGTAGACCGCCTGGGGAGTACGGTCGCAAGATTAAAACTCAAATGAATTGACGGGGGCCCGCACAAGCGGTGGAGCATGTGGTTTAATTCGATGCAACGCGAAGAACCTTACCTACTCTTGACTTCCAGAGAATCTAGCGGAGACGCTGGAGTGCCTTCGGGAACTCTGAGACAGGTGCTGCATGGCTGTCGTCAGCTCGTGTTGTGAAAATGTTGGGTTAAGTCCCGCAACGAGCGCAACCCTTATCCTTGTTTGCCAGCACGTAATGGTGGGAACTCCAGGGAGATGCCGGTGATAAACGGAGGAAGGTGGGGACGACGTCAAGTCATCATGGCCCTTACGAGTAGGGCTACACACGTGCTACAATGGCGTATACAGAGGGCAGCGATACCGCGAGGTGGAGCGAATCTCACAAAGTACGTCGTAGTCCGGATTGGAGTCTGCAACTCGACTCCATGAAGTCGGAATCGCTAGTAATCGCAAATCAGAATGTTGCGGTGAATACGTTCCGGGCCTTGTACACACCGCCCGTCACACCATGGGAGTGGGCTGCAAAGAAGCAGGTAGTTAAACCTTCGGGAGGACGCTTGCCACTTTGTGGTTCATGACTGGGGTGAAGTCGTAACAAGGTAGCGCTAGGGGAACCTGGCGCTGGATCACCTCTTAACGATGGTTATCGTGATGAGTGTCCACACAGATTGATTCGGTTTAGATTTGAGCATAAGTGGGTCTGTAGCTCAGGTGGTTAGAGCGTACGATAAGCGTAAGGTCGGTGGTTCGAGTCCACTCAGACCCACCACTAACGATGGGGTTATAGCTCAGCTGGGAGAGCGCCTGCCTTGCACGCAGGAGGTCTGCGGTTCGATCCCGCATAACTCCACCATCTTTAAGCGTTTTCGCTGAGAATGTTTAAAAATGGTTCATCTTTTCTTTAAATAGAAAGGGAATCTTGCTCTTTAACAATTTGGAAAGCTGACAAAACAACAATTTATTGTTGTTTGTAAAGTTCTCAATGTTTATCGAAAGATAAACACCAACAACACATTCAAGTGTGCTTGGTATCGAATAAGACTTCGGTCTTGTTCAAATTTGAGTCCGGCAAAATCTGTCTCGCACTCATGTAAATTAAAAGCGAGACAACTTAGGTTGTTTAAACAACAACCCGAAACTCCTTCGGGTTGTATGGTTAAGTGACTAAGCGTACACGGTGGATGCCTAGGCAGTCAGAGGCGATGAAGGACGTACTAACTTGCGATAAGCGCAGATAAGGCAGTAAGAGCCGTTGAGTCTGCGATTTCCGAATGGGGAAACCCAACTGCATAAGCAGTTACTGTTAACTGAATTCATAGGTTAACAGAGCAAACCGGGGGAACTGAAACATCTAAGTACCCCGAGGAGAAGAAATCAACCGAGATTCCGGTAGTAGCGGCGAGCGAACCTGGATTAGCCCTTAAGCACTCGGTGAAGTAGGTGAACAAGCTGGAAAGCTTGGCGATACAGGGTGATAGCCCCGTAACCGACGCTTCATCGAGCGTGAAATCGAGTAGGGCGGGACACGTGATATCCTGTCTGAATATGGGGGGACCATCCTCCAAGGCTAAATACTCCTGACTGACCGATAGTGAACCAGTACCGTGAGGGAAAGGCGAAAAGAACCCCTGTGAGGGGAGTGAAATAGAACCTGAAACCGTGTACGTACAAGCAGTAGGAGCACCTTCGTGGTGTGACTGCGTACCTTTTTGTATAATGGGTCAGCGACTTATATTCAGTGGCAAGGTTAACCGTATAGGGGAGCCGTAGCGAAAGCGAGTCTTAACTGGGCGCTCAGTCTCTGGATATAGACCCGAAACCGGGTGATCTAGCCATGGGCAGGTTGAAGGTTGAGTAACATCAACTGGAGGACCGAAACCGACTAATGTTGAAAAATTAGCGGATGACTTGTGGCTAGGGGTGAAAGGCCAATCAAACTCGGAGATAGCTGGTTCTCCCCCGAAAGCTATTTAGGTAGCGCCTCGGACGAATACTACTGGGGGTAGAGCACTGTTAAGGCTAGGGGGTCATCCCGACTTACCAACCCTTTGCAAACTCCGAATACCAGTAAGTACTATCCGGGAGACACACGGCGGGTGCTAACGTCCGTCGTGGAGAGGGAAACAACCCAGACCGCCAGCTAAGGTCCCCAAAGTATTGCTAAGTGGGAAACGATGTGGGAAGGCTCAGACAGCTAGGATGTTGGCTTAGAAGCAGCCATCATTTAAAGAAAGCGTAATAGCTCACTAGTCGAGTCGGCCTGCGCGGAAGATGTAACGGGGCTAAGCAATACACCGAAGCTGCGGCAATATCTTTTAGATATTGGGTAGGGGAGCGTTCTGTAAGCCGTTGAAGGTGGTCTGTAAGGGCTGCTGGAGGTATCAGAAGTGCGAATGCTGACATGAGTAACGACAAAGGGGGTGAAAAACCTCCTCGCCGGAAGACCAAGGGTTCCTGTCCAACGTTAATCGGGGCAGGGTGAGTCGACCCCTAAGGTGAGGCCGAAAGGCGTAATCGATGGGAAACGGGTTAATATTCCCGTACTTCTGACTATTGCGATGGGGGGACGGAGAAGGCTAGGTGGGCCAGGCGACGGTTGTCCTGGTTCAAGTGCGTAGGCTTAAGAGTTAGGTAAATCCGGCTCTTTCTAAGGCTGAGACACGACGTCGAGCTACTACGGTAGTGAAGTCATTGATGCCATGCTTCCAGGAAAAGCCTCTAAGCTTCAGATAGTCAGGAATCGTACCCCAAACCGACACAGGTGGTCGGGTAGAGAATACCAAGGCGCTTGAGAGAACTCGGGTGAAGGAACTAGGCAAAATGGTACCGTAACTTCGGGAGAAGGTACGCTCTTGATGGTGAAGTCCCTTGCGGATGGAGCTGACGAGAGTCGCAGATACCAGGTGGCTGCAACTGTTTATTAAAAACACAGCACTGTGCAAAATCGCAAGATGACGTATACGGTGTGACGCCTGCCCGGTGCCGGAAGGTTAATTGATGGGGTTAGCGCAAGCGAAGCTCTTGATCGAAGCCCCGGTAAACGGCGGCCGTAACTATAACGGTCCTAAGGTAGCGAAATTCCTTGTCGGGTAAGTTCCGACCTGCACGAATGGCGTAATGATGGCCACGCTGTCTCCACCCGAGACTCAGTGAAATTGAAATCGCTGTGAAGATGCAGTGTACCCGCGGCTAGACGGAAAGACCCCGTGAACCTTTACTACAGCTTGGCACTGAACATTGAACCTACATGTGTAGGATAGGTGGGAGGCTATGAAGACGTGGACGCTAGTTGCGTTGGAGCCGTCCTTGAAATACCACCCTTGTATGTTTGATGTTCTAACTTAGCCCCATTATCTGGGGTGAGGACAGTGCCTGGTGGGTAGTTTGACTGGGGCGGTCTCCTCCCAAAGAGTAACGGAGGAGCACGAAGGTGGGCTAATCACGGTTGGACATCGTGAGGTTAGTGCAATGGCATAAGCCCGCTTAACTGCGAGAATGACGGTTCGAGCAGGTGCGAAAGCAGGTCATAGTGATCCGGTGGTTCTGTATGGAAGGGCCATCGCTCAACGGATAAAAGGTACTCCGGGGATAACAGGCTGATACCGCCCAAGAGTTCATATCGACGGCGGTGTTTGGCACCTCGATGTCGGCTCATCACATCCTGGGGCTGAAGTCGGTCCCAAGGGTATGGCTGTTCGCCATTTAAAGTGGTACGCGAGCTGGGTTTAGAACGTCGTGAGACAGTTCGGTCCCTATCTGCCGTGGGCGTTGGAAGATTGAAGGGGGCTGCTCCTAGTACGAGAGGACCGGAGTGGACGAACCTCTGGTGTTCGGGTTGTGTCGCCAGACGCATTGCCCGGTAGCTAAGTTCGGAATTGATAAGCGCTGAAAGCATCTAAGCGCGAAGCGAGCCCTGAGATGAGTCTTCCCTGACGGTTTAACCGTCCTAAAGGGTTGTTCGAGACTAGAACGTTGATAGGCAGGGTGTGTAAGCGTTGTGAGGCGTTGAGCTAACCTGTACTAATTGCCCGTGAGGCTTAACCATACAACACCCAAGGGGTTTTGTAGTGGACTCAAAGCTGAGCGCATAAGAATGTGTTGAGAGAACGAAGACAGCTTTCCAGAATTGTTGGTTATCACTTTTTAAGAAAAAGTGAAATCAAAAAAGAATTTTGCTTGGCGACCATAGCGTTTTGGACCCACCTGACTCCATCCCGAACTCAGAAGTGAAACGAAACAGCGTCGATGGTAGTGTGGGGTCTCCCCATGTGAGAGTAGAACATCGCCAGGCTTTAATTTATTTTCACTTTTTAAAAGTGAAGACAAAAGCTCCGACTAGTCTAGCAATAGACGAGTCACCATAAAGTTCTAAAAATTTTAGAGTTTTATGTTGACTTTCAAAGTGGGCAGCGTATTATACGCACCTCGCTGACGTGCTAAGGCACTGAAAGCCAAGCTCTTTAACAATATAAACCAATCAATCTGTGTGGGCACTCGTTGATGATAATCAAAAAAGATTTATCAATGAACTGAGTGACCATTTGAATGAGCAATCATTCAGCACAGTCAATTCAACATTACTTCGCTTTTTATTAAGCAAAGAATGTAATCAGTATTCATTGAGCCGAAGCGAAAGCTTCACAAAACTTTTAATTGAAGAGTTTGATCATGGCTCAGATTGAACGCTGGCGGCAGGCCTAACACATGCAAGTCGAGCGGCAGCACAGAGGAACTTGTTCCTTGGGTGGCGAGCGGCGGACGGGTGAGTAATGCCTGGGAAATTGCCCGGTAGAGGGGGATAACCATTGGAAACGATGGCTAATACCGCATAACCTCGCAAGAGCAAAGCAGGGGACCTTCGGGCCTTGCGCTGCCGGATATGCCCAGGTGGGATTAGCTAGTTGGTGAGGTAAGGGCTCACCAAGGCGACGATCCCTAGCTGGTCTGAGAGGATGATCAGCCACACTGGAACTGAGACACGGTCCAGACTCCTACGGGAGGCAGCAGTGGGGGAATATTGCACAATGGGCGCAAGCCTGATGCAGTCATGCCGCGTGTATGAAGAAGGCCTTCGGGTTGTAAAGTACTTTCAGTAGGGAGGAAGGTGGTTAAGTTAATACCTTAATCATTTGACGTTACCTACAGAAGAAGCACCGGCTAACTCCGTGCCAGCAGCCGCGGTAATACGGAGGGTGCAAGCGTTAATCGGAATTACTGGGCGTAAAGCGCATGCAGGTGGTTTGTTAAGTCAGATGTGAAAGCCCTGGGCTCAACCTAGGAATCGCATTTGAAACTGACAAGCTAGAGTACTGTAGAGGGGGGTAGAATTTCAGGTGTAGCGGTGAAATGCGTAGAGATCTGAAGGAATACCGGTGGCGAAGGCGGCCCCCTGGACAGATACTGACACTCAGATGCGAAAGCGTGGGGAGCAAACAGGATTAGATACCCTGGTAGTCCACGCCGTAAACGATGTCTACTTGGAGGTTGTGCCCTAGAGGCGTGGCTTTCGGAGCTAACGCGTTAAGTAGACCGCCTGGGGAGTACGGTCGCAAGATTAAAACTCAAATGAATTGACGGGGGCCCGCACAAGCGGTGGAGCATGTGGTTTAATTCGATGCAACGCGAAGAACCTTACCTACTCTTGACTTCCAGAGAATCTAGCGGAGACGCTGGAGTGCCTTCGGGAACTCTGAGACAGGTGCTGCATGGCTGTCGTCAGCTCGTGTTGTGAAATGTTGGGTTAAGTCCCGCAACGAGCGCAACCCTTATCCTTGTTTGCCAGCACGTAATGGTGGGAACTCCAGGGAGACTGCCGGTGATAAACCGGAGGAAGGTGGGGACGACGTCAAGTCATCATGGCCCTTACGAGTAGGGCTACACACGTGCTACAATGGCGTATACAGAGGGCAGCGATACCGCGAGGTGGAGCGAATCTCACAAAGTACGTCGTAGTCCGGATTGGAGTCTGCAACTCGACTCCATGAAGTCGGAATCGCTAGTAATCGCAAATCAGAATGTTGCGGTGAATACGTTCCCGGGCCTTGTACACACCGCCCGTCACACCATGGGAGTGGGCTGCAAAAGAAGCAGGTAGTTTAACCTTCGGGAGGACGCTTGCCACTTTGTGGTTCATGACTGGGGTGAAGTCGTAACAAGGTAGCGCTAGGGGAACCTGGCGCTGGATCACCTCCTTACACGATGGTTATCGTGATGAGTGTCCACACAGATTGATTCGGTTTAGATTAGAGAAGAGTATCTTAGTGTCCCGTTCGTCTAGAGGCCTAGGACACCGCCCTTTCACGGCGGTAACAGGGGTTCGACTCCCCTACGGGATACCACTTCCGTTGTGAAGTTAGGGGGTCGTTAGCTCAGTCGGTAGAGCAGTTGACTTTTAATCAATTGGTCGCAGGTTCGAATCCTGCACGACCCACCACTCTCTTCCTCCACAGGAAGTAAAACATGTGGGCGATTAGCTCAGTTGGGAGAGCACCTGCCTTACAAGCAGGGGGTCACTGGTTCGAACCCGGTATCGCCCACCACTCTTTAAGTATTTTTGGAATAAATTTCCAAACCACCCAACACTGCGTGGTTCGGATTTTTGCCGCCGAAAGTCCTTAAAAAGTGGCTCTTAGTGATAAGAAGTACTTTGCTCTTTAACAATTTGGAAAGCTGACAAAACAACAATTTATTGTTGTTTGTAAAGTTCTCAATGTTTATCGAAAGATAAACACCAACAACACATTCAAGTGTGCTTGGTATCGAATAAGACTTCGGTCTTGTTCAAATTTGAGTCCGGCAAAATCTGTCTCGCACTCATGTAAATTAAACGCGAGACAACTTAGGTTGTTTAAACAGCAATCCGAAACTCCTTCGGGTTGTATGGTTAAGTGACTAAGCGTACACGGTGGATGCCTAGGCAGTCAGAGGCGATGAAGGACGTACTAACTTGCGATAAGCGCAGATAAGGCAGTAAGAGCCGTTTGAGTCTGCGATTTCCGAATGGGGAAACCCAACTGCATAAGCAGTTACTGTTAACTGAATACATAGGTTAACAGAGCAAACCGGGGGAACTGAAACATCTAAGTACCCCGAGGAGAAGAAATCAACCGAGATTCCGGTAGTAGCGGCGAGCGAACCTGGATTAGCCCTTAAGCACTCGGTGAAGTAGGTGAACAAGCTGGAAAGCTTGGCGATACAGGGTGATAGCCCCGTAACCGACGCTTCATCGAGCGTGAAATCGAGTAGGGCGGGACACGTGATATCCTGTCTGAATATGGGGGGACCATCCTCCAAGGCTAAATACTCCTGACTGACCGATAGTGAACCAGTACCGTGAGGGAAAGGCGAAAAGAACCCCTGTGAGGGGAGTGAAATAGAACCTGAAACCGTGTACGTACAAGCAGTAGGAGCACCTTCGTGGTGTGACTGCGTACCTTTTGTATAATGGGTCAGCGACTTATATTCAGTGGCAAGGTTAACCGTATAGGGGAGCCGTAGCGAAAGCGAGTCTTAACTGGGCGCTCAGTCTCTGGATATAGACCCGAAACCGGGTGATCTAGCCATGGGCAGGTTGAAGGTTGAGTAACATCAACTGGAGGACCGAACCGACTAATGTTGAAAAATTAGCGGATGACTTGTGGCTAGGGGTGAAAGGCCAATCAAACTCGGAGATAGCTGGTTCTCCCCGAAAGCTATTTAGGTAGCGCCTCGGACGAATACTACTGGGGGTAGAGCACTGTTAAGGCTAGGGGGTCATCCCGACTTACCAACCCTTTGCAAACTCCGAATACCAGTAAGTACTATCCGGGAGACACACGGCGGGTGCTAACGTCCGTCGTGGAGAGGGAAACAACCCAGACCGCCAGCTAAGGTCCCAAAGTATTGCTAAGTGGGAAACGATGTGGGAAGGCTCAGACAGCTAGGATGTTGGCTTAGAAGCAGCCATCATTTAAAGAAAGCGTAATAGCTCACTAGTCGAGTCGGCCTGCGCGGAAGATGTAACGGGGCTAAGCAATACACCGAAGCTGCGGCAATATCTTTTAGATATTGGGTAGGGGAGCGTTCTGTAAGCCGTTGAAGGTGGTCTGTAAGGGCTGCTGGAGGTATCAGAAGTGCGAATGCTGACATGAGTAACGACAAAGGGGGTGAAAAACCTCCTCGCCGGAAGACCAAGGGTTCCTGTCCAACGTTAATCGGGGCAGGGTGAGTCGACCCCTAAGGTGAGGCCGAAAGGCGTAATCGATGGGAAACGGGTTAATATTCCCGTACTTCTGACTATTGCGATGGGGGGACGGAGAAGGCTAGGTGGGCCAGGCGACGGTTGTCCTGGTTCAAGTGCGTAGGCTTAAGAGTTAGGTAAATCCGGCTCTTTCTAAGGCTGAGACACGACGTCGAGCTACTACGGTAGTGAAGTCATTGATGCCATGCTTCCAGGAAAAGCCTCTAAGCTTCAGATAGTCAGGAATCGTACCCCAAACCGACACAGGTGGTCGGGTAGAGAATACCAAGGCGCTTGAGAGAACTCGGGTGAAGGAACTAGGCAAAATGGTACCGTAACTTCGGGAGAAGGTACGCTCTTGATGGTGAAGTCCCTTGCGGATGGAGCTGACGAGAGTCGCAGATACCAGGTGGCTGCAACTGTTTATTAAAAACACAGCACTGTGCAAAATCGCAAGATGACGTATACGGTGTGACGCCTGCCCGGTGCCGGAAGGTTAATTGATGGGGTTAGCGCAAGCGAAGCTCTTGATCGAAGCCCCGGTAAACGGCGGCCGTAACTATAACGGTCCTAAGGTAGCGAAATTCCTTGTCGGGTAAGTTCCGACCTGCACGAATGGCGTAATGATGGCCACGCTGTCTCCACCCGAGACTCAGTGAAATTGAAATCGCTGTGAAGATGCAGTGTACCCGCGGCTAGACGGAAAGACCCCGTGAACCTTTACTACAGCTTGGCACTGAACATTGAACCTACATGTGTAGGATAGGTGGGAGGCTATGAAGACGTGACGCTAGTTGCGTTGGAGCCGTCCTTGAAATACCACCCTTGTATGTTTGATGTTCTAACTTAGCCCCATTATCTGGGGTGAGGACAGTGCCTGGTGGGTAGTTTGACTGGGGCGGTCTCCTCCCAAAGAGTAACGGAGGAGCACGAAGGTGGGCTAATCACGGTTGGACATCGTGAGGTTAGTGCAATGGCATAAGCCCGCTTAACTGCGAGAATGACGGTTCGAGCAGGTGCGAAAGCAGGTCATAGTGATCCGGTGGTTCTGTATGGAAGGGCCATCGCTCAACGGATAAAAGGTACTCCGGGGATAACAGGCTGATACCGCCCAAGAGTTCATATCGACGGCGGTGTTTGGCACCTCGATGTCGGCTCATCACATCCTGGGGCTGAAGTCGGTCCCAAGGGTATGGCTGTTCGCCATTTAAAGTGGTACGCGAGCTGGGTTTAGAACGTCGTGAGACAGTTCGGTCCCTATCTGCCGTGGGCGTTGGAAGATTGAAGGGGGCTGCTCCTAGTACGAGAGGACCGGAGTGGACGAACCTCTGGTGTTCGGGTTGTGTCGCCAGACGCATTGCCCGGTAGCTAAGTTCGGAATTGATAAGCGCTGAAAGCATCTAAGCGCGAAGCGAGCCCTGAGATGAGTCTTCCCTGACGGTTTAACCGTCCTAAAGGGTTGTTCGAGACTAGAACGTTGATAGGCAGGGTGTGTAAGCGTTGTGAGGCGTTGAGCTAACCTGTACTAATTGCCCGTGAGGCTTAACCATACAACACCCAAGGGGTTTTGTAGTGGACTCAAAGCTGAGCGCATAAGAATGTGTTGAGAGAACGAAGACAGCTTTCCAGAATTGTTGGTTATCACTTTTTAAGAAAAAGTGAAATCAAAAAAGAATTTTGCTTGGCGACCATAGCGTTTTGGACCCACCTGACTCCATCCCGAACTCAGAAGTGAAACGAAACAGCGTCGATGGTAGTGTGGGGTCTCCCCATGTGAGAGTAGAACATCGCCAGGCTTTAACTTCTTGTTTTTAGATGTTTAAGAAAAATCTAAAGGCAAAAAAAGTAGACGAAACGTCTAACCAGACAGCGGAGCGGTAGTTCAGTCGGTTAGAATACCGGCCTGTCACGCCGGGGGTCGCGGGTTCGAGTCCCGTCCGCTCCGCCACTTATTACCAAACCCAGTCTTAGGACTGGGTTTTTTGCTTTCTGGAGACACTGAAAGCCAGATTTAATCACCGCTTATCGTCTGTTCCAGTTTTCATCCTCTACGATGTTCAATCATCCCAAACTGTCCAACTCTTCTTACTGCTCTTTTTGTCTTTGTCTTTTTGCGTTTATCCAACGAGTGTACTTTATCAACGTTATCCTTAAGCTTATCTATCAGAGTCTATATGCACTATGTGTTTGGAGAGAACTTGGTAAGCAAATACAGCCGAAACTGCTGTAGCTTCAAGTCCACAAACCAAGGCTTAGGTAACTAGGAATGAATCTATGCACATAGGTATTTGCTCATTTATCGCCTACCTGCAGCTCCAAGTCGTTTAAGTCGTCTAGTCATCTGGGAAAGGATTCTGAGGGTAATAAAAAACCGCAGTGTTTAACTGCGGTTTGTCGATTACACAATGGAGATTAGTGTTGTTGCTCTTGCTGAGTCATAGGGGATTGATTGTCTGTATTCATTTCAGCTTGGAGGGCTTTTTCTGCCTTTTTAGCTTTCTCAATCATAGGAGTAATGGTTGAGCCTTGGACTAGGATTGAGAACACCACTACTGCATAGGTCATTACAAGGATGATTTCTTTTACATCGATCAGCTTATCTGGAATAACCATTACACCAGAAGGGATTGATAGTGCCATTGCTAACGCAAGTCCTCCGCGTAATCCTCCCCAAGTCAGAATACGGACCGACCAAGGGTTATAGTTGCGGTAGCGTTTAAATCCAATGTAGGAGGCTAATACGCTGAGGTAGCGGCCACATAACACCAGTGGGACTGCAAAAGCCATCAGGAGCCAGTCTTCTTTATGGAACTCAAACAGTAGCATTGACATACCTATCAGCAGGAATAAGACTCCGTTGAGAAATTCGTCTACGAGTTCCCAGAAGTGATCGAGATGCTCTTCACTCTCTTTTGAGAAGCCAATAAAACGAGTCCAGTTACCAATCATGATCCCAGATACGACCATAGCGAGTGGGCCTGAGACATGGATGACATCGGCAAACGCGTAACCCGCGGTTGGAATACCAATGGTTAGTAACAACTCCATTGAGTGGTCGTCGGTTGCGGAGATCAGATAGTGGAAAAGAAGTCCCAATAAGAAACCGTAAACAATGCCCCCAATCGCTTCTTGGATGAAGAGGAGGGTAACGCTGCCAACCGTTGGTGTTTCATGTCCGAAAGCGATGGTAAAGATGGTCACGAAGATAACCAAGCCAAAACCATCGTTAAATAGCGATTCGCCTTCAATTTGGGTAGAAATGCGTTTCGGGGCTTGGAGCTTTTTGACAATCGCAAGTACAGCAATTGGGTCAGTGGGTGAAATAAGTGCGCCAAATAACAAGCAGTAAACCAGATCAAACTGGATACCGATTAATTGGCAGAAACCATAGAGAGTAAATCCAATAAAGAAAGTCGAAAACAGCGTTGCGCCAAGAGCCAATACCGTAATCTCCCATTTCTGATCTTTCAGGTTTGGCAATTTAATGCCTAGACCTCCGGCGAACAGCAGAAACCCTAAAATCCCTTTCAGCAAAAAGTTTTCAAAATTAATGCTGGTCACTGTTTCGGTGGCGATTTGATTGAGATGAAACCAGTCGTTTTGACCCGCGATCAAGATCAGTAACGATAACATCATCGAACCTGCAGTGATTGCGATGGTAGTCTGCATTCGGCTGATCTTGCTATTGATAAATGCAATCAACATGGCTGCCGCAGAGAGGAAGCACAAAGTGTAGTAGACGGACATTCTCTTCTCAGTGTGTGTAACAATTTGTGAACGAAATTGTCTTTCTCTGTTGAGTAAATAGCAAATACTTTTTCATCACATAGGGTTCAGCTCACACCATTAAACTGAGTCACGAAAGAATGGCTGTTTTAGACGTCTAGATTTCTGAATTTTGTGTGATAGGATGTGGCAAACGCATAAGGAATGAGGCGGTATTGTGGGAAAAGAAGTAAGACAACAACTCGAACAGCAATTGAAACAGCGTATCCTACTGATTGATGGTGGTATGGGTACCATGATTCAGAGTTATAAGTTACAAGAGGAAGACTATCGCGGTGCACGATTTGTCGATTGGCATTGTGATCTGAAAGGAAATAACGACCTCTTAGTGCTTACTCAGCCGCAAATTATTAAAGAGATTCACTCGGCTTACCTTGAAGCGGGGGCGGATATTCTTGAGACCAACACCTTTAACTCCACCACGATTGCCATGGCAGACTACGACATGCAATCGCTCAGTGCCGAAATTAACTTTGCCGCGGCTAAGCTTGCACGTGAAGTCGCGGATGAGTGGACGGCTAAAGATCCAAGTCGGCCACGCTATGTAGCTGGTGTGCTTGGGCCAACCAATCGTACTTGCTCTATTTCGCCAGATGTCAACGATCCGGGATTTCGTAACGTCACTTTTGATGGGCTTGTTGAAGCTTATTCCGAATCGACGCGCGCTTTGATCAAGGGTGGCAGCGATCTGATCCTGATTGAAACCATCTTCGATACGCTTAACGCCAAAGCCTGTGCGTTTGCGGTCGATAGCGTATTTGAAGAACTGGGTATCAGTTTACCTGTGATGATTTCCGGTACGATTACCGATGCCTCTGGGCGTACTTTGTCTGGACAGACAACAGAAGCGTTCTACAACGCGTTGCGTCATGTCCGCCCTATTTCGTTTGGCTTGAACTGTGCGTTAGGCCCTGATGAGCTGCGCCAGTATGTGGAAGAGCTTTCACGCATTTCAGAATGCTATGTTTCCGCGCACCCGAATGCCGGACTGCCCAATGCGTTTGGTGAATACGATCTCTCTGCCGAGGAAATGGCAGAACATATTGCTGAATGGGCACAAGCTGGCTTTTTGAATTTGGTCGGTGGTTGCTGTGGAACTACTCCAGAGCATATCGCCGCCATTGCCAAAGCCGTCGAGGGTGTGAAACCAAGGGCTCTGCCAGATCTGAAAGTAGAATGTCGTCTCTCGGGTTTAGAGCCGCTCAATATTGGCCCTGAAACCTTGTTTGTTAACGTGGGCGAACGTACTAACGTCACCGGTTCAGCGCGTTTTAAGCGTTTAATTAAAGAAGAGCAATACGATGAAGCGCTCGATGTGGCGCGTGAGCAAGTCGAAAACGGCGCGCAGATCATTGATATCAACATGGATGAAGGCATGTTGGACGCCGAGGCGTGCATGGTGCGCTTTTTGAATCTATGCGCCTCTGAACCAGAAATATCCAAAGTTCCGGTGATGGTCGACTCCTCTAAATGGGAAGTCATTGAAGCGGGTCTGAAATGCATTCAGGGTAAAGGCATCGTCAACTCTATCTCTCTAAAAGAAGGGAAAGAGAAGTTTATTGCCCAAGCCAAATTGGTGCGTCGCTATGGTGCAGCCGTGATTGTGATGGCGTTTGACGAAGTGGGCCAAGCCGATACCCGTGAGCGCAAATTAGAGATCTGTCGTCGGGCTTACCATATTTTGGTCGATGAGGTGGGCTTCCCACCGGAAGATATTATTTTCGACCCGAACATCTTTGCCGTTGCGACCGGAATTGATGAGCACAATAACTACGCACTGGATTTCATTAATGCAGTGGCGGACATTAAGCGTGAGCTGCCGCATGCGATGATTTCTGGCGGTGTGTCTAACGTTTCCTTCTCTTTCCGCGGCAACAACTATGTGCGTGAAGCGATCCATGCTGTTTTCCTTTATCACTGCTTCAAACACGGCATGGACATGGGGATTGTCAACGCAGGGCAGCTTGAAATCTACGATAACGTTCCGCTGAAACTGCGTGAGGCAGTGGAAGATGTGATCCTCAATCGACGTAGCGATGGCACGGAAAGACTGCTTGAGATCGCCGAAGCGTATCGCGAAAACAGTGTTGGTAAAGAAGAGGATGCTTCTGCGTTAGAGTGGCGCGCATGGCCTGTGGCTAAGCGCCTAGAGCACGCTTTAGTCAAAGGCATCACCGAATTTATCGTCCAAGACACTGAAGAAGCACGTCAGCAAGCCAGTAAACCACTGGAAGTGATTGAAGGGCCGCTGATGGATGGCATGAACGTCGTTGGTGACTTGTTCGGGGAAGGGAAAATGTTCCTACCGCAAGTCGTGAAATCAGCGCGCGTCATGAAACAAGCCGTTGCGTATCTTGAGCCTTTCATTAATGCGCAAAAAAGTGGTAGCACTTCAAATGGTAAGATTTTGCTGGCGACCGTAAAAGGCGATGTGCATGACATTGGTAAGAACATTGTTGGCGTCGTGCTGCAGTGTAATAACTTCGAGATCATCGATCTTGGTGTGATGGTGCCTTGCGAGCAGATCCTCAAAGTCGCACGCGAGCAAAATGTCGATATCATCGGTCTCTCTGGGCTTATCACGCCGTCTTTGGATGAGATGGTACACGTGGCGAAAGAGATGGAGCGACAAGGGTTTGAACTGCCACTTTTGATTGGTGGGGCAACAACGTCTAAAGCGCATACTGCGGTGAAGATCGAGCAGAATTATCATGCGCCTGTGGTGTACGTGAATAATGCTTCGCGTGCGGTGGGGGTGTGCACATCGTTATTGTCTGATGAACTGCGTCCTGGGTTTATCGAACGTTTGGATCTCGATTATGAGCGCACGCGTGATCAGCATGCGCGTAAAACGCCCAAATCGCGTCCAGTCACGTTAGAGCAGGCACGTGCTAATAAAGCGGCGCTGGATTGGGCAAATTACACGCCGCCCGCTCCTGCGAAACCGGGTGTGCATGTGTTTGAAAACATTGCGTTAGCCACACTACGTCCTTATATCGACTGGACGCCTTTCTTTATGACTTGGTCGCTTATGGGCAAATACCCTGCCATTTTGGAGCATGAAGAGGTTGGTGAAGAGGCCAAACGTCTGTTTGATGATGCCAATGCCTTGCTTGATAAAGTAGAGCGAGAAGGGCTACTGAAAGCCAGTGGCATGTGTGCACTGTTCCCAGCAGCAAGCGTGGGTGATGACATTGAGGTGTACAGTGATGAATCGCGTACGCAAGTCGCGCATATGCTGTACAACTTGCGTCAGCAGACTGAGAAACCGAAAGGGGCCAACTACTGTTTGTCAGATTACGTTGCCCCGAAAGAGAGCGGTAAACGTGATTGGATTGGCGCGTTTGCGGTAACTGGTGGCATTGGTGAGCGAGCCTTGGCCGATGCTTATAAAGCTCAGGGTGATGATTACAATGCGATCATGATCCAAGCGGTAGCCGATCGTTTGGCGGAAGCCTTTGCGGAATATCTGCATGAAAAAGTGCGTAAAGAGATTTGGGGTTATGCGAGCGATGAAAATCTCTCCAATGATGAACTGATCCGTGAGCGTTATCAGGGCATTCGACCAGCGCCGGGGTATCCTGCCTGCCCAGAGCACACCGAGAAAGCGACTTTGTGGCAGATGCTGAATGTCGAAGAGACCATCGGTATGTCATTGACCACAAGCTATGCGATGTGGCCGGGCGCTTCGGTATCCGGTTGGTATTTCTCGCATCCCGATTCTCGCTATTTTGCGGTTGCGCAGATCCAACAAGATCAACTGCACAGCTACGCTGAGCGTAAAGGTTGGAGTTTGGAACAAGCCGAAAAGTGGCTAGCGCCTAACCTTGATGCTTAATCAATAAGACCACCATCCACAATAAAAGAGGCCACATCATGTGGCCTCTGGTTTTTATCTCGCGAGTTTGATTTTACTCTTGCTCAAACAGCTCTTTATGCAGCTTCTGCACCGCTTGCTTAGAGACAGATTCATGCAGCAAGAAACAGAGGTTATGCGCGCTGGCGCCATAGCAAATCATGCGGAGGTTGTAATCTTCCAATACGCTGAATACTTGTTTGGCGTAGCCGCGGCTCTCTTTCATCTTGTTGCCGATCAGAGCAATCAAACACAGGTTGTATTCGACTTCAACCGTGCATAGCTCCTCTAACTCGGCGCGCACCGCTTCAGGCAATTCTGGTGCACCGCCTGAGGTATCGGTTTTATCCAGTGTCAGTGACACGCTGATTTCTGATGTGGTGATGAGATCTACCGAAATTTTATGCTTGGCGAGAATTTCGAACACTTTGGCGAGGAAACCGTAAGCATGGAACATCTGCGCGCTACGCAGTGTCACCATGGTTTGATTACAGCGTAGTGCAAGTGCGCGATACAGTGGCGCGCTTTCGACTTGTTTACGGATCCAAGTACCGCCTTTTTCCGGTTCTTTTGATGAGCCAACAAACACGGGAATGCCATGGCGTACCGCTGGAAGCAAGGTGGATGGATGCAAAATCTTGGCACCAAAATTGGCCATTTCTGAGGCTTCGCTAAAGCTTATCTCAGGAATCGGCGCTGCTTTTGGCGCGATACGTGGATCGGTACTGTAGATCCCCGGTACGTCAGTCCAAATTTCCAAGCCACAAGCTTGCACGGCTTCGGCAATCAAAGCGGCTGAATAATCACTGCCACCGCGGCCCAAAGTTGTGGTATGACCTTGCGCATCTGATCCGATAAAGCCTTGAGTGACGACGACATATTGCTCACACAGTGGCACCAGTTTCTCTTTGGCTAATTGAGCAATTTCTTTCAATTGAGGTTCGGCGCGACCGTAATGATCGTCAGTGCGTAGCACTTCGCGGATATCAAAACGTACCGCGTCGAGACCACGCTCACGCATCAGTTGAGTCAGGATGTGGGTGGAGATGAGCTCACCACAGGCGACGAGATGGTCGGTCAGTTTTTTACTGGATTGAAATGACGCCGCTTCTGCAGCACTGGCCACAGAATCTAGCACGGCTTTGACTTCTTTTTCGACGCGTGTCGGATCGGCGAGCTGGTCGATAATCACATAATGGATATCGGCCAACTGTTGCAAAATCGCTTGGCGGCGTTCAGCTGAGGCCACGCCATTGGCGAGTTCGACCAATAAATTGGTCACCCCTGAGCAGGCGCTGCTGACCACTAAGCGTGTTTGTGGATTGTTTTCGATAATGGCCGAACAACGGCTCATGGCTTCAAAGTTGGCGACACTAGTACCACCAAACTTGGCGACGTTAAATGTGCTCACGGCAATTCTCCCAGACTTCCTGAAAAACGAGTTGTTGGTAACCCAACGTCCAATGTTGTGAAGAGAGTGTTTTTTATAGAGCAAAATAGAGGAGTGACTATAGAAAGATTTCCCTCAGAAGCTCTTCATCAGATTCGAGCTGATGACAGTTGAAGGGATTCAGCCCGTTCAACCGATAAACCAAAGCCACAACTTTGATTCACCTCGGCACTACTCCCCCTGAATGTTCTGTATTGGAGTTGAGGCTCCACAAAACATCTGCCTGGGCAGTGCTCCTCTTCTGCTAGATAGCTCACACATTGAACGGTGTTGGCGAAATCTTGTCAACGACAAAATGTTCTAAAAGTGCAAATAAAAATGACATTAGTGTGACAAGGATTAACACTCTGGACATAGGTCGAATTGTTGCTGCTACTGAATTGCATTAGGCTAGTGGTTCTGGTCGCCACAACAAGGAGTCGTTATGACAATTCGCAGTTTTATTCCCCCGCATCGGATTTTGATGGGCCCTGGGCCTTCGGCTATCTCTCCTCAAGTTCTGCAAGCGCTTAGTCGCCCAACGGTTGGTCATCTTGATCCACTGTTTATCGGTATGATGGATGAGCTGAAACAGCTCTTGAAATATGCTTTCCAAACGGAAAACGAATTTACGATTGCCGTTTCTGCGCCGGGTAGTGCGGGTATGGAAGCCTGTTTTGTTAACCTCGTCGAGCCGGGCGATAAAGTGATTGTTTGCCGCAATGGGGTGTTTGGTGAGCGGATGCGCGATAACGCTGTGCGTTGTGGGGCCGAAGTTGTGGTGGTTGATGATGAATGGGGTTGCCCAGTCAGCGTTGAAAAAGTGCAAGCCGTGATAGATGAGCATCCGGATGCGAAAATACTGGCTTTTGTACAAGCAGAAACGTCAACTGGAGCCTTAAGTGATGCGCAAGCGTTAGGTGCTCTAGCGAAGCAATATGGTTTGTTGACGATTGTTGATGCGGTGACCTCGCTCGGTGGCGTTCCCCTGCTGGTGGATGAGTGGCAACTGGATGCGGTGTATTCTGGCAGCCAAAAATGCCTCTCTTGTGTGCCGGGATTGGCTCCGTTGACGTTTTCACCTCGTGCCATTGAGAAGATTCAATCACGAAAAACACCGATTCAAAGCTGGTTCCTCGATCAAAGCTTGGTATTAGGTTATTGGAGTGGCGCAGGCAAACGTAGTTATCACCATACCGCTCCGGTTAATAGTTTGTACGCGCTACACGAAGCGCTACTGCTTTTGCAACAAGAAGGTTTAGAGCACGCGTGGCAGCGCCATCGTCTGATGCATGAGAAGCTTAAACAAGGGTTAGAGCAACTCGGTTTTCAATTTGTGGTCGCAGAGCCGTATCGTTTGCCGCAGTTGAACGCGATTTATGTGCCGGAAGGTATTGAGGAAGCCAAAGTACGCAGCCATCTACTCAATGAATACAATTTGGAAATTGGCGCTGGGCTCGGGGCATTAGCCGGCAAAGCGTGGCGCATTGGGGTTATGGGCTATGGCGCGCGTTCAGAAAATATCGCGCTCTGTTTGCGAGCGCTCGAAGAGTCGCTGCGTTAATACCATACGCAAGAGAAAAGCTGTATGAAAGCGAAATAAGGGTGGCTTAAAAGCCACCCTTATTGTTTCTTGAAGAGCTTAGGGCGTCGCGGCTGAGGGAGCTTCAGCATCAGATGCGGCACTGTTGACCTTTATCGAGGGGTGGTACTGGACTGTACTGAAATCTTGATTGGGGAACAGAAATTCGGCCTCGCGGCGGATTTGCTGCGCACGGCTCGTATCGCCTAATCCTTGATAAGCCAAAATCATGTTTGAATAGAAGGCCGGGCGCGGTTTATGTTGAATGATCTGTAACGACCAATCGATATAGGGTTGGATAAGCTCCGCTTTTTGTTCATGGAGCCCGATGTTCAGATAGGTGCTGTAGATATTCCAATCAAATCGGTCTTGCCATACCAATGGGTTAGTCACGTTTTTCAGCAATTCAGGATTGAGTGGCTGAGATTTTTCAAATTGCGTTAACACATAATTGGTGTGTAACGCTGTGACCATATACAAGCTGGTGACAATCGGCAGCACTAAGCTGGTAATACGCAGTAAAGATTTCGTGAGCGTGGTGAAGCTGGCCAGCCGATAGCGTGCGACCCGTTGATCTACCCAGTAGATGAGGATGATAAAGGTGATCCAGTGGATTGCGGAGTGGTAAAACGGATACTCCAATTGAGCGTGTAAGGTTATCGGCACAAACAGAGCCAGCATGGCCATGCGAGTGCCACGCTTAGCGGCATAAATGCGTAGAGCACAAAAACAGGCGGCGAGTAATATACCCATTACAGGCAGTAATCCGCCTTCTACCCCCCAGTACAACAGCTCATTATGTGGGTGATCCATCGATGCTAAGCCAGCGGGATAGCTGCTATTTAACTGATGCTGGCGAGCAGTATAAAGCAGATACTGCGCCTCAAATTTGCCATAACCATAGCCTGTAAAAGGCTTTTCGATGATCATATCTATGGTTTGTGGAAATGTGAAACGACGTGGGCTTTCTAAGTCAGCCTTATTCGCGACAAAACCAGAGGTTCCTTGGCCATACATAGCGGTAAAACCTGCACAAATCCCAAGAGCTATGGCAAGAAGCCAGAGCGTAAAGCGCCGACGTGAAGCGAATCGATATAAGTAAGGGGCAACCAGAGCGATACTCAATAAACTGGCCAGCCACCCAGTGCGAGAGGCGAGTACGACCAGTAAGGGAGCCGTGAGTAGCGGTGTCGCGTAAAGGATGCCGATTTTGCTCCAGCGCGAGTCATATTTTTCCGGTTGTCTGGCCAGCAAATAACCTGACAACACCAGCCCTGTTGCGAGGAAACTGGCCATCACATTGGGCTGCTGGAAAATACCATACGGTCGATTTGCTTCGGTGTCATAACCAAAAGGGTTACCCGGCTCTAACCAAAAGTATTGAATTAAACCGATCACGGCTTCAATGACGCTACCCAGTAGAATAAACCACAGCAAACGCTGTTTATGTTTGTTGCTAAAGCGAAATTGTTGTAAGACGAGAAACAGAGTAAATCCAGCCCAGAGACCCACTAAGCGGCCAAGAGTATGAAACCAATCGGCATTCGAGTAAGTGATGGGTAGGGTTAGCAGAACACAGCTTAACCAAAGTCCAATGGTCAGCTTGGAATAACGCAGCGCTTGATTATTCGCCAACTGATACAGACCAATCGCCAGTGTTATGCTGGTCGCGATCCAGACCGTAGTATTGAAGGAGAGTGCCAGCCCTGCGCCGCCGGGGTTGGGCATAAAGAAATGCATGGCGAGTAGATAAACCACAGCCAAGGCAAAAAGAAACGGTTTATTGAGTGGTAGGCTCGGAGCGTGAGGCTCCAACCGAGTGCCACTTAACAGCAAAGTTGCCATGCAGTTCACCTTAAAAAAGAAACCAGCGCACAGTTCGCTGGTTTCATTACTTTAGCCTTTTTTTCTAATTCAACAAAGGCTTGAGGAAACGTGCGGTATGTGAAGCTTCGATCTGCGCCACATCTTCTGGTGTTCCTTCTGCAATAATCAGTCCGCCGCCTTGGCCGCCTTCCGGGCCCAAATCGATGATCCAGTCAGCCGTTTTGATCACATCCAAGTTATGCTCAATCACCACCACGGTATTGCCATGGTCACGCAAGCGGTGCAGAACGCTCAATAGTTGCTGAATATCGTGGAAGTGTAGGCCCGTGGTTGGTTCATCCAAAATATACAGGGTTTTGCCCGTATCTCGTTTGGAGAGTTCACGCGCTAATTTTACCCGCTGCGCTTCACCTCCTGATAAGGTGGTGGCTGATTGCCCAAGACGAATGTAGGACAACCCAACATCCATCAAGGTTTGCAACTTACGTGCTATCACAGGTACTGGGTCAAAAAACTCGCGTGCGTCTTCAACAGTCATTTCCAATACTTCATCAATGGTTTTGCCTTTGTAGCGTACTTCCAGTGTTTCTCGGTTATAGCGTTTACCTTTACACACATCACAAGGTACATACACATCAGGCAAGAAATGCATTTCTACCTTGATCACGCCATCGCCTTGACACGCTTCACAGCGCCCACCACGCACGTTGAAACTAAAGCGTCCCGGCGGATAACCACGCGAGCGAGACTCTTGTGTTCCGGCAAACAATTCACGAATTGGAGTGAAGATTCCGGTGTAAGTGGCGGGGTTGGAGCGAGGAGTGCGACCAATTGGGCTCTGATCGATATCGATCACTTTATCAAAGTGTTCTAGACCTTGAATGGAGCGATAAGGCGCAGGTGTCGCCGTCGTCGCGCCATTGAGTGCGGTATGGGCAATCTTAAAGAAGGTATCGTTGATCAGAGTGGATTTTCCCGAACCTGAAACGCCCGTCACACAAGTAAACAGGCCAACAGGAATAGACAGGTCAACATTTTTTAAGTTATTACCGACCGCGCCTTTAAGCTCTACCGTTTTCTTCGCATCTTTTGGTGTGCGCTGCTCTGGTACCGCGATTTTTTTCACGCCACTGAGATATTGACCTGTGAGTGAGTTTGGATTGGCGATGATTTCCTGCACATTGCCTTCGGCAACCACCATGCCGCCGTGTACGCCAGCACCTGGGCCAATATCAATCACATGATCTGCCATGCGAATCGCATCTTCATCATGCTCAACCACTAACACGGTATTACCTAGATTGCGTAAGTGGGTGAGGGTTTGCAGCAAGCGTTCGTTGTCGCGTTGGTGGAGGCCAATCGAGGGTTCATCAAGGACATACATTACACCGACTAAACCGGCACCAATCTGACTGGCTAGGCGAATACGCTGAGCTTCGCCACCGGAAAGCGTCTCGGCGCTGCGCGAGAGATTTAAGTAATTGAGCCCGACATTGACCAAAAATTGCAGCCGGTCATTAATCTCTTTCATCACTTTTTCAGCGATTTGTGCACGTTGGCCTTCCAGTTTGAGCTCTTGGAAGAACGTTAGCGCATCAGCAATGCTCAGTTCTACAATCGTTGGCAACGCAGTATCATTAATAAACACATTGCGTGCTTCGATTTTTAAGCGCGTACCATCACAACTGCTGCAAGACTTGTTGGAGATGTATTTTGCCAGCTCCTCACGCACCGAGTTGGATTCGGTATCGCGATAGCGGCGCTCCAAATTATGCAAAATTCCTTCAAAAGGATGTTTTTTAAGGCGAATATCACCCCGATCATTGATGTACTTAAATTCAATTTCGGTGCGACCAGAGCCGTGAAGGATGATGTCTTGAATCTTTTTACTCAGCTTATTGAAGGGCGTGTGTACATCAAAATCGTAGTGCTCGGCCAGTGCAGTCAGCATCTGGAAATAGTAAAAGTTCTTTTGATCCCAGCCACGAATTGCCCCTTGCGCCAAACTTAAATTGGCATCTTGAATCACTCGATCTGGATCGAAATACTGCTGTACTCCTAAACCATCACAGGTTGGGCAAGCACCGGCTGGGTTGTTGAAAGAGAACAGGCGTGGTTCAAGCTCGCGCATGCTGTAACCACAATGTGGACAAGCAAAGTTAGCCGAGAAAATCTGCTCTTCGCCATCACCTTCCATCGGTGCGACAACGACGATACCGCCGGAAAGTTCTAGCGCAGTTTCAAACGACTCGGCTAAGCGTTGCTGCAGATCACTGCGCACTTTGAAACGGTCGACAATCACTTCAATGGTGTGCTTTTTGTGCAGTTCGAGTTTTGGTGGATCGGTCAGATCGCAGGTTTCACCATCGATACGCGCACGAATAAAGCCTTGCGCGGCTAAATTTTCTAACGTTTTAACGTGTTCGCCTTTACGCTCTTTGACTATGGTTGCCAGCAGCATCATTTTGCTGCCTTCTGGCAATTCCAGTACTTTGTCTACCATCTGACTGATGGTTTGCGCTTTCAGTGGCACTTGGTGTTCGGGGCAGCGTGGTTCCCCAACCCGAGCGTAGAGTAGACGTAAATAGTCATACACTTCCGTAATCGTACCCACGGTAGAGCGTGGGTTATGGGAAGTGGATTTCTGCTCAATCGAAATCGCGGGTGAAAGCCCCTCAATGTGGTCTACATCCGGCTTTTCCATCAGAGAAAGGAATTGGCGCGCATAAGCCGAGAGTGATTCGACATAACGCCGTTGACCTTCTGCGTAGAGCGTATCAAAAGCCAGTGAGGATTTACCTGAGCCAGAGAGCCCGGTGATGACAATCAATTTGTCACGAGGAATGGTCAGATTGATATTTTTGAGGTTATGGGTACGAGCGCCGCGTACTTCGATTTTGTCCATCTGGGTTGCTCTTTGCTAAACGAAGTGCAGCAAGTATTACATAGCGTGAACAAAGTGCAAGCAATTACTGGATAAAAAAACAGTCATATCAAAAGCAAAAAAGCCAACCTGAGAGGTTGCAGGTTGGCTTTTAAATGCATTGTTTAGATAGCGAATTACTGACCTTTGTGCGTCGACTTTTTAGCCAACTCCACTTTTTGGTCGTTTTTCTTGTACATGTTTTCGTAGCAGAAGTTGGTGGCTTCGATATAGCCTTCAACGCTACCACAATCGAAGCGCTTACCTTTGAATTTATAAGCCAGTACACAACCCGCTTTGGCTTGTTTGAGCAGCGCGTCAGTGATTTGAATTTCACCGCCTTTGCCTGGCTCGGTCTGCTCAATCAGATCAAAAATATCTGGCGTGAGGATATAACGGCCAATGATGGCGAGGTTGCTTGGTGCTGTGCCCGGCTCTGGTTTTTCGACCATGTTATCGACGCGGAACAGATCGTCTTTAATCATTTCACCCGCGATCACGCCGTATTTGTGAGTTTCGTTTTCTGGAACCTCTTGCACTGCCACGATAGAGCAGCGGAACTGCTTGTACAGTGCAACCATCTGCGCCAGTACGCCTTGCTCTTCGTTTACACATAGGTCATCCGCTAGCACAACGGCAAACGGCTCATCACCCACCAGTTCTTTACCGGTTAAAATAGCATGCCCCAAACCTTTCATTTCGCGCTGGCGAATAAAGGTAAAGTTAGCGCTTTCGATGATTTTACGGATATCACCCAATAGCTCTTCTTTATTCGTACCGCGGATTTGGTGCTCTAACTCGTAGTTCATGTCAAAGTGATCCATGATCGAGTGCTTACCACGACCAGTCACAATACACATACCTGTGATACCCGCTTGGATTGCTTCATCCACGCCGTATTCAATCAGTGGTTTGTTAACCACCGGCATCATCTCTTTGGGCATCGACTTAGTCGCTGGTAGGAATCGTGTACCGTAGCCAGCGGCCGGAAATAGACACTTCTTAATCATAATTTTTGCTCTATGGTGTGCTAGGGAGAAATTTTTGCCGACTCTACCACTTCTGATTCACAACTGCATTACGTTGGCGCTCTTGGCCGAAAAAATGTGTGTGAAGTCGCATTGTTACTACATTTTTCTCCACTCACTCATGGTGAATGCACCCCGTTAGGTTGAGCGCTTTTACAGTAAATTTTGATTAACCCAAGCGATCGCTTTGACTCTATTTTTCACGTTTAGTTTTTTAAATATCTGATAAAGATGCGATTTCACCGTGAACTCACTAATAAATAAATTCTCAGCGATTTGCATATTCGATGCACCAGTTTGTAAACAGCGCAGGATCTGAATTTCACGTGCAGTCAAATCGACAGTGGCTTGAACTTGATGGCTTTGGAAAGCGTAACGATAGTAATGCAGTAACTGGCTACTAACATGGCGAGGTAGCCAGTTTTGGCCATTAATGATCTCCCCAAGACCGTGGGCGATAAAGCCAATATCTTCATTGGCGTAAAACAAACCCTTGAGATTTCCAAAAGTGAGCAGATCTTCCGTTCTTAACCGTTTCTCGACATTAAACAAAATAGTTTCGAAGTAGGGGCTGGTAAGCTTAAGGGGGCCTAATTGCTGGCGTATCAGGACATTTTCCGCGTAGTCGAGCAACAATATTTTGTGTTTATCGGATTGATACTCGCGTAATAAGCGTTCTGGCTCAATCACAGGGACGGGCAGGTTCAATTGCTCAATGGCGGCTTGAGCACTGGGATGTAAAGCCTTCGGTTGTGTTGTTAATAAATAAATCGTGCGTGCATAGTTGGCTCGTTGCATGATGAATTGCAGACTCAGTTGATATGAAATAATGCACTTAATATGGCGAAAAATGGATTTTGACGCTATGCGATAAAAGCAGTTTGCGGAGCACCTCAATAGGTGAGGTAACAGATAAGTTTATCAGTGAGTTATTTAGGTGAAGCTACCTTGAAAATGGGCAAACAAGATCAGTGAAATGAGTTCGGCTGCCATCAGAATAAGGGAATTCGATTGGTTCAGTCAGCAAAACGGTGTTATCCTTGCCGACTACTTCAAATTGATAGACATGACTTGATTACGGAGCAAAACATGGCAAGCCGTGGCGTGAACAAAGTAATTTTGATTGGTAACTTAGGCCAAGATCCTGAAGTGCGTTATATGCCAAGCGGCGGCGCAGTAGCGAATATCACCATCGCGACCTCTGAAACCTGGCGTGATAAAGCCACAGGTGAACAGAAGGAAAAAACTGAATGGCACCGTGTGACTTTGTATGGAAAATTGGCTGAAGTTGCAGGTGAGTACTTGCGTAAAGGCTCTCAAGTCTACATTGAAGGGCAGCTACAGACTCGCAAGTGGCAAGATCAAAATGGACAAGATCGTTATTCTACCGATATTGTCGTGCAAGGATACAATGGCATTATGCAGATGCTAGGTGGTCGCACACAACAAGGTGGAATGCCTGCTCAAGGCGGTATGAATGCTCCGGCACAGCAAAGTAACTGGGGACAACCGCAACAACCATCGAAGCAGCATCAACCTATGCAACAATCAGCGCCTCAACAGTACTCCCAACCGCAGTACAACGAGCCGCCGATGGATTTTGATGACGACATCCCATTCTAGAATTGTTGTTGACGAAAAAAGCCGCGGATTCCGCGGCTTTTTTATATAGTTATCTCAATTGTTTAATGTACACTTCTCGCCTCTGAATGATAGGTAGCGGCGCACATAAGGAACGTGGCACAAATGAGGTATACACCGACATTAAAACTGAGCACTCGGTTAGTGGCGTTCGTTACTATGACGGTGATCAGTGCCATGTTTATCCTGTTCCTTGGTGGCACCTTATCTTTTCAGCGTCTGGGACAAGAATACCTCAATCACTATCTACAAGGGATAGTTGAAGTCGTAGACAAAGAGATGGAAGACCCAGACGCCGCTTACTCTATGCAGCGTTGGATGCCTAAAATGCTCCAAGCGAGTGACATCATTGAGATGCAGCTCACTTCCGAAGCGGGCACTGTCTACCGTTTTAAAGACACCACCAACACTATTGAAGCTTCACGTTTGCATCAAGTCGCTTTGCCGCTCAAGCGTAATCCCGGTTACGTGATGCATTTTAAAGCGGTGCCTCCCTACCTCAATTACAACTATTCACTGCAAGCCATGTGGTCAACCACCTTAGCGGTACTATTGATCGTATTTTTCTTAATCCGTGGTTTGAAATGGTTGAAAGAGCAACTACTAGGATCGGAGTTACTGGAAGAGCGAGGACGAATGATTCTTGCTGGACGAGTGGAGCAACATGCCAAGGGGGATCCGCGAGAGTGGCCTTTCACGGCAAGTGAAGCCTTAGATCGCTTGATTGAAGAGTTGCAAGATGCACGTCAAGAACGTAGCCGTTTTGATACCTTTATTCGCAGCCAAACCTTCCTAGATCAACTGACCGGGACGGCGAATCGGGTGTTGTATGACAGTAAGCTGGAATCGGCTTTACTGGAAAGCGGCGCTCACGGCGGCGTTATGATGTTGCGTGTCGATGATTTAGAGTCGGCGCGAGAAGAGAGCCCTAAACGTGCGGTCGATGAGTTTATCATTGAGGTGGGTGAGTGTTTATCCAACATAGTACAGCGTTATCCGGATGCCATACTTTCTCGCTACTATGATGATGTGTTTGCGCTGTTTATCCCTCATCAAGGCAGTAAAGATATTGCTCAAGTGGCGGCACAGGCGATCAAGTTGATTGAGCGCATCAATCCCCCCGAGCCCCTACTTGAAGACAATTGGTTCCACATTGGTGTGACCATGTATCAAGAAGGTGAGCGGCGTGGACGGATTATTGATGAGATGGAAACCGCGCTCAAAAGTGCTCAACTGCAAGGGGTGAATGCATGGAGCCGTTTTCAAAAGCCCAAACAGTTACAAGAAGATCGCGGTAGCGTTCGGTGGCGTACATTGTTTGAACAGGTACTTCGCCCAGAAGAGATTTTGCTCTATCGCCAACCCTGTTACCGTATTTCTGTCAATGGAGAGCGGGAATTCCTACATTATGAGTTATTTGCGCGTATTCAGGATCCGCAACAAGGCATTCTCAAAGCGTCGCGTTTTAGCTCTGCTTTAGAAACGGTCGGTTATGAAGCCATGCTGGATCGTGCGGTATTCAGTTCTATAGTGAGTTTTCTGAAGCGTTCTGAACAGGTTGAACCACTCTCGGTAAACTTGCACGTTGTTCCATTTAACGATAAACGGTATGCTCGCTGGATTCGTAACGAATTGATGCAAATGCCTTTTTCTCTTAGAGCAGCACTCTCTTTTGAGTTTTCAGAAGCGCATTTGGTCAACCATTTAGACTACATGCGCCCCATCATTCGTATGTTAGCCGCGCTTGGTTGCAAGATAGTGGTGGGTCAAGCGGGACGAACAATTGTCAGTACTCACTATATCAAAGACTTAAAAGTCAACTATCTTAAACTTCATCGGAGTTTGATAAAGAAAATTGACCAACGCCATGAAAATCAGTTGTTCGTACGCAGTTTGGTAGGTGTGTGTGGCGGTACCCAAGCAGAAGTAGTTGCAGTGGGGGTTGAGACTGCGCAAGAATGGCAAACCTTACAGATGCTGGGTGTCAGTGGTGTTCAAGGACGCTTGTTTGGTGAGGAACAGCAGATGTTGCCTCCTGTACTACCAGAGCAGTTGAAACAACCTCAACGTATCTCTATAAAGCCCATCGGCAAGCGTAATCGATGGCGAACCAAATAGCAGTGGTAGAGAATGAAGAAACCGAGTTGGATAGAGAAACTGATTGCCCCTAAGGTTGCCTCGCAACAGTTATATGTTGTGGTGCAGCCAGAGCACTTGTACTTCACATCCGATGATTTATCGCCTATTTCTCCCCAGCCATTACTGCAACAAAGTTGGCAAAGCGTACTGGTACAGACGCTGCAAAAGCACGCTGTCCATGATGTGCAAATCCACCTTGTACTGCATTCACAGCTTTATCAAACTTATCAAATTGAACAGCCGAGCATTCCGCGTGAAGAGTGGTCTGCAGCCTTACCTTTCCTGCTCAAGGACATGTTGAGTGAAAAAGTGACGGATGTGGTGGCGGATGCTCACCCTCTTCCCGGCAGTGGTAAAGTACAAGCCTATGTGATCAGCAAACGTACGATCCTTGAGCTGCAAAGCATGGCGGTGGCGGCAGGATTAACGCTAGGACGAGTGATCCCCGAGCAAGCCATTTGGGGGCTGGTGGGCGGAGAATTGAGCCACTTCCTGTTACTGCATAGAAGCATGGGGGGCAGCTTTAAGCTAGATGCTTTCGTTGATCGTCAGTGCAGTTTTCAACGCACCTTGCGTGGGATCACTGCGCCTGTCACCGATAACGCGGCCAGTGCTCTTCAGTTAGATAGCTTGGCGTTAGAGCTACAGCGCTCGATTGATTACTTATCCGCCCAGTTAAAGGGCGGCTCTTTGCAGCAGCTAAAAGTGTGTTGTGATGGTGAAGAACAACAGGCTTTGATCACCGGACTCAATGAGCGCTTAAGTGTGCGAGCATCAGGACTTGATGGTGAAGCGGCCATCTGTGGTGAACAACTGGCTCGTTATGCACGCGATATCCCACAAGAAACCATCAATTTCTATCAAGACCACCTCAAGCCGAAGCGTGAAAAGTTCACCTTAACCAATCTCTTGTTGGCGTGGTTGGCCTTGAGCGTTGTGTTATTGCTTGGGTACGCAGGGGTTGGGTATCAAAACTGGGTTATCCAACAGCAGTGGCAAGAGCAACAGCAAAAAAATCAATCGTTAACAGAACAAGCGGCCAACTTACGTCAACAGGTGGCGGTTCATCTTCCTTCGCCCGCTAAACAGGCGGCGATAGGGCGCATAAAGCAAGAGATCTCTAGCAAGCAGCAAGCATTAGACGCGATTGGGCAGTTTGATGTGGCTCAGCAAACGGGCTATTCCGGCGTATTGAACTCTTTGGCTCGACTGGCGCGTAGCGATATCTCTTTAAGCAGTATTACCTTGGATTCTTCACAATTAAATGTGCAGGGGCTCGCTCGTGATCCTGCCGCGATACCGAACTGGATCAATCAATTTAAACAAGAATTACATCTAATGGGTAGAAGCTTTGAGCAACTGAAAATTGGCCGTAATGATCAAGATATGATCACCTTTGAACTCAACACTCAACGAGGAGTGCCAAGATGAAATCGGGTTGGCAAAACTTCGAAAGTCGCTTCTCCGCGTTGTCGCAACGAGAGAAAGGGTTAATTACGCTGTGCGGTAGCGTGCTCATTCTAATGATGCTATTGCTGGGATTGATTGAGCCTGCCTTAAAACAGGGCCAAGCACGTCAATTGCAAATGCAAACCCTGATGTCAAGTAACCAGCAGCTTCAAGGGGAAATCATGGCGCTGCAAGCGCAGTTGGCGAAAAATCCAGATCAAGAGTTGGATGTGGAGCTGAGCCAACTTACGTTGCAAAGTCAGGAGATTTCCGAGCTGCTGGCGGCCAAAATGACCTCTATGGTCGCCGCGTCAGAGATGCCCAATTTGCTCGAAAGCGTATTAAAACAAGGGCAACAACTGAAGTTGGTCTCCTTGGAGTCTTTGCCGGCAGAGCCGATTGTGCGCGCAAAGGAATCCGGATCTGAATCAGAATACTATATTCACCCTGTGCGTATGGAGTTAACGGGATCCTACTTTGCTATCCGAGATTATCTGCAAGCCTTGGAAGCTTTGCCTGTGAAATATTATTGGCGTCACTTTCATTACCGAGTGGAAAGTTACCCACGGGCTCGGGTGATCCTAGAAGTCTACACTTTAGGCAGTCGAGAGGAGTTTATCGGTGGTTAGATATGGTGTTCTCTTGGTGTTAATTGCAGCGGCCTATAGTTATGCAGGTGAAGATCCTACGGCGCCTTTAGGCTGGGTCAGTCCGGCTAAACCGGAATTGCAAAAGCCGAGTTATCCGGTGCCTACTCTGCAAAGCATTGTTTGTGCAGAAGGTAGAAGCTGTTATGCGATTATTGAACAAAGAGTCGTAGCACAAGGGGATGTGGTGAATGGGTATCGTGTGGCAGCGATCCATCCCGATCTGGTGAAACTCACCCGAGCAGGTAAAGAGTGGCGACTAGCACTGTTTACGCTCGATATAAAACAATAAAGGTAACAGAGTCTTATGCGTAAAATCGTACTCGCTTCAGTGCTGACTTCTTTGGTGGGATGTTCAATGGGACACCGCGATCCTGTTGAAGCTAAGCAAGCCCTTAACCAAGCTATTAACGAGACGAACAGTCGTCAGATTGACCAATTACCGCCCTCGGTAGAAGCTGATTTGATGCCCGACATAGACACGCTTACCGCTAGCGAGCCGAAAACTTTGCAGCGTTTTCGGATCCAAGCTGAGGATGTCGAAGCGAAGGCCTTTTTTGCCAGTTTAGTGCAGGGAACCGAGTACAGTGCGGCGATCCACCCTGCGGTGACTGGGCGAATTACTCTCAACTTGACCGACGTGACTCTAGATGAAGCCTTGGGTGTAGTGCGTGATTTGTACGGTTTTGAGGTGGTGAAAGAAGGGAAAGTCATCCAAATCTATCCAGCTGGGTTACGAACGGTAACTATCCCAGTTGACTATCTGCAATTTAAACGCACAGGGCGCTCATTAACCGCGATTACGACGGGCACCATCACCAATACAGACACCAATAACTCAAATTCAAGTAGTAGCTCCTCGTCCAATATTAGCCGTAATAGCTCTTCGGATGGCACTTCGAGCAACTCTAATTCCAAAAGAAGCGATGCTCGTGGCGGAACGGAGATTGAAACCACGAACGAAAGTGATTTCTGGCCGCTACTAGAAAAAGCGGTGGCTCAGTTGCTTGGCGGTAGCGGTGGCCAAACGGTGATTGCCAATCCGCAAGCAGGGGTATTAACCCTACGCGCTTACCCCGATGAAATTCGTCAGGTGAACGAGTTTCTTGGCATCTCGCAACAGCGAATGCATCGACAAGTGATCCTCGAAGCCAAGATCCTTGAAGTGACCCTCAGTGATGGTTACCAACAAGGGATCAACTGGAGCAAAGCCTTTTCATCCAATGGTGCCAATTATAAATTGGGCACCGGTATAGCCAAAGACAGTAATGGCAATCCCATCACTTCTACATTACCCGGCTTAGATGCGATAGGCAGCCTATTAGGCGGTCAATCCAATGTGGTGATCTCCAGTGGCAGCTTTGATGCGGTGATCAGTTTTATGGCGACACAGGGCGATTTAAATGTTCTGTCTAGCCCGCGAGTAACCGCGTCCAACAACCAAAAAGCGGTGATTAAAGTCGGTACGGATGAATATTATGTGACCGACTTATCCAGTGTGGTTGGAAGCGGAGATAACGCACAAGCCTCACCCAATATTACCCTTACACCTTTCTTCTCGGGGATTTCGTTGGATGTCACGCCGCAAATTGACGACCAAGGCAATGTATTACTGCATGTGCTGCATCCTGCGGTGATTGAAGTCGAGCAACAGACCAAGAAAATTTTATACCGAAGTGAAGAGATTGAACTGCCGTTGGCGAGAAGTTCAATTCGAGAGTCGGATTCGGTTATTCGGGCGAAAGATGGCGATGTAGTGGTGATCGGTGGTTTGATGAAGTCAAATACCGTTGACCAAGTGTCAAAAGTGCCATTTTTAGGCGATGTTCCCGCTTTGGGGAACCTATTTCGTAACACGACAAAACTAACACAGAAAACAGAACTGGTTATCTTGCTCAAGCCGACGGTCGTCGGAGTAAATACTTGGCAAAAAGAGCTGGAGCGCTCGCGCAGTTTGCTACAGGAATGGTTCCCGGATAGTCAATAAGCGTATGTATTTATCGCACTTTGGCCTTGAACAGTTACCTTTTCATCTCACTCCGGATACCGAATTGTTTCTGGGGCTCGCACCGCACTTTGAGGCGATTCAAACCTTAAGTGCGGCGATTGAGATGGGGGAAGGCGTCAGCAAGCTCACTGGAGAGGTCGGTACTGGAAAAACCATGGTCTGCCGCATGTTGTTGACGCACTTAGGCGATGAAGTGGCGCTGATTTATCTGCCCAATCCTATGCTGAGCGGCGAAGAATTAAGGCAGGCGGTCGCAGCGGAATTGCAGTTGGATGTTGTATCGCCCGTGCGAGTGGTCGAGCAGATCCAAACACGACTGATTGAGCTTCACCAACAAGGTAAACGCGTGGTTGCTTTGGTCGATGAAGCGCAGGCGTTGTCTGATGAAGCGCTAGAAACCTTGCGCTTATTTGGCAACTTAGAAACGGAACAAACTAAGCTGCTGCAGATTGTTTTAATTGGGCAACCTGAACTCGATGTGCGATTAGCGCAGCATCATTTGCGTCAGTTTCGGCAACGGATCACCTTTAACGCCAATTTGCGCCCGTTAACTCAAGCTGAGACTGAGGTGTATATTGAGAGCCGTTTACAGAAAGCCCAAGCGCCGTATCCGCTGTTCAATGCGACCCTGAAAAAAGCTGTCTGGCGTGCATCACAAGGGATCCCGCGTTTGATCAATCAAATTTGTCATAAGGCGCTGTTACTCGCTTGGCATGAGCAGAGCCCGTTGGTCAATCAACATCATCTTTTTGCAGCGATTCATGACACCTATGACAGCTGCAAACCAAGATTTAAAACCCCAATTTTGTGGGGATGGAGCAAACCATGAGTGTGGTGAATGAAGCATTAGCAAAGAGTGCGCAGCGAAGTCACTCACGCCTTTCGAATATTGAGCGGATTGATGTTGCAAAGCCGAAAGCTCGTCCAGCGTGGTTATGGGTGATGCTAGGCTTTGGCGTGAGTCTTGCCGTTGGTGGTTGGTCTATCTCATTGCAATCGGTGGATGCTATTCCGTCGTCAGCGGAGATTGTGCAGCCAGAAGTGCCGTCACCGACCCAAAAGACCACACAGCAAAGCATCGCCTTATATCAAGCACCGATTAACAGCGAAGCTTTGGTTAAGAATGAAACTTTGGTCCAAAAAGAAACGTTGCCCAAGAACGAAACTGCTGTCAAAAACGCAGTACTTGCTAAGGTAGAAAGCTCACCCTCCTCACTCAAGCAGACTGCGAATCGTCAGCGAGAGCAAACCGCGCTAGGGACTGAGTTAAACGCAGAGCCGGTTCTGAATCTTGCTGATAATTCAGAACTGAGCTTTTTCGAAGAAGAGGTCTCAAGCTTACCGAGCTCATCGCCGGTGATGATCGTAGAGCAAGTCTCATTAACGCCGGAACAGTTAGCGCAAAAAGCCTTACAGCGTGCGCAAAAAGCGATGGAAAGTAATGAGTTACAGACGGCAGTCTCCGCCTATACGGAAGCGCTGCGTTATACCCCGCATGATGAAATGGTAAGGCAAAAACTGGCGGCGCTCTACTATGGCAAAGGCGATGGGCGCAAAGCGTTTGATTTGATGCAAGCCGGGATTGAGCGTAATCCGGACGGTGAAGTGCTGCGTTTGGCGCTCGCCAAGTTACTGGTCAAAGAAAAGCAAGACGCCGCGGCTTTGGTGCCTTTGGCTTATCTGCCTTCGCAGCCCTCAATTGAGTATCTGTCACTGCGTGCTGCTCTCGCGCAGAAAACCAAGCAAGATGAGATCGCGCGGGAAAGCTATCAACAACTAACAGAGAAAGATCCCAATAATGGGCGTTGGTGGTTAGGGTTGGCGATTCAACAAGAGCGCGCTCTACAATGGCCTGCGGCGCAGCGCGCCTATCAACAAGCTCTCAATAAAGTTGGATTGTCCAGTCAATCGCAAGCGTTTATTCATCAACGCTTGCAATTACTGGCCAGTTTAGAGGAGACACAAGGTGCCAATTAATAAACTGCGTAAACGGCTTGGTGACTTGCTGGTTGAAGAAGAGATTGTGAGTGAAGCGCAGCTTGAACAAGCGCTCAATGCCCAGAAAAAGACCGGACGTCGCTTAGGGGATACCTTAATTTCGCTTGGCTTTTTAAGCGAAACCCAGTTGCTGAACTTTTTGGCGCAGCAATTGAGTTTGCCAGTGATCGATCTGAGCCGTGCCCATGTCGATATTGATGCGGTTCCTTTGCTGCCCGAAGTCCATGCTCGCCGTTTGCGTGCGCTGGTGATCGGTCGTAGTGGCGATACGCTGCGCGTAGCTATGAGTGATCCTGCGGATCTGTTTGCTCAAGAGGCTCTGCTCAATCAGTTACCTGATTATGGTTTTGAGTTTGTCATCGCCCCTGAAAAGCAGTTGGTGGATGGTTTTGATCGTTACTATCGCCGCACCAAAGAAATTGTCTCGTTTGCCGAGCAATTGCATGCCGAACACAAAACCAATGATAGTTTTGATTTTGAGATCACTGATTCAGATAGCGATGAAGTGACGGTTGTTAAACTGATCAACTCTCTGTTTGAGGATGCGATTCAAGTGGGAGCCTCGGATATACATATTGAGCCGGATGCCAACGTACTGCGTTTGCGCCAACGGATCGATGGGGTATTGCATGAAACCTTGCTCCATGAAGTGAATATCGCCTCCGCCTTAGTGCTGCGCTTAAAATTGATGGCGAATCTGGATATTTCAGAAAAACGCCTTCCGCAAGATGGACGTTTTAACATCCGCGTAAAAGGGCAATCCGTCGATATCCGGATGTCAACCATGCCTATCCAGCATGGTGAATCGGTGGTGATGCGTCTGCTCAACCAATCTGCAGGGGTTAGAAAGCTCGAAGAGTCCGGTATTCCGCCTCATTTATTGCTGCGTTTGCGTCAGCAGTTGAAACGCCCTCATGGCATGATTCTGGTGACGGGACCTACTGGCTCGGGGAAAACCACCACCTTGTATGGCGCACTCAACGAGCTCAATACGTCCGGCAAAAAAATCATTACTGCGGAAGATCCGGTGGAATACCGGATTTCACGGATCAATCAGGTACAAGTGAACCCGAAAATCAATCTCGATTTCTCTACGTTACTGCGCACTTTCTTGCGTCAAGACCCAGATATTATTCTGGTCGGTGAGATGCGTGACCAAGAGACGGTCGAAATTGGCCTGCGCGCCGCCTTAACTGGTCACTTAGTCTTAAGTACGTTGCACACTAATGATGCCGTCGATAGCGCGCTGCGTTTGATTGATATGGGCGCGCCCGGTTATCTGGTCGCCAGTGCGGTACGTGCCGTGGTTGCGCAGCGATTGGTGCGTAAAGTCTGTCCGGATTGTAGTGGACATGATGAGGTGGATGAAGCGCGTCGCCAATGGCTTGTGACGCGTTTCCCTAACCAAGTTGCCGCCAAATTCACTCGTGGACGCGGCTGCCAAAACTGTAACTTAACCGGTTATCGCGGCCGGATCGGTGTATTCGAAATGCTTGAGCTGGATCAGCCGATGATGGATTGCTTGCGGGCAAATGATGCTGTGGCCTTCTCTAAAGCCGCACGCAGTAACACCGATTACAAACCGCTACTGGCTTCGGCGATGGAGTTAGCGCTGCAAGGTATCATCAGTCTTGATGAAGTGATGTCGCTGGGTGAAGGTGATTCCTCTGGTCTGGTTGAACCGATTTATCTGTAGGAGTAGGCATGGCGACGTTTTATTATCAGGGGCGTAATGCCGATGGCAGCAAAGCCTCTGGGTTAGTCGAGGCTGCCACTGAGGAATTAGCCGCAGAAATGCTGCTCAACAAAGGTATTGTGCCTACTTCGATTGCGCAGGGGGAGGTGGAAAAAAGTGCCTTCGATTTTAACTGGAAAGCGCTACTGACTCCCTCCGTACCACTGGAAGTGCTGGTGATTTTTTGCCGACAAATGTACAGCTTAACCAAAGCGGGGGTGCCTTTACTGCGCTCCATGCGCGGCTTAGCCCAGAATAGTCACAATAAGCAGCTCAAAGCGGCGCTTGATTCAGTCTGTAATGAGCTGACCAATGGTCGTAACTTGTCGGCTTCCATGCAGTTGCATCCCGCGATTTTTAGCCCTTTGTTTGTTTCTATGATCCAAGTGGGAGAAAATACAGGGCGATTAGATCAGGCTTTGTTGCAATTGGCTGGCTACTACGAACAAGAAGTGGAAACGCGCAAAAGAATCAAAACGGCGATGCGCTATCCGACTTTCGTCATCACTTTTGTGCTGTTAGCGATGTTTATTTTGAACGTCAAAGTGATCCCGCAATTTACTAGTATGTTTAGCCGCTTTGGGGTCGATTTACCCTTGCCAACACGGATTTTGATTACCACGTCCGATTTTTTTGTGAACTACTGGAGCTTACTGCTCGGGATCATTGTTGGGTTACTGTTTGCGTTTCGGGCTTGGGTCAATACCACGAATGGCCGCATTCGGTGGGATCATTTGCGTCTGCGTATGCCGATTGTGGGAGACATTGTTAATCGTGCGCAGCTTTCACGTTTTGCGCGTACTTTCTCCTTGATGCTGTCGGCAGGCGTGCCGCTTAATCAATCGTTAGCGCTGTCGGCAGAAGCGATAGATAACAAGTTTCTAGAGCAGCGTATTTTAGAGATGAAAAGCCAGATTGAATCTGGGGTGGCGGTTTCTGCCACAGCGATCAATGCCAAAATTTTTACCCCTTTAGTGATTCAGATGATGTCGGTGGGAGAAGAAACCGGGCGTATCGATGAACTTCTGCTAGAAGTGTCTGATTTTTATGATCGTGAAGTCGACTATGATTTAAAAACGCTCACGGCACGCATTGAGCCTATTTTATTGCTGTTTGTCGCGGCCATGGTACTGGTATTGGCGCTGGGCATCTTCCTTCCTATGTGGGGCATGATGGATGCACTCAAGGGCTGATAATGAAAATAGGATTTGAGCGTACCCGATTTGTTCTCTGGTTCGCTTTGGTGGTGGTTTTATTGACGGCGATGTTTTCGGTATGGCGGTCTATGTTCAGTGATACGCTACACACCGCCTTAGAGATGACAAGGTTGCAACTGATTGATCGGGCGAACACTTATAAGCAAGAGTGGGTATTGCAAGGGCACCCAGCACACTTACAGATAGAACAAGCCGAGATTCCAATGCAACATGGGTGGGTTTTTCCCAAGCTCGATCAAGGAGTTGATTGTGAAAAAGTGCTATTTTTGCTCTATCCTGATCGTAAGGTGTTGGACTGGTTACCAAGAGTGACGGCATTCCAGCGTGCGAATGGCTACCAGTGCCGTTATCAATACGGTGATATGGTGCAACTCGACGTGGAATTGAAGGATCGCTACTTTGCGATAAATGCCAGTTTTTTGATGCGCTGAATTTTTGACACGTTAACCACATCAAAGTTAAAAAAGGGCGTATAATGCACGCCGTACGTTACGTAAATGAGTTGAAAAATATGAAGAAAATGCAGCAAGGCTTTTCATTGGTGGAACTGGTCATCGTGATTGTGGTGGTTGGGTTACTGGCTGTCGCCGCTTTGCCCCGTTTTCTTGATGTGACCGATGAGGCGAAGAAAGCCAGTATTGAGGGGGTTGCAGGGGGCTTTGCCACTGGTGTCCTCTCTGCACGAGCGCAATGGGAGGCGCAAGCTCGCCCTACGTTGACCGCCAATAATTATCCGTCCATTAATTATGATGGAGTCAATTTTTGGTTAACCACCTCCGCAACCAGCGGCTATCGTGATGGTTATCCTTTGGGCTTGAATACCGATAATGCGACTTATCCTTCAGGTATCACAGATCAGGCTTGCATAGATTTAATGAATAATTTGCTGCAAAACCCACCTCAAGTGGGCACGGAAACTCAAGCAGCGAGTAATTCTAATTACAAATATTCAGCGAAAGCGAATAGTAGTGCTGCCACATGCACTTATGCGCAAAATGAAAAAGGCAGCCAACATGAATTTGTTTATGAAGTTAACACTGGTCGCGTGACCGTAACCTTGCAGTAATGCTGCGTATTCACATGAAAGAGAGATGGTAATAATGAAAAGACAAGGTGGTTTCACCCTAATCGAATTGGTCGTGGTGATTGTAATTCTCGGTATCTTGGCCGTCACAGCAGCGCCCCGTTTCTTAAACCTGCAAGGCGATGCGCGAGAGGCATCACTGCAAGGCCTAAAAGGTGCAATGCAAGGTGCAGCAGGTATCGTTTACGGCCGAGCTGCATTAGATGGAAAAGAAGGAATTCCAACTGGGCAGGAAGTAACAATCGGCAGTGATAATGTGGCTCTTGTTTGGGGGTACCCAGCAGCCAATGCTAATGGTATTGGCTTGGCTGTTTCAGGATTAAATTCAGATTGGTCTGTTGTTGCATCAAGTGCTACAGCAGGTTCTGAGTCGATATCATATAGCTTTAAAAATGGTGTTACTGGTGCTAATGCAACTAAATGCTCTGTAACATATTCTCTGTTTACAACAGTGAGTAATGCTCAACCTACAATCTCAGTTAGTAAATGTGACTGATTTTAAAGGCCAGCTTGTCTGGCCTTTGTTCTCTAACGGCTTGAGCTAAATTTATTCGCCATGCGGCAAAGCAGTATTGAGTTGTCTCAGGGTAAAACACAAGGTTTTACCCTTATTGAACTGGTAGTGGTGATTATCCTACTAGGGATACTCTCTGCTTATACGGCGAGCCGATTTTTGGGGCCTTCCTCCTTTGCGGTGGTAACCACGCAGAGTGAAATATTAGCCTCACTGCGTTTAACCCAAAGCCGCGCGATGCAGCGTACGGGGTATTGTAATCGTTGGTTGCTCACCAGCGCTGCGGCAGTGCAAGTCTCCCCGCAAGCCATGCAAGGCAGTTGTCTTAGCGTTTTTCCCAGTAACCCTACCGACCCTTCGTGGGTGGATGCCACCGCCAGTGGTGTGGCGCTTTCCTTAACGGGTTCGGGTGGGACTTCTTTTCTTGATTTCGATAGTTTAGGCCGTGCTACGCAATGTATCAGTGCTGGGTGCACGGTGAGCATCAGTAGTTCGACGCACAATGAGGTTCGCCAAGTCTGCATCAATACCGAAGGGTATATTTATGCCTGTTAAGCCGATGATTGCTACGCGTGGTTTTACCTTGGTTGAGATGATCATCGTGATTGTGGTGTTGGGTGTTGCACTAGTTGGCGTAACCACCTCGTTATATCCACGCTCCAAACAGAGTGCAGAGCAAGTGTTATCGGTGAAAGCTGCAGAATTGGGGCGGGCAGTACTGGATGAAGTTTTGGGGCGTGCTTTTGATCAACACTCAGGCCCAAATGGTGGCTTACCTGAATGTGTGATTACGGAAACGGCTGAACGTACGCTTTGCAGTGCACCATCCGCGTTAGGTAAAGATACAGGTGAATCCAATAACACAGAATTCAACGACGTGGATGATTACATCACATCAAGCCCAATACCCGTCACTGATGTGCTGGGTACGGATATTTCCTCTGAATACCAACGCTTTAGCGTATCGATACAAGTGTTTTATGTATCAGATAATGGCGGTCAATTTTCGGCAACGCCTGCCACAGAGCGAACCCACTACAAACGTATTGCATTAGTGATTTACGATCCGCAAGGTAATGCGTATCCGTTTGCTGCGATTAAGGGGAACTACTGATGAGCCGTGGTTTCACCCTAATCGAAATGGTGATCACTATTATCTTGCTTGGCATTGTTGGCTTATTTCTGGGCAATATTGCTGGGCAAGCGATGGGGATTTACGTCGATACCACTGCGCGTGAAGCCTTAATCCAGCAAGGACGTTTTTTAACAGAACGTATGAGTCGTGAACTGCGTGAAGCCGTGCCCAATAGTGTCATGGTGGCCAATGGTTGTATTGAGTTTCTGCCGATTGTAAACAGCGCGATTTACCAGTCATTACCGACGAATACCGTGGATACTCTGCGCCTCTTGCCTATCACTAAGTCGATCCAAGCGGGAGAGCGTTTAGTGATTTCTCCCAATGATCCTGCTGCGTTACGCGCCGCTCTCTTGCCAGCAGCGGGGCAAATTGCCGAAGTGGCCAGCACCGTTGATTTCACACCACCACAGGATCGTACTATGGTGAATGTCCCCTTAGTGCAGGGCACTTTGTTTACCCTACAGTCGCCCGCGAATCGCGCCTATTTTTATACTACCCCCGTGGCATATTGTTACCAAGGTAACAGCATCTACCGCTATGCAGGCTATAGTTTGAATAGAACGGCCTTGTCACCTGCCTATTTAGGGAATGGGGTGTTAATGGCGCAGAGCCTGAGTGGTGCCAATTTCAGTGTGTTAGCCCCACAGTTGCAGCGCAATGGATTAGTCAAAATTGAGCTGACTTTTGCCGATAAAGGTGAGCAAGTAAGGTTTGATCATGATGCTCTGGTCTACAACACACCGTAAGCAGCAGGGCAATGCCTTGATTCTCGTGGTTTTTATTATCGTAGTGGTTGGATTTGTTGCGCTGGTGGCCAATCGCAATCAAGCGCGTAGTAGCCAACAACTGGTGTCTATGGTTTTGGGGACGCGAGCTGAAATGGCTGCACGCTCGGCGCTTAATATCGAGCTCAGTCGTTTTTATCAAACCACCACAGGTAGTTGCCATACGAGCACCTTACAGAATATTGATTTTGTGGGGGAAGGATTGGGGCAGTGCGTGGCCTCGGTAACGTGTCAATCTCTGGGGGCGTTAGATAATGGGCAAGAAGTCTACCAACTCAGCGCAATAGGGCGTTGTCAGGTAGGAGATTGGAGCTTACAACGCATTATTGAAGTAGGAGTGAAAAGTGAATAAGTGGTTAGCCAAAACGCTAGTGGGATTGGGATGTTTTGCATTGCTCTCTGCTTATGCTTTGGCATTTCAGGATATTGATCACTCAATTTATTTTCCCAGTGTTGTTCAAGGCCATGGCAGTTGTAGCGGCGCACCGAATCCGCAGTTAATTCAATACAACAGCGCAAGAATTAACGGAACGAATAATTCAGTTGTAGATTTTTGTTCTATTAACCCTACATCAGAACGCACCGATGCTCGGTGTGATAATAATCTTTGTCAAGTTTCAGGAAATACCGTTCCCTCACTCTCGTTAAGTGGGGGGAATCAATTTCAATTCTCCTCAAATACCGCTACTCAAATTAACGGATGTCAGAGTGGACAAAGCTTACAGGTTACCCAATCTAATCATGGACGGATAGAATTGTATCAAGCCTGTACTTTAACTTTCAGTAATCAGAACGAGTATAAAGTGACATCACTCACGGCGGGAGGAGGAGCAGTGGTTGTGCTTTCGTCGGGGGATTACTGGATTGAATCACTGGAGTTAAACCAAGGCAGCCAAGTTGTTGTTGATGGGGATGTACGCCTTTTTATTCGAAATAGTTCTGATTGGAATAGTGCACAGATTAATGTCTCAGGATCAGGCAATTTAACCATTGTTGGTTATAACAATATCACATTAAATCAATCGAATCAGGTAAAGGCTTATCTCTATGTCGGTGGCACATTAACTCTGCATAACACATCTGTCATTAATGGACGGGTCACAAGTCATCGATTATTTATGGAGGCTAATACTGAGATTAACCAAAATGAACAGCAAGGCTATGCTTGTTTTACCGATGATTTTAATCGCTCATCTCTTGGGCAAAATTGGATTCCTTACACCAGTAGCGGTAATTTCACACCGAGTATTATTAGTAACCGAATGCGTTTAACAGAAGCGATAACCAATCAAGCGACAGCAGTGACTTATCAGCGCATTTTTCCTGCAGCAGGCAATTTGGTTACCGTCGAGTTTGATTATTATGCATGGGCGAATTTAACCGGTAATGGAGCCGATGGGGTTTCGGTAATTTTTTCAGATGCGACGGTGACTCCGAGAACGGGAGGCTTTGGTGGCTCTCTAGGTTATGCACCGCGCACAGACTCTAACCCAGTCAAGCCTGGATTTGCTGGAGGTTGGTTAGGTGTCGGTCTTGATGAATGGGGTAACTATTCCAACCCAACCGAAGGGCGACAAGGTGGCCCCGGTTTTCGTCAGCAAGCTGTGGCGATTCGTGGTTCTGAGTCAGCGAATTATCAATATTTAGTGGGCACTGCCGCCAATCTCAATCCTAAATTAGATGTGCGTCGAGCTTGTTCATCTTGTATTTTCCCTGGTGCAGGACCCGGCCATCGTTATTTCATCACCATTGATTCGCGCAGTGGTGGTGCCGTTTGGGTTCGTGTCGATCGCTCCGTGAATGGCACGATGCAAACCTTAATTAACTGGTATAACGCGCTGAGTAACCCGAATCAGGGGGCAATACCGGTGGATTTTTTACTTTCATTAGCGGGTTCAACGGGCGCTTCGGTCAATAATCATGAAATTGAGAACTTCAAAGTGTGTGCATTGAAATCTCGCCCTGTTGGACAATTAATTGACCACTTCCGTTTCACTCTGCCACAGCAAGGGCTGACTTGTAGCGCTTCTGAGGTTCAGATCAAAGCTTGTGCGAATGACAATTGTAGTCAGCTATACACGGATCCTGTGACGGCTACGCTCTCTCCAAATTCAGCACCGAGTGCGACTGGTGGTTGGGTGAGCGGCTCACAAGTGAATTTCAATAATGGAATTGCCACGGCGCAACTGAGACGTAATAGTGTAGGGAATGTGTCAGTCAATGTACTTGGTTCGACTCCTGCCAGTAAGCCTTTTCAGGTCAACCTCTGTAGCTACACGAACAATCCCAACAGTTACTCTACGGCCAATTGTACCGTCAACTTTGCAGACAGCGGCTTTATTGTCGATGTACCCAATGCTTATGCTAACCAGACGGTGACGGGCACCATAAAAGCGGTGCGCAAAGATAATGCTTCACAACAATGCTTACCAAGTTTTGGCAATGTCCAAAAATCAGTGGCGTTTTGGAGTGAATACCTCAATCCGACGGCCAATAATAGTGGATTCCAATCTGTCAGTGTGGGGGTAAATGGAACGCCAATTGGTCAGTCTGCAAATAACGCGACCTCGATAAGTTTGAACTTTAATCAAAATGGTGAGGCGAGTTTCCCGATCTCTTATCGTGAAGTGGGTAGTCTAGCTCTGCATACTCGTTTCACGGGCAGCGGTGATGAGCAAGGTCTGCTCTTGGAGGGAGAAGATAGCTTTATTCGTGTCCCTAGGGCATTGGTACTCAGTGCTAATCATTCATATAACCCGACACATCAAAATGGCCAATGTTCTACAGAAGATATCAGTTGTAATGTTTTTGCGAGAGCCGATGAAAACTTTGATCTGAAAATTCGAGCCGTTGTTGCTGCGCCCATTGAAGATAATGATTTCACAAACAATTTAACGGCTTATAACTACCAGCAACAAAATATCGCGCTACAACACACTCTGGTGCAGCCATCGGCAGGGCAGTCGGGTGTGTTAGGCGTAAATGAATACACTCATCTACTTGGGGGGACAACGACTGTTGCGCAAAAAGTGAGTGAAGTCGGGGTGTTTGATTTCTCTTTGGTCGCACCCACCCATTATCTTGGCCTTGACTTAGCGAGCGCCAATCTACCGATCGATGTTGTGTCAACTGGGCCGATTGGGCGCTTTATTCCCGCTTACTTTTCGGTATCTCCGATGAGTAATGTCACCTTAGATGCGGCATGTAAAACCGGTAATGCCTTTAGTTATCTCGGTCAGCCGTTCGAGTATTCCAATAGTCCGGGACTCTATTTACAGCCTAAATCCGCCAATAATGCGGATACGCAAAATTATCTCATCGACCCTTGGTGGCGTTATAACAATCAATGGAATGGTCGCACTTACAGTGATAGTGCAAACGGTGTGAATCTTGGTTTCGATAATCTGCAGACTTCGCCTATCAGCAGACAGGCATTAAACAACAGTGGCATTGTCTTAAATGGTGAAAGGGTGTGGTATGAAAAACCAGTGCAGCTTAAGGAAGTGTTTAAGGCGGCGTTTGATCTGACCTTAAATGCCTCTAACTTAACGGATCTGGATGGGGTCTGTTATCGGCAGAATGCCGTATCCCCTTGTTTGGGATATACGTTTTCACACATTGATGGAGCTATGCCGCTGTATTGGGGCAAATTAGTCATTCAAGATGTGTATGGGCCAGAGACTCAAGCCTTGGAGCAACCCATGTATGTCGAGCATTTCACCAACAATGGTTTTGTTCGTACGATTGAGGACAGTTGCACAGCACTGCCTGCGATCACAGGTTTTACCTTGCAATCGAATGATTATATGGTGTTAACATCTGGCAGCGCCATTCCACCACAGGTGCGCGCTGAACATGATACTGGCAAGTTAGCCCAAGGTCAGCGTACTATCCGCTTTAGTGCGCCGGGAGCGGGGGCGCGTGGTGTGATTGATTCGGTGTTAGATCTCAATGCGCACAACTTGCTGTGGCTTGCCGAAGACAAAGATGGCGACAACAATTTTGATCAAACCACCCAAGGTCGAGCGCAATTTGGCTTGTATCGCGGCAGTGATCGGGTGATCTGGTGGCGTGAATCGCACTCACTCTGAATGCGTAATGGATCAATAATTTTCTCTTTCCGTTAGAGAACGGTTAGAAATTGCGTGTTTTAGTCCATGTTTATGGATCAACGCCTTGCTGTGATGGCAAGGCATTGGTACATTTAGTGCAATTTTCCTTTTCTCATTTCTTGCAGGACGAACGAAGAATATGTTTAAAAAACTTCGTGGCATGTTTTCTAACGACCTATCGATCGATTTAGGTACCGCCAATACACTTATTTATGTCAAAGGACAGGGCATTGTTCTTGATGAACCCTCGGTTGTTGCGATTCGTCAAGACAAAGGTCGTGGCGGTAAAACCGTTGCCGCGGTTGGCCATGCCGCAAAACAGATGCTCGGTAGAACCCCAGGTAATATTTCAGCCATTCGCCCAATGAAAGACGGCGTAATTGCGGATTTCTATGTCACTGAAAAAATGCTGCAGCATTTTATTCGCCAAGTGCACGATAACAGCGTGTTAAAACCAAGCCCACGTGTACTAGTCTGTGTGCCTTGTGGTTCAACTCAAGTTGAACGTCGCGCGATCCGTGAATCGGCACTCGGTGCGGGCGCTCGTGAGGTTTACTTGATTGATGAGCCAATGGCGGCCGCCATCGGTGCAGGTCTGCGTGTTTCTGAGCCAACCGGTTCAATGGTGATTGATATCGGTGGTGGCACGACGGAAGTCGCGGTGATCTCGCTCAACGGTGTGGTTTACTCCTCTTCTGTGCGTATCGGTGGTGACCGTTTTGATGAAGCCATTATTAATTATGTGCGCCGTAACTACGGTAGCCTGATTGGTGAAGCCACTGCAGAAAAGATCAAACACGAAATTGGCTCTGCTTATCCGGGCGATGACGTGCAAGAGCTTGAAGTGCGTGGCCGTAACCTTGCTGAAGGTGTACCACGCAGTTTCACGCTGAACTCGAACGAGATCCTTGAAGCGCTGCAAGAGCCGCTGACAGGGATTGTTTCTGCGGTGATGGTTGCACTCGAGCAGTGTCCACCAGAGCTGGCTTCTGATATCTCTGAAAACGGCATGGTTCTTACTGGCGGTGGTGCACTGCTGAAAGATCTCGATCGCCTCTTAATGGAAGAGACAGGAATTCCTGTAGTGATCGCTGATGATCCATTGACTTGTGTGGCTCGTGGGGGTGGTAAAGCCTTAGAAATGATCGACATGCATGGCGGCGATCTGTTTAGCGACGAATAATCCGTATTGCCACCTATTCAGTGTGGTACTTTGCTCAGCGCTAGGATGGTTATTGGATGAAACCTATCTTTGGTCGAGGACCTTCTCTGCAGCTGCGGCTATTTTTTGCGGTTATGCTATCAGCCAGCCTTATGCTGGCTGATAGTCGTTTAGGTACATTCTCAAATGTACGTTTTCTGCTCAATAGTCTGGTTGCGCCGATTCAGTTCGCAGCGGATATGCCGCGTGGACTGTTTGATGATTTTTATGACAGCATTAGCTCTCGTCAGCAGTTACGGGAAAATAACCAGCTACTTAAACGAGAAGTTCTGACCTTAAAAAGCAATTTGTTACTGCTTGAACAATACAAAGAAGAAAACCAACGGCTACGTAAGCTGCTTGGATCGTCCTTTTTACGTGATGAAAAAAAGGTCGTCACTGAGGTGATGGCGGTAGACACATCGCCTTATCGTCATCAGGTTGTGATCGATAAAGGCCGCGTGGATGGAGTGTATGAAGGACAGCCGATCATCAATGAAAAAGGCATTGTTGGTCAGGTAAGTTTTGTTGCTGCGCACAATAGCCGAGTATTGCTTCTGATTGACCCTAATACCGCGATTCCGGTACAGAATATTCGTAATGATATTCGAGTGATCGCCTCAGGCAATGGACAAACCGATCAAATCCAACTGGAACATATACCGACCAGTACCGATATTGAAGTTGGCGATATGCTCGTTACCTCTGGCTTAGGTGGGGTTTACCCAGAAGGCTATCCAGTGGCGATCGTGTCGCAGGTGGATAAAGACACGCGCCGTGAGTTTGCCTCGATCAAAGCCGATCCTGTAGTGGAATTTGATCGCTTGCGCTACTTATTGCTGATTTGGCCAAACGAAGATCGCTTACAAAAAGTGATGCAGGCTGATCCGCAAATGCTCTTAGAGGAAGAAGCCAATGCTCAGCAGTGATATTAAAGGCCGCATGGTCATTCTTGCCTCATTTTTACTGGCGCTGATTTTACAAACCATCCCATGGCCAGGAACCTTAGATCTGTTCCGGCCACCATGGTTGCTACTGGTCTGTTGTTACTGGGTGTTAGCATTGCCGCACCGAGTGAATGTCGGCAGCGCTTTGGTGATGGGCTTATTGTGGGATTTGCTACTCGGTTCCACCTTAGGCATTCGCGGCATGATGATGTCCATCCTTATCTACCTAGTGGCGATGAATTTTTTAGTGTTACGTAACATGGCGTTATGGCAGCAAGCTATTGTGATAGGCATGCTGTCTATGCTCCTAGAAGTGCTGATTTTCTGTGGTGAGTACCTGATCCAGAATGTGACATTCAATCCGTTGTCACTCTGGAGCGGAGTGATTGCCTGTATACTTTGGCCGTGGTTGTTTTTATTACTGCGCCGAGTTCGACGCCATTGGCATGTGAAATGACAATATCGAAATTAGTATTGGCTTCGGGATCCCCTAGACGTCGTGAACTGCTCGCTCAAATGGGTTATCAGTTTGAGGTCGTGGTACCGAATGTCGAAGAGAGACGCGCAGCGGCTGAGTCGCCTGCGCAATATGTTGAACGGCTTTCTCGCGATAAAGCGTTAGCGGGAGCTGCGTTGGTCGCGGCCGAGGCGGTCGTGATTGGTTCAGATACGATAGTTGTGAAAGATAAACAGGTGTTGGAAAAGCCGCGTGATTTTGCTGATGCAAAACGCATGTTACTCAAGCTTTCCGGTAGCCAACACCAAGTGATGACCGCGGTGAGTGTGACTTGCCGCGACATCACTCACTCCGTGGTGGTGACCACGGATGTGTGGTTTAAAACTTTGTCAGAACAAGAAATAGAAGCCTATTGGCAAAGTGGTGAGCCCTGCGATAAAGCTGGCAGTTACGGCATTCAGGGATTGGGTGGACGATTTGTTACGAGGATTGAAGGCAGCTACCACGCGGTAGTCGGATTGCCACTCTACGAGACTGACCAGCTTCTGCACAAATTCTAATCATTTTAATCATTGAGGTGCGCTCATGAGTGCAGAGTTGCTGTTAAACGTCACCCCGAGTGAAACTCGGGTGGCGATGATTGAAGGGGGAATCCTTCAGGAAATCCATATTGAACGTGAAGCCAAACGCGGCATTGTTGGCAATATTTACAAAGGCAAAGTAAGCCGGGTGTTACCGGGCATGCAAGCTGCTTTTGTTGATATTGGACTCGACAAGGCCGCTTTTTTACATGCCTCGGATATTGTGCCCCACACCGAGTGTGTTGCTGAAAGCGAGAAGCAGCAGTTCCAAGTGCGTGATATTTCCGAGTTGGTGCGCCAAGGGCAAGATATTGTCGTGCAAGTGGTCAAAGACCCGCTTGGCACTAAGGGCGCGCGTTTAACCACCGATATCACGCTCCCTTCTCGTTATCTGGTCTTTATGCCGGGGGCAAGCCATGTCGGCGTATCACAACGCATCGAAAGTGAAGCGGAGCGCGAACGCCTAAAGAAAATCGTTTCTCATTATTGCGATGAGCATGGCGGGTTCATTATCCGTACCGCAGCAGAAGGGGCAAACGAAAAAGAGTTGACTCAAGATGCGGCGTTTCTTAAGCGTTTGTGGTCAAAAGTGATTGAGCGGCGCAGCAAATACAAGAACCGCTCTATGTTGTATGGTGAGCTTGGTCTGGCGCAGCGCATTTTGCGTGACTTTGTCGGTACCGAACTGACCAAAATTCTCATCGATTCACGACAAGAGTTCGAAAACCTCAAAGAGTTTACCTCCGAATATGTCCCTGAGCTGACGGCTAAATTAGAGCTGTACCACGGCGATAAGCCCATTTTTGACATGTACGATACGGAAAATGAGATTCAGCGCTCTCTCGAACGTAAAGTGGAGCTCAAATCTGGCGGTTATCTGATCATCGATCAGACCGAGGCGATGACCACTATCGATATCAATACTGGTGCGTTTGTGGGTCGGCGTAATCTCGAAGAGACCATTTTCAACACCAATATTGAAGCGACTCAGGCGATTGCTCGTCAGCTGCGTCTACGCAATCTGGGTGGGATTATCATTATTGATTTTATCGATATGGCGTCGGATGAGCACCGTAAGCGAGTGCTCACCTCTTTAGAGACGGCGTTGATGAAAGATCGGGTCAAAACCAACATCAACGGCTTTACTCAGCTTGGGTTGGTGGAGATGACGCGTAAAAGAACCCGAGAAAGCATTGAACATGTGCTCTGTTCGACTTGTCCAACGTGTGAAGGGCGAGGCAGCGTGAAAACCGTGGAAACAGTTTGCTTTGAGATTTTGCGCGAAATTACGCGCGTGAATCGGGCCTACGATGCGGACAAATTCGTGGTCTATGCTTCACCGGCAGTGGCCGATACTTTGCAAGGTGAAGAGTCACATGCCTTGGCAGAGTTGGAAGTGTTCATTGGTAAAGAAGTGCGAATTCAAGCAGAACCACTCTACAACCAAGAGCAATTTGATGTTGTGATGATGTAAATAGGGCATCGGGTGATTTCGACAGTAACCCGCCTCGGGCGGATCCTTATGTGGCTGCTGGTCAGCCTGCTGATTGTGCTGGCTTTGGCCGTCACAGCCCTGCGCATTTTGCTGCCACAGATGAACCGTTTTCAGGCGGAGATTCAGCATTGGCTGAATCAAAACTCGTCGGTACAAGTGGCGATTGCCGATGTGCAAGGTTACTGGCGTAATACGCATCCCTCATTATCACTGCAAACCTTACAAGCCCATTGGCCGGACAGTAACGATATTCAGCTGAATGCGGCCAGTGTTGAGATTGAGTTCGACCTGCTGCAATCACTCTGGCAGCGGCAACCTGTGGTTGCCGATCTTACCGTCAATGGTTTAGTCCTTGATTTACGGGCAATCGACTGGTTGGCCTTAGAGCAAAATCCTAACCCGAAACAGTCGCGCCAAGGGCGAGTGGTCAAGCAGCTTGATGATCTTTTACTGCGTCAACTGGATGATTTTACCCTCAAAAACTCAGCGATTTTGTATCGCACTTTTGCCGGAGATTTGCGCCAGCTCGACATTGAAAAACTGCGTTGGCAAAACCAAGGTCTACGCCACTTTGCTGAAGGGGTGGTCAGCATTGCGGGTATCAACATCAACTCTTTGTTGGTAAGTGCTAACTTTATTGATCACGGTTCGCTGCGCGATGTGTCGGGCGATTTCTATGTCAGTGCGGATAAAGTGCGCGTATTACCTTGGCTAACACGATATTTAAAAGATCAAACCGGCATTCAAAAAGGCCAAGTAAGCTTAAATGCTTGGGCGACCCTTGAGCACAATCAGCCGAAAGATGGCTATGTCGAATTCAAGCCTTCGGAGTTGGTGTGGCAAAACGGTGAACAGACCCATGAACTGCTGCTTGAATCAGGGATTGTCGAACTCAAACCAACTGAGAAAGGTTGGCAAGTGAATGCCCACTCACTGCGTTTACGAAGTGATGATGAGCTATGGCCGCTTTTGGATGTGGCGATGGATTGGCAGCCCGATGAGTGGCGGCTTAATCTCTCTCAGCTCAATATTGAAAACCTGTTACCTCTGGCTAAGTTGATCCCCGAGTCACAAACGCTCAATCACTGGCTGACAACCTTAAAGCCAAAAGGGACTTTGGAAGATGTGCGCATTGCCAAAGGCGCAACGTTGGAATCGTTACGTTATTCGGCATCATTAATTGATGGTGGAATAGCGCAATGGGAGTTGCTGCCACAAGTCAATGCTCTGCAAGCGCAAATTCAAGGCTCACCGAGTAAAGCACTCATTAAAGCCAGCATGGTGGATGACGTGTTGCCCTATGGTGAGGTGTTCCAAGCTCCACTCCATATCCGCCAAGGCGCAGTGAATATTGTCTGGCAGCAAGAGCAATATGGATGGTCGCTTTGGTCCGATAAAGTCACGGTAGCGACGCCGGATTTGCAAGCACTGGGCGCATTTCGCCTCGATTTTCCGGATGATGCTAGCCCATTTCTCTCATTTTATGCCGAAGCCGATCTCTTTAATGCTGGGGAGACATGGCGCTACTTGCCGACGTTGGCGTTAGGGCGTGAGCTGACCGATTATCTCTCGACCGCGATTCAAGCGGGACAGGTCAATACCGCGAAACTGATCTGGTATGGCGCGTTAGATCAGTTTCCTTATCGCATGCACAATGGTGTGTTCCAAGCTTGGGTTGGTTTAAAAGAGGCCAAATTTGCCTTTGATACGGCTTGGCCACCGATCACCGATTTGCAGCTCGATCTGCTGTTTGAAAATGACGCCATGTATCTCGACTCGCGCTCTGCTACCTTGATGGAGGTAAGTGCTGAACGGATCACCGGTCGTATTCCAGAGTTGGCCGAGCTGGGTCATATCGAGATTGAAGCGGTAGCCAGTGCCCAACAAGGTAACGCGATTCGCAATTACATGATGGCGACCCCGTTAGTCGATTCCGTAGGCGCAGCGCTGACTACGATTCAAGTTAAAGGCCCAGTGCGCTCAGAGTTTCAACTTAATATTCCTTTCCACAGCGGTGCAGAGCCGCGGGCTTGGGGTTTTGCCGAGCTGAGCAATAACGCGGTGGATATTGATACGCCGCCGATGAGCCTAACCTCAGTGTCTGGCAAAATCGAGTTCGATAATGATCGCGTGAGTGCGGCGGGGCTAGATGCCCGTTTGCTCAAGCAACCCGTCTCAATCGATTTTAAAGGCGAAGATGCCAAGCGGGGTTATGTGGTTGGCATTGATGTGGTTGGGGATTGGGAAGTCAAGCCGCTGATCCCGTTTGTGGGCGAGCGTTGGTTAAGCCGAGTAAAAGGCCATGCCCCTTGGCAGGCACGTGTCGATATTCAGCTCAATGATGTGGGTTTTACTTATCAATTAGATGGTAAGGCGGATCTGCGCGGGTTAGAGAGCCGCTATCCTTTCCCACTCCAAAAAGCGATGAAAGTGAAAGGACAGGCTCTGTTGCAAGCCTCCGGCAATCAAGAGATGGTTTCTGTTCGTTTGCAACTGCCACAGGCAAAGTATCAGGCCGAGATTGATTTGACGCCTAAAGTGCCGATTTTGAAAGCCACTAATTTGGTGCTTGGGCAGGGCAGTTTTAAAATTAGCCCAGTGGTGGGGCATCATGTCCAGCTGCGTAGCCAAGCGTTTAATCTGGATGATTGGCTCGCCATTTTGAATGAAAAGCCTGCGCCTAAATCGCGAAAATCTAAGCTGGCCAGCTTAAATACGCCTGCATTTCCAATCCCGGAGCGAGTGGATGCGGCGGTTAAAGAGCTGACCTTTGCAGGGTTGGATTGGCATGACGTGGATCTTAATGCGCGGCGCAAAGACCTCGGATGGCTTCTCAATCTGGATAGCCAAGAGATCAAAGGCCAAGCCAATTATATTGAGCCTTATGATTTGAGTATTGCGCTTGAGCGCCTGCATCTGTTTTTGCCTCAGCTCGAGGTGGGGGAAGAGGCGTTGCTGGTCGACCTTGATCGCCCGAAATTACCGCTTATCACCGATTTTGATCGTAAATTCCATCAATGGATGCCTAACCTTACGTTGACCATCAAAGATTTTTGGTTGCAAGGCTATAAAATCGGTCAAGCGAATGTCGATTTTCAGCGCCAAGGGGATACGCTGCTGTGGAAGAGCATTGATTTCACTAGTGGTACCAACCAACTGCATGTTAATGGCACTTGGACGCTGACCGATACACAGAGCCGAACCCAAATGAATTTGGATATGAAGGGTGATAACAACAGTGACTTGATGGCGCGTTTTGGAATTAACTCTGGTATCCAGCGTGCGCCGTTTGAGATTACCGCAAGCACGCAATGGGATGGCGCTCCGTGGTCAATGCAGGTCAACACTTTGCAAGGCAAGGTGGATACCAAACTTGGTAAAGGGGTGATTTCCGATGTGAGTGGTGCGGCAAAGCTACTTGGTCTATTTAGCCTTGATTCGATCATACGCAAAATGCAGCTCGACTTTAGCGATGTGTTTGATAAAGGAATGGCGTTTGATTCGATCTCCGGCAGTGGTGAGCTGTCCCAAGGGATTTTTGTCACCAATAACATCAAAATGGATGCGGTGGCGGGACAGATGACGATTAAAGGTCTTGCCGATCTCAATACGCGCACTGTCGATGCAGAAGTGAATTTCGTTCCAGATATCACATCTGGCATTCCAGTATTGACGGCGTTTGCAGTGACACCGCAAACCGCCTTGTATGTGCTGGCGATCACCACAGTGATCTCTCCGGTGGTGGAAGTGTTTACTCAAGTAAAATACGAAGTAAAAGGACCGCTCGATTCACCGACGGTGAAAGAGCTTTCGCGCAGTAAAGGCGAGTTCAAGTTGCCGGAAAAGCTGCGTAAACTGGCTGAATAGGGAAGAAAATGCAACGAGTTGGACTGGTGCAAATGACCTCAGGGTCCGAGATGAGCTTCAATCTGGCTTATCTCAAGCAAGAGGTGGCCAAGCTTGCTCAGCAAGGAGCGCAATGGATTGTGACACCAGAAAATGCCCTGCTGTTGGGGAATCGTGAACAATACCATCAACAAGCCGAATCACTGGATCATGGCCCAGTTCAGCACGCCTTAGCGAGTCTCGCCAAAGAATATGGTGTATGGTTATTGATAGGCAGTATGCCGATCCGCCGCGCTGACGGGGTCACCACCAGTAGCCTATTGTGGAATGCACAAGGTGAGCGAGTGGCGGTTTACGATAAACTGCATATGTTCGATGTCGATGTCGCCGATGGCCATCAGCGTTATCGCGAATCAGAAACCTTTACGCCGGGGCAACAGGTGGTCGTCACCTCAACGCCGTTTGGAGCGTTGGGCCTATCGATTTGCTACGATGTGCGCTTTCCGCACTTATACGCAGAATTACGGCGCCAAGGTGCACAGATTTTGCTGGTTCCTGCGGCCTTTACTGCGGTGACGGGCCAAGCCCACTGGGAAGTCTTGTTACGCGCCCGAGCCATTGAAACGCAATGCTGGGTGATTGCCGTGGGTCAAACTGGACATCATCCATGCGGACGAGAGACGTGGGGACATTCCATGGTGATTAGCCCGTGGGGTGAAGTGATCGCCAATTTAGGCGCCGAAGTACAAAGTAAAGTGGTCGAGTTCGATCTTGCAACGCTCGATTCTGTGAGACGCGCAATGCCGATTACACAGCACACGCGTTTTACCCATCAATTAATAGAGAACACACACTGATGACGATGAACCAAATTGAAACGGCACTGCTGGCACCCGCTGGGCTCACTGAACAGGATATTGCCGATACGCTGTCCAGTATTGCGACTCGCCAGATTGATTATGCCGATATTTATTTCCAATCCAGCTGGCATGAATCTCTGGTGCTGGAAGACAGCATCATTAAAGATGGCTCATTCAATATTGATTGTGGAGTCGGTGTGCGCGCCGTCAGTGGTGAAAAAACCGGTTTTGCTTACTCTGATCAAATTCAGTTAGAAGGTTTAAGGCAGAGTGCCATCGCGGCGCGTGGGATTGCTCAACAAGGCCAAAATCTCACCGTGCAAGCGTTTAAGCGCGCGCAACATCCTGCGTTTTATGGCGCGCACAACCCACTGGAAAGTTGGGAAAAACAGCAAAAAACTGAACTGCTGAAACAGCTGGATGCGTACATTCGTACTAAAGAGCCACTCATCACCGAAGTGTCAGTCAGTTTAAGCGGTGTGCATGAGCAGATCCTCGTGGCGGCTACCGATGGCACGTATGCAGGGGATATTCGTCCTCTGGTTCGTCTTTCGATTAGCGTGCTAGCGCAAAAAGGCGATCGCCGTGAACGCGGTAGCGCAGGTGGTGGTGGCCGTTTTGGTTACGACTATTTCTTACAAGAAGAAGCGGGACAAAAAATCGCGTTTTCTTTCGCTGATGAAGCGATTCGCCAAGCGCTGGTCAATCTTGAAGCGGTAGCGGCTCCTGCCGGAACCATGCCTGTGGTTCTCGGATCCGGTTGGCCGGGTGTACTGCTGCATGAAGCGGTGGGTCATGGCCTTGAAGGCGATTTTAACCGTAAAGGCTCATCGGTATTTGCAGGCAAAGTGGGCAAAAAAGTCACTTCCGATCTGTGTACGATTGTCGATGACGGTACTCTCAAAGATCTGCGCGGCTCTCTCAACGTCGATGATGAAGGGGTGAGTGGTCAATACAACGTGCTGATCGAAAAAGGCATTTTGAAAGGCTACATCCAAGACAAACTCAATGCGCGTTTAATGGGTGTGGCACCAACGGGTAACGGTCGCCGCGAGTCTTACGCTCATCTGCCGATGCCGCGTATGACCAATACCTACATGCTGCCGGGTGAGCACACACCAGAAGAAATCATCGCTTCGGTGAAAAAAGGCATTTACGCTCCGAACTTTGGCGGCGGTCAGGTGGATATCACCTCCGGTAAGTTTGTGTTCTCAGCTTCAGAAGCTTACTTAATTGAAAACGGCAAAATCACCCGTCCAATCAAAGGCGCAACTCTGATTGGCTCTGGTATTGAAGCCATGCAGCAGGTCTCTATGGTCGGTAACGATCTGGCGCTGGATCGCGGTGTTGGCGTGTGTGGTAAAGCCGGACAAAGCGTGCCTGTGGGCGTTGGCCAGCCAACTCTGAAGTTGGATGCCCTGACCGTGGGTGGCACTGAGTAATTCAGCCTCAATAAACATTACTGAAAAATGCCGTAGCCGATGTCGCTGCGGCATTTTTTATCTCGATATAAGAGAAGTGTCCTGATGTGTATGATGAAATGTGTCAATATGACTTCATGAAGTAAAATTGTATTTAATCCTTAGTCTAATTGACACAAAAAAGTTGTGCATATTTTGTTAAATGCATTGAAAATCAAATAAATAAAATTTGGCACGTAATATGCGATGTCTTCAGTAAATCTAAGCTATCACAGCTTATCAATGAAACTGGAGAAGCATAATGTTCTGTATTCAATGTGAGCAAACCATTCAAACCCCAATCGCGAAAGGGTGTGCCTATGCCCAAGGGATGTGCGGTAAAACCGCAGAGGTGTCGGACTTACAAGATGTGTTGGTTTACGCGCTGCAAGGTGTCTCTTTTTGGGCCAATCTAGGCCGTGCTTGTGGTGTCGCCGTTCCTGAAATTGACCAATGGGCACCGAAAGCCTTTTTTGCTACGCTCACCAACGTTAACTTTGATCCAGAACGCATTGTTGAACTGGCGCAGCAAGCGGAAAGCTATAAACAGCAGCTAGAACAACAAGTCCGTGCGGCTGCGGTATTAACCGGTTTTGAGCTTCCTGCGTTGTCACCGGCGGCGCAATTTTCGTTACCGACCGATAAAGCCGCCATTCTGGCATTTGCTCCAGCAGCAGCGGTAAACCGCGGCAAAGAGAGTTTGCATGAGGACGTGATTGGTTTGCGTCTGCTCTGTTTGTATGGCTTGAAAGGGGCGGCGGCCTATCTTGAACATGCGCGTGTGTTAGGACAAACGGATGCTGAGCTGTATGCGCAGTACCATCAAATCATGGCATGGTTGGGTACCGATCCTGTGGAACTGAGTGCGCTGTTGGATACGGCGATGCAAATTGGCCTGATGAACTACCGCATCATGGAGATCTTAGATAAAGGCGAAACCGAAACCTTTGGTCATCCAGAGCCGACGACGGTGAACGTCAAACCCGTCAAAGGCAAATGCATTCTGGTGTCTGGCCATGATCTGCATGATTTAGAGAAAATCTTGCAACAGACCCAAGGCATGGGGATCAACGTCTACACCAATGGTGAAATGCTGCCTGCACATGCTTACCCAGAACTGAAAAAATACCCGCACTTGGTAGGTAACTACGGCAGTGCTTGGCAAAACCAGCAGAAAGAATTTGCGAACTTCCCCGGAGCGATCGTGATGACCTCGAACTGCCTGCTTAACCCTAATATTGGGCAATATGCAGATCGCCTGTTTACTCGTAGCATTGTCGGTTGGCCGGGTGTGGCGCATATCGAAGGGGACGATTTCTCAGCCGTGATTGAATGTGCACTGGCACAAGAAGGTTTTAAGCACGATGAGATTGAGCATCTGATCACCGTGGGTTTTGGACGCAATGCCTTAATGGCAGCAGCGCCTGCGGTGGTTGAGCAAGTCAAATTAGGTAACATCAAGCACTTCTTCTTGGTCGGTGGCTGTGACGGTGATAAAGCCGAGCGCAACTACTATCAAGATTTTACTGCGCAAGCGCCGGAGGACAGTGTGATTCTGACCTTGGCTTGCGGTAAGTTCCGCTTCAACAAAAATGAGTTTGGCGCGATCAACGGTATTCCACGATTGCTCGATGTGGGTCAATGCAATGATGCTTATTCAGCGATTCAACTGGCGCTTGCGCTGGCTGAAACCTTCGAGTGTGGAGTGAACGATCTGCCGCTGACTCTGGTGCTCTCGTGGTTCGAGCAAAAAGCGATCGTGATCCTGCTGACCTTACTCGCTTTAGGTGTAAAAGGTATTTACACGGGGCCTACCGCACCAGCGTTTCTCACGCCAAATCTGATGGCGATCCTGCAACAGCAGTTTGATCTACGCAGTATTACCACAGCGGAAGATGATCTGTGCACCATTCTGGCTGCTTAATTGACCACCCAGCCCCACAGTGTGGGGCTGATGCCGATGAGGAGAAATAACATGTCTGCATGGGCAGAACAAGACAATGAAACCTTGGTGTGTGTGCGCAAATGGCAAGAAACCCCAGATTGTGTGAGCTTTGAGTTGACAGATCCGCATCGTGAGCGCCACTTCAACTTTAAGCCGGGGCAGTTCGCGAACTTAGGCTTTTCCATTAATGGTCAGACGGTGTATCGCTCTTACTCCATCAGCTCGCAGGCTCAGCAGCCGTATTTACGTTTTACGGTAAAGCGAGTCGCGCAGGGGTTGGTGTCTCAACATGTGGTGGATGAGTTGAAGTTGGGGGATAGCGTGACGGCCATGAAACCCCAAGGCCGCTTCAATAGCACCGATTGTGCTCCCAAATCCCGTGTATTACTGATCAGCGCGGGGTGTGGCATCACGCCAGTCATGGCGATGGCCAAAGCTTGGTTAGCCGAATCAAGCGACAAACAGAACGATGTAAGAGAGATCGATTTTCTGCACATCGCACGCAATCCAGAACAAACCATCTATTGGCAAGAGTTACAGCAGTTAGCGGCGCAGCATTCGAATTTCCACTTGAAGCTGTTACTTAAAGACGCGGGTGAGAGTGGCTTTGCCCAAGGTCGTTTAACTCAGGAAACTCTGATTGAACAGGTTCCGGATGTGTTGGAAAGAAGCGTGTATCTGTGTGGTCCAGAAGGTTTTATGCAGGATGTGAGTGGTTATTTACAAGCGCTTGGCTTTGATATGGCGCATTTTCATCAAGAGAGTTTTTCGCCTGAAATGACGTTAATCAATGAGGAGGATTCCGCTCCCACTGTTCGCCAGCAGGTGAAAATTCGCGTGCCTGCCTTTGGAGTAGAGGTGGATGCGCCGAGTGAAAAAGTGCTGTTAGAAGCGTTAGAAACCGGAAAACTGCCGATCATTGCGGCTTGTCGCAGTGGTATTTGTGGTTCGTGTAAATGCCGCGTGCTAGATGGTCGTGTCCGTCGTTTAAGCCAAGAAACGCTGAGCGAAGAGGAGATTGAGCAAGGCTATGTGTTGGCTTGTTCGACGTTGGCGGAATCGGATGTGGAACTGGCACTCAACTGAAGCGTTGAGGCGTGCTTGGCACGCCTCACTGACGACGTTTAAATCCCGTCACGTTCAATCGGGCAGCTCATACAGCGTGCGCCGCCTCGGCCTCGGCCTAGCTCATTGCCGGGTATCGTCAGCACCTTTATGCCGGCCTTATCATATTTTTCATTGGTATAAACATTGCGTTCGTAACCAATCACTACCCCAGGTTTGACAGTGAGGACGTTATTGGCGTCATTCCATTGCTCGCGTTCGGCTTGGTAACTGTTGCCACCTGTGGTGATGATTTTCAAATAATCGACCTCAAGTGCTTGCTCAATGGCGTGTAAATAGCTAGGGACTTGCTCAACGCGCATATCGCCGTTATTGCCCTTGGGGGTGAGTCGCCAAGTCGGCAGATCTTTACGCATGACCTCTGGATAAACGGAAAAAGTATCCACATCTATATGAGTCATCACCGTATCTAAATGCATGCACGAGCGATGTTTGGGCAGGTTGATCGCAATTACTTCGCTGGCTTGACCATGTTTAAAGAGCGCGGCCGCTAAATTTTCCACCCCTTGTGGTGAAGTGCGTTCTGACATACCAATCAACACCGCGCCTTTGCCGATCACCAGCACATCACCACCCTCGATATTGGCGTTGTCGTAGTGCAGATCATCAATACCGAAATAGTGGATAAAAGGATGCTGGGCAAAAATCGGGTGCCAGCGATAAATCGCGCGTAAATGGTTGGTTTCACGCTGGCGAGCAGGTTTCATCATTGGATTAAGTGACACCCCTCCATACACCCAGCATGAGGTATCACGAGTAAACAGGTGATTGGGCAGCGGCTCAATCACAAAATCGAGCGGCTGACTCATTTTCGGCAGCATCGAATCGGATTCGAGGTGCAATTCAGAAAAAGCCAGCCCACCCAGTAAAAGCGTGGTGAGATGATGATCATCAAGATGGTTAAGAGAGTGGCGCAGCTCGCGAGCAAAGGTTGGACCAAAGCGAAAATCGCTAATCTGAGTGTTCAGTAGCCACTGTCTGGCTTCAGGAATGGCGAGTGTCTCTTCGAGTAAATCGTGCAGCAGTAACACTTCCACATCTTGCGTGCGCAACGTATTGGCAAAGGCATCGTGCTCAACGCCCGCTGCTTCCACGGCCAGTACATCATCAAACAAGAGTTCATGGCAGTTAGAGGGGGTTAAATGGGTGAGTGCCCGCTCCGGACGATTTAACAATACACGGCGCAGTTGCCCCACTTCAGAGCCCACATACAAACGATTCATCGGGTTTCCTTCCTTTCTTCTTTGCCACCCGCAGCGATGTGTAGGTAGCGATGGCTTATCCCTTTCCTATTTGCAGCGGTGTTGGCTACGTTCGTTCACCCCTGTCACAGTGTTTATCTATGCTCATGGGGATGAACTCTCTTGCCGCCTACCTGCCACTCCAAGTCGTTTGGGTATAACAAGCATCCTGCTTGCCAATTCTTCGGTTCGATATAGTTATGAAGAGATTTTTATGAAGTTGCAAGTTGGCTTTGTGTTATTAAATTTTGCTTTGTTTTCATTTTTTAGCTTATTTTTCTTTCATGAGTGTGATTTTTAGCGCTGTATTCTTTTTGCACCTAAGAAGTCTGTCGTTGCTCAATTTGCTTAGCTATGCGCAGCATAAGCCGATGTGTTTATGCATTTTTCGTTCTTTAATTAACTATTTATTCACAATGGGTGAGTGCTTGAAGGGAAGGGTGGCATTTTTTCCCTTTTTAGTCGGTTTTTAGCTATGCATTATCTCTCCATAAACAGGCAATCAGCCGCTCGATTTAAATGGATAGAGAGAGCACAGATTATGCTGAATTTGGCATTTGATAAAAAAATGTTAAAAACCATGTAAGGAAAGGATCGTGAGTTCAGTGAAAGATCTTCCCGGCTCGTTTTGTGGCTAGAAATTCCCTTCAATCCATGCGATAGTGCGCCGCACAAATTTCTGATCCCATTGACTATCTGGAGCACATCATGTCTCACCAAGATGATTATCTATCTGTTGAAGAATTAATCGAGATCCAAAAGGAAGAGACTCGCGACATTATTCAGGCCCTGCTCGAAGATGGCAGTGATCCAGATGCCTTGTATGAGATTGAGCACCATCTGTTTGCCGAAGATTTCGATAAGCTGGAAAAAGCGGCCGTTGAAGCGTTCAAAATGGGTTTTGAAGTGCTGGAAGCGGAAGAAACGGAAGACGAAGATGGCAATAAGCTGCTCTGCTTTGATGCCAGCATGCAGTCTGCATTGGATGCCAAACTGATTGATGAACAAGTGGAAAAACTGGTCAATCTGGCTGAAAAATTTGACATCATTTATGACGGTTGGGGTACCTACTACGAAGGCGAAGACGCCTTGTACTCTGACGAAGATGAGGATGAAGACGACGAGCATTAATTCTCGAGTCTAAGATACCAGCCACAGGGCTGGTATTTTTTTGCCTGTACCAATCGATTGTAAGCCACAATCACTGTGTTACATGGACGCTGCAATAGATTTCACTTCGGGTATAATGCGCGCAAACCAACAGGAATTGGAACCTTATGCAGCTCTCACTCGCCGGCCTTTGGCAACTCTCTCCACTGACGGATCTCTCCATCCCTCAAGATGACATCACCTTTCCTGCGCCATTAAGTGCCGTTTTGCCCAAAACATTGAGCGAAGACGACATTGCGCAGCAAGAGTGGCATTTAATGCACGATATAGAGGTGGATGACGATTTGTTGAGTTTTGCCGCCATTGATTTGGTTATTGAAGGCATTGATTACCACGCCGAAGTGCGCCTCAACGGTGCGGCGCTGTTTGACTGTGATGGCTCACAAGCGATTTACCGCAAAGACATTCGTCCATTATTGAAGCCGGGGCGCAACCGATTTGAAATTCTATTTTTAGAAGCGGATGAGGATGGGTTGTTGGATGAAGAGGAGAGCGAGTTGTGTTTCTTGGGCGAGCAGGATGTGCCAAGTTATGATCAGCGTATGGGGATCTGGAAAGCGCCTTATCTACAATGCATCCGTCATTTGCGTCTGACTCATGTTTCAACTGAGCAAATCTGGCACCACAGCGGCTGTGAGTTGCTGGTAAACCTGTTTTTCACTACCTATTCGCCGGGCTTGGTTTCCGCTGCGGTAAAATTTGACGGGCGAACCTATCAAGTACCGATTGATGTGCGTAGCGATCATGCGAGCGTACTCTTTCAGGTTGATGCCCCCAAGATCTACGATGTGCGCCACCCGCGAGCAGAAGATCTGTATCTGATCACCGTTCAGTTGGATGGGCAAGTTAAGCGTTTCCGACTGGGTTTGAGTGAAGCGCATTGTGTTAGCCATTTCCCGCTGTAACATTTTTTGCATCAACAATACAAAACGCCTTCATTAAGAAGGCGTTTGAAGAAGCTTTTGCATCACTTAGTGAGCGCAACCAAGATGGCCTGCGTGTTTGCTTTGCCAAACTTTCTCATGGAAGTAGTAGGCGCAAGTGTTGATGCTGGGTTCAATCATCGCCATCACCCCACCGACCAACCAACTGCCCGTCAACAGGTAAACCACGCTAAACGCTACGGTAAAGTGAATCGTCGCGAAGCTGGCCGTTTTGATTCTTGGGTCACCCGCAAAGCGTTGTAAAGCGGCTGATTTCACCCATGCTTTTTCATGGAAGTAAAACGCAACGGTATTCACCATTGGTTCGAGCATCGCAATCAGGCTGCCGATGATGACATCGCCTGTCAGTACATACGCTACCGTAAACGCGATGGTAAAGTGTATTGCTGCAAAACTTAATGTCTTTTTCATGATTCAGTCCACCTGATCTTGTTCGATGAGTTGATTATCGATAATCGTTCTCAGTTATTCAAACAGGCAAAACCAATTATTGCGATAGGAATCGGTGAACAAAAAAGGCGCAATATGCGCCTTGAGTAAAAGATTGAAGATGAGTGCCGATTAGCCTTGTGGTTTGACAACCATGACGTTAATTGGTGAATTTTCTACCACTTTACTGGCCACGGAGCCGAGCATCACTTTATCAATGCGTGAGCGTTTGTGGCTTGGCATAACAATTAAGTCAGCCCCTAAGCGCTCGGCATAATCAAGGATGGTGGCGTAGGGTTTGCCTTCGGCGATGTGGAGTTTGTACACCACCTCTTCCGCGATGTACTTCTCTGCAAAGGTTTTGAGTTGTGCTCGCACATCATTTTTCATCTGCGCGGCAGCGTCTTTGGGAAAATAAGTCGCCACCATGGACATGTGAATACCAGGCAACACGTTCAGCAAGTGAATTTCGGCATTGGAATGCTTAGCGTGCCAGACAGCAAGTTGCACCGCTTTGTCGGCAAAGCCTTGTTCATTCAAATCAACCGGAACAAGAATATGTTTATACATGACGCTCTCTATGGTTTATTCGTCATCCCACAACATGCGTCTTAGGGATGCGTTGGCGATGATTGATTGACGGGATAAGTATATGCCTGATTTGACTCAGGCATATTGATATAGCACCTTGTTACGCCTTTTTTATCCGTCTTTTTTGGTTCCAAGCCAGCAGTAAGGTCAGCAAAATCGCAGGCAAGAATACCCACTCTTTCATTGGTCGATCGCTATCGACCACCACCGAGCGAATTTCCCAATCGAAATCGATACCCGCCGCTTCGGCTGGGCTGCCAAACTCAACCATTTCTACCAGCATGCGGTTTTTATCATTGAGCAGAGTTAAGCCCATCGAGGCGATGCGTTGCTCTGCGCCGATTGCACGATCGGCAAAGGGGAGTTGTACTGTTTTAGAGCGGTATTCTCCCTTGAGGTTTTCTCCTGCGACGACTAATTGTATCGGCTGACCGATGGGTGCTTGCTCGACAATTTGCTCCAATTCAGTTCCAGGATATAGCGTTTGTGCGGGATAAATCATGTCCCACCAAAAACCAGGACGGAAGAAAGTAAAGGTCAGTACCAGCAACATGACCACTTCCCACCATTTGGTTTTGGTTAGCCACCAGCCTTGCGTTGCCGCCGAGAACAGCAGCATTGCCGTGATGGACGAGAGAATGGTCAGCAATAAATGCCACCATGTGTCTATCCCCATTAGCAGTAGTTGAGTATTAAACACAAACATAAATGGCAAAATCGCTGTGCGGATATCGTAGGCAAAGCCTTGGATACCGGTGCGGATCGGATCGGATTTGGCGATCGCCGCCGCGGCAAATGCGGCAAGTCCGACCGGAGGCGTATCATCGGCCAAAATACCGAAATAGAATACGAACAGATGCACCGCAATCAGAGGGATGATTAAGCCATGTTCAGCGCCTAGAGTCACGATGACTGGAGCCATCAAGGTAGAAACTACAATGTAGTTGGCGGTAGTCGGTAAGCCCATGCCTAGAATTAAGCTGATCACGGCAGTGAAAATCAGCATCAGCATCAAGTTACCACCAGAGATAAACTCGACAAAGTCGGTCATCACTAAACCAATCCCAGTCAGGGTAACTACCCCCACGACTGTGCCAGCGGCAGCGGTTGCGACCCCAATTCCGATCATATTGCGGGCACCTGAGACTAAGCTTTCAAAAAGATCAGTCACGCCCTCTTTCGCCGCATTACCCAGTGAACCGGTGCGATTAAAAAGAGCCATCAGTGGACGTTGCGTGAGTAGGATGAAAATCATAAACACGCTGGCCCAGAAGGCTGATAAGCCAGGCGAAAAGCGCTCAACCGTCAAACACCACACCAATACTACAATCGGCAGCAAGTAGTGCAAACCGGATTTTAGCGTCGGGGCGACATCGGGGACGTACTGCAAATGCTCATCAATCCCTAACCCCTCTTTGGCGTAGGGGGCGGAGATTTTCACTAAGCCGACATAAGCAGCCAATAACACCACAGTGAGGATGGGCGTTGCTGCGTCGCCAAAGGCTTCTTTAGTCCAGCCGATACCGTAATAAACCACGGCACTTATCACGCATAAGCCAAGAATCGTGGCGGTAAATGAGAGCAGCTTTTGAGCCACCGTCGATTGATGACGACGAGGCAAACCACTCATGCCCGCCTTACACGCTTCAAGGTGAACGATATAAATCAGCGCGATATAAGAAATCAGTGCGGGTAGGATCGCCGCTTTGATCACTTCAACATAGGAAATCCCGACATATTCCACCATTAAGAAAGCCGCTGCGCCCATAATCGGTGGCGTTAGTTGGCCGTTGGTGGAGGCGGCCACTTCCACCGCGCCCGCTTTGGTGCCGGGAAAACCCACACGCTTCATTAAAGGAATGGTGAAGGTTCCCGTGGTGACCACGTTGGCGATTGAAGAGCCAGAAACCAATCCGGAAAGGCCTGACGCTACCACGGCCGCTTTGGCTGGGCCGCCACGCATGTGCCCGAGCATAGAGAAAGCCACTTTGATGAAGTAAGCGCCCGCACCAGCCCGCTCCAACATGGCACCAAAAAGCACAAATAGGAACACGAATGAGGTAGATACCCCAAGTGCGACACCAAATACTCCTTCCGTGGTGAGCCACAAGTGTGACATCGCCTTATTTAGACTCGCCCCTTTATGGGCAATCACATCGGGCATGTAAGGGCCAGCGAAGGTGTAAAGTAAAAAGAGCGCGGCCACCATCATCAGTGGTGGGCCTAATGCCCGGCGTGTCGCTTCGAGGAGTAATACCATGCCGACCACAGAGGCGATCACATCAAACTGAGTGGGTGCGCCTGAGCGTCCTGCGAGCTCGGCGTAAAACAGGTAGATATAAGCAGCGGAAAAGCTTCCCGCGAGTGCTAAAAGCCAGTCGGTTAAAGGAATGCGATCGCGCGGCGAACCTTTCATTGCCGGATAGGCCGTGAAGGCGAGAAAAACGGCAAACGTTAAGTGAATGGAGCGAGCTTGCGTATCATTGAGTACGCCAAAGTCGAAGATAAAGGGGAGTGGTGAAGCGTACCAAAGTTGGAAAAGTGACCAACAGAGCGGAACAAACCAAAGCACACGCCCCGGAAGCCCTTTGGGGGCTCGAGCGCCAGTGTCTGCTTGCGCCACCATCTCTTGCACATCTTGCGACGGTGTTGTTGTCTGCGTCATGTACCTTATCCTTATTATTGATGTTCCATAGACTTGTCATCGGTACTGAGAGTGTTGTACCTGAAAGTAGTATCACCAAACGTGAACGTGATACTAAGGAGGAGGCATTTGCCTCCTCTTTTTTTATTTTTACGGGTGAGGATTTCCTCTCCCTTCTCAGTTGAAACGCGTTACTTAATCAAACCCGCTTCTTTGTAGTATTTCACTGCACCTGGGTGGAGTGGGATAGAGTTCCCTGCGGTCACCATGTCTTCTTTTTTCAAGTTAGCAAACGCTGGGTGGAGGCGAGTAAAGGTATCGAAGTTTTCAAATACCGCTTTGGTCAGGTTGTAGACGACCGCTTCAGACACATCTTCCGTGGTGACTAACGTTGCTGCCACACCAAAGCTTTTCACTTCTTGAGCTGTGCCGCTGTACATGCCAGCCGGTACAACGCTGTATGCATAGTAAGGGTTGTTGGCGACGATCTTTTCGATCTCAGGGCCCGTAGCGGGAACCAGTTTGGCAGCACAAGAGGTGGTCGCTTCTTTGATGGCACCATTTGGATGGCCAACCATGTAGATGAAGGCATCAATCTTGTTGTCACACAGCGCTTGTGAGCGCTCTGAACCTTTGAGCTCTGCCGCCAGTTTAAAGCTGGCGTTATTCCAACCGAAGGCATCCATCACCACTTGCATAGTGGCGCGATCGCCTGAGCCTGGGTTACCAATGTTCACGCGCTTGCCCGCGAGGTCTTTCACGTTTTCAATGCCTGAATCAGCACGCGCGATGATATTGAAAGGCTCAGTGTGCATTGAGAATACGGCGCGCAGTTTCTTGTATGGGCCTTGTTCTGCAAATTCGCTCGTGCCGTTGTAACCATGGTACTGCCAATCTGATTGCACAATACCGAAATCTAATTCACCAGAACGGATAGTGTTGACGTTGTAAATAGAGCCACCAGTCGATTCAACGGAACAACGAATGTTGTGATCTTTACGATCCTTGTTGACTAATTTACAGATAGCGCCGCCTGTCGGGTAATAAACACCAGTAACCGAACCGGTACCGATAGTAATGAAATCCTGTGCGCTGGCGACACCAGAGCCGATAATTGCGGCTGCGATAGCACCCATTTTGATTATTTTAGGTAATGACATGAATTTCCCTTCCTTCATTGGTAATGTAACCCAAAGCGTCAGCGCGGCTTCGAGCTTTCCTGCCTGAGAAACGTTGCTTTATTCGCGGCAAAGAACGATAAAGCAGCGGAATCATACCAAAAAAACAACAGATAATTACACAACTGTTAAAATTTATAGTGTGATTGACTCATTTATTAAACAGCAAAACGTTGAGTATTCCGTAAATATACTCTTTTAATTTCAAAGGATTAATGTGTTTAAGTGGTGAGGGATGATGTTTCTAAGATGTGAGTCTAGTCACGCACTATGGCGTGACTAAACATCATTAAATGAGAAAGTGGTTAACCGGCGTATTCAAACAATTCGCACACAGAGTGGAACAGATCTTTCACCGGAACATCTAAGGTCGGAGTGATAAAAATCGTGTCATCGCCAGCGACTACCCCGAGAATGCCTTCGGATTTACCGAGAGAGTCGAGCAAACGAGCGATCAATTGTGCCGCTCCCGGGCCCGTGCGGATCACCACTAACGCGTTGTTGTAATCCACATCCAACACTAATTCTCGCAGTGAGCTACTCGCTGTCGGTACGCCTAATTCTGCAGGCAAGCAGTAAACCATCTCCATCTTAGCGTTACGGGTACGCACCGCGCCAAACTTGGTCAGCATGCGCGATACTTTGGATTGGTTGATGTTGTCAAAGCCTTCATTTTTTAGCGCTTCAACAATATCGCCTTGTGAGCCAAAGCGTTCTTCTTTTAGTAAGGCTTTGAAGGCTCGGACTAGGTTGTCTTGTTTATCTACGTTACGCATGGTTCTTCTTACTTTGGTTAAATGATCGATTTGTGCATATTCTCGCATACCTATGCATGACACACCAAACGACTCGCTAAAATTGTCTTAACTGTCACTGTAAATGTTTTTAATATCCGCTTAGATAGTCCTATAACTCTTTGTCTAAATTGAACATTAACCGATAATCGTCTTTGATGCTGTAACGCCTTCTCCGCAGTATTGCGCAAAGTCGCAAAGCTGACGTTAATTGATTGTAATCAGATTGTGATTACTATAGCGTTTGACGGTCGGATACACCTAATCACCCTACAAACATATAAGAGATTACTCTCAAGGAGATTTACGATGAAAGTCGCTGTTATTGGTGCCGCTGGCGGCATTGGTCAAGCCCTTGCTCTGTTACTCAAAAACCGTCTTCCTGCTGGTTCTGATCTCGCGCTGTATGATATTGCGCCTGTCACACCGGGTGTCGCGGCGGATCTGAGTCATATCCCAACACCAGTTACCATCAAAGGCTATGCGGGTGAAGACCCTACGCCTGCGCTGGAAGGTGCGGATGTGGTTCTGGTTTCTGCGGGGGTTGCTCGTAAGCCAGGTATGGATCGTGCGGATCTGTTCAATGTGAACGCTGGTATTGTCAAAGCCTTGGCAGAAAAAATTGCCGTGGTGTGTCCGAAAGCCTGTGTTGGCATTATTACGAACCCAGTGAACACAACGGTCCCTATCGCAGCCGAAGTGCTGAAAAAAGCCGGTGTGTATGATAAGCGTAAGCTATTTGGTGTCACCACACTGGATGTGATCCGCTCTGAAACCTTCGTTGCGGCGCTGAAAGATAAAGATCCAGGTCAAGTTCGTGTGCCTGTAATTGGCGGTCACTCAGGGGTTACCATCCTGCCTCTGCTGTCGCAAGTAGAAGGCGTAAGCTTTACCGATGAAGAAGTCGCCGCTTTGACTAAACGTATCCAAAACGCGGGTACCGAGGTGGTTGAAGCTAAGGCGGGTGGCGGTTCAGCGACTCTTTCTATGGGCCAAGCGGCATGTCGTTTTGGTCTTGCACTGGTTAAAGCACTGCAAGGCGAATCTGATGTCGTTGAGTATGCGTATGTAGAAGGTGAGGGTGAGTACGCTCCATTCTTTGCCCAACCTATCAAGCTAGGTAAAAATGGCGTTGAAGAATTGCTGGATATTGGCAAACTGAGCGCTTATGAGCAAGCCGCGCTGGATGGCATGTTAGACACGCTCAAAGGCGACATTCAAATCGGTGTTGAGTTTGTAAAATAATCGACAATCGATTTAAGCATTGGAAAATACCGCTCTTGAAGAGCGGTATTTTTTTATCTCAATGATATCCCCTTCCTACTTGAAGCTGCAGCGGTGTTGGCTACACTCGTTCACCACAATCACATAGTTTGCCTATGTCTATGCCTATGCTTATGGGGATTCACTTACTTGCCGCCTACCTGCAACTTCAAGTAGTTTGAGATTTGGGAGGTCTTAAAATTAATTATTTGATTTTCCAGTTTTAAATTCCATGCATTGGTTTTCCACTAGTGAATTCTTATGTTACTTATCTAATTATCATTTCATCCCACTGCTTTTCGTGTAATATGCGCTGTTTTTTGTATTCTTCGACTCATGTCTTGTGAGTGGAATGGTTGCCCTTCGGCTGTTGCAGGCGGATTTTCTGTTGTTTGTGACCGATTTTTGGAAGGGGAAGATGGCTTTTTACCTCTGTTATTGGTGATTAAAAAATAATGGATAAAAAACTGGGTTTAGGCTCTCTCACTGCGCTAGTGATTGGTTCAATGATTGGTGCGGGCGTGTTTAGCTTGCCACAAAATATGGCAGCGGTTGCCAGTCCACTGGCAGTGATGATCGGTTGGTCGATCACTGGGATCGGCATGATCTTTCTTGCGCTCTCTTTTCAATATTTAGCCGTCAATAAACCCCATGTAAATGGTGGTGTGTTTGGTTTTGCTCGTGAAGGTTTTGGTGATTTTGCCGGATTTTGCTCGGCGTGGGGCTACTGGTTTAGTGCTATGGTCGCCAACGTCTCTTATCTGGTGATTGTGTTCAGTACTTTAGGACTGCTGTTTGATACGCCTGATCAGATTATCTTTGGCTCTGGCAATACTTGGTGGTCAATTGGTGGGGCTTCTCTACTGTTGTGGGGAGTTCACAGCTTAGTATTAAGAGGGGTACAAACCGCCGCGCTAATCAATCTCATCACTACTATGACCAAAATGGTGCCTTTGCTGCTGTTTATTGTATGCGCACTATTAGCTTTTCGTTGGCAAACCTTTAGTTTGGATTTTGCTGGCCTGCACCATATCTCTGGTGCAGATCTACTTGGACAAGTAAAAGCAACTATGCTGATTACTGTCTGGGTCTTTGTCGGGATTGAAGGTGCAGTGGTGGTATCAAGCCGGGCACGACAACGTAAAGACATTGGGCGAGCGACTATTCTTGGTTTGCTCACGGCTCTGTCGATTTATGTCTTAGTCACGCTATTGTCGATGGGTGTAATTCATGTCAATGAGTTGGCGCAATACCCGAATCCTTCTATGGCGCAAGTGTTGACTGCGATTATTGGTCCGTGGGGTAAGTACATTATTTCGGTTGGGCTTTTGATCTCGGTTTGCGGTGCGTTTTTGAGTTGGACGGTATTGGCTTCCGAAGCCCCTTTCCTTGCCGCCAAAGATAAGATGTTTCCCCGCCATTTTACCAAGCAGAATCAAGCGGGAAGTCCAGTTAATGCCTTGTTCTTAACCACACTCTGTATTCAAATCTCCTTGATATTGGTGCGCTATACCGCCAGCACTTACGATAGCTTATTGATCTTTGCCTCTGAGATGATTTTAGTGCCGTATTTTCTGGTGGGCGCTTTTACCCTTAAGCTTGCTCTGGAGCAAAGAGATCGAGGGAAATTGCTATTGATTGGCTTTGGCGCAACGGCTTATGGTTTATGGTTGCTGTATGCGTCAGGTTTGCACTATTTGATGCTCTCAACCCTGTTGTATGTACCGGGCTTTGCTTTCTATCTCAAAGCAAAGCGTGAGCAAGGTGTAAAAGCATTCTGCGGCCGAGAAATGGTCGGAGCCAGCACCCTACTGCTATTTGCCGTTGGGGCGGCAGGCATGCTTTGGCAAGGCGCTTGGTAAAAGGCGTTGATGCCATAGTCGACATTGTCTAAAACACGGATAGACGGATAAAAGCCCCCCCTCAAGCTCGTTGAGCTGAGGGGGGTCTTTAGTAACAAAACGCAATCTATTGTTGAGTGAGTTGCTGTGGCCATCTCACCGAATTTGCAGACTATTTACTGCGATTGACCGCCATATGAGCGAGCGTGATCAAGGCTTGTTTGTATTCGCTTTCTGGCAAAACCGCTAGTTCAGCAATGGCTTTATCCGCTTCACGTTGCGCTTTTTCGACGGTGTAGTGCAGAGAGCCGGTTTGCTCCATTGCTGCAAGAATCTCATTGAGGCGCGACATGCCATTAGCTTTCTCGATGGCTTCACGGATCATCGCGGCTTGCTCAGGATTACCGTGCTGCATCGCATAGAGCAGTGGTAGGGTAGGTTTTCCTTCTGCCAGATCGTCGCCGACGTTTTTACCCATCTCATCGCCATCTGAAGTGTAATCCATCACATCATCAATCAGTTGGAAGGCTGTGCCTAGGTATTTACCGTAGTTTTGCATCGCCAGTTCGACTTCAGGAGACGCATCACACAGGATAGCGCCAATCTGGGTTGCAGCTTCAAACAGACGTGCAGTTTTGGAGTAGATGACCTGCATGTAGCTGGCTTCGGTAGTATCAGGATCGTTACAGTTCATTAATTGCTGTACTTCACCTTCAGCGATCACGTTTACCGCATCACTCATCAGTTTCAGGATCTTCATTGATCCTAATTCTGTCATCATCTGAAACGAGCGAGTGTAGATAAAATCTCCGACTAATACGCTGGCGGCATTACCAAACGCGGCATTGGCGGTTGCTTTACCGCGGCGCAAGTCCGATTCATCGACCACATCATCGTGCAACAGGGTTGCCGTATGAATGAATTCAATAAACGCAGCTGCAGTCGTGTGATGTGACCCTTGATAACCGAGCGCTTTGGCGGATAAAACCGCCAGCAATGGGCGTAAACGCTTCCCACCACCACTGATGATATAGAACCCCAGTTGGTTGATTAGGGAAACGTCAGAATTGAGTTGAGCGTGAATCGTTTCGTTCACTTTTGCCATGTCATTGGCAGTAAGCGCTTGGATAGCTTTAAAATCCATCGTAAATCCGGCTGAAATAAGAGCGTGTAAGGCATTTAGTCTTCTGGAATCGCTGCATAATACACTAAAAATCATTGATTAATACATGGCTTAAAGGCATGATTGCGGCACTTTTGTTTGGCGATTAGCTTTTCGCCATTTTTTTCAAAATATGGCTTGTCATAGGCACATCATTCACGTAGAATCTGCGCCCTATTGATGATTAGTTTAGCGCACACCCTTATCGCATAAAATATAAGCATAGGCTGTGCGGAAAGAGCGGAGTAAAATATGTACGCTGTTTTCCAATCTGGTGGTAAACAACACCGTGTAAGCGAAGGTCAAACTCTTCGTTTAGAGAAATTAGACGTTGAAACTGGTGCAACTGTAGAATTTGATAAAGTTCTGCTGGTTGCTAACGGTGAAGACATTAAAGTAGGTGCTCCTCTGGTTGAGGGCGGTAAAGTAGTTGCTGAAGTGGTACAACACGGTCGTGGCGATAAAGTAAAAATCGTTAAGTTCCGTCGTCGTAAGCACTCTCGTAAGCAACAAGGTCACCGTCAGTGGTTCACAGAAGTGAAAATCACTGGTATCAACGCTTAAGTTATTAGGAGAGTTCAACAATGGCACACAAAAAAGCTGGTGGTTCTACTCGTAACGGCCGCGATTCAGAAAGCAAACGTCTAGGTGTTAAGCGTTTCGGTGGTGAATCTGTACTTGCAGGTAACATCATTGTTCGTCAACGTGGTACTAAGTTCCACGCTGGCACTAACGTAGGTATCGGTAAAGACCACACTCTATTCGCTCTATCTGATGGTAAAGTGAAGTTCGAGGTTAAAGGTCCTAACAACCGTAAATTCGTTAGCATCGAAACTGCTGAATAAGCCAAGTTTCTTGATGAATTTAAAAGCCCTGCCGTTTGGTGGGGTTTTTTATTTATCGAAAGTGTGGTCGACCCTAGACCCTAGACCCTAGACCCTAGACCCTAGACCCTAGACCCTAGACCTGAATGTAGCCTGATCCAAGCAGGCGATTGTTTTCTGGGATCTACGTTCTCAGGTTTACTAGACTGATTAAGATTTCCCACGAGATTGAGTGGAGGAAAAATGAAATTCGTAGATGAAGCGGTAATTAAAGTTCAAGCTGGTGATGGCGGCAACGGTGTTGTGAGCTTCTGGCGTGAAAAATTCGTTACCAATGGCGGCCCTGATGGCGGTGATGGTGGTGATGGTGGCGATGTGTATATGGTCGCTGATGAAAACCTCAACACCTTGATTGACTATCGTTTCCAGCGCTTTTATGAAGCGGAACGTGGTAAAAATGGCGGTGGCGGTAACTGTACGGGTAAAAGCGGTAAAGACAAAGAGCTGCGCGTACCAGTAGGTACTCGTGCCGTCGATATTCACACCAATGAAATCATTGGTGAAGTGGCCGAACATGGCAAAAAAGTCATGATCGCCAAAGGTGGCTGGCATGGTTTGGGCAACGCCCGTTTTAAATCGTCGGTTAACCGCTCTCCACGTCAAAAAACCATGGGTACCAAGGGTGAGCTGCGTGATATTCGTTTAGAGCTGCTGCTGTTGGCAGACGTCGGTATGCTCGGCATGCCAAATGCGGGTAAATCGACTTTCATTCGTGCTGTTTCTGCGGCTAAACCTAAAGTGGCGGATTATCCGTTTACCACGCTAGTACCAAGTCTTGGTGTGGTGAGCGTGCTGCCGGAGAAAAGCTTTGTGGTGGCTGATATCCCAGGCTTGATTGAAGGCGCTGCAGAAGGGGCAGGTTTAGGGATTCGTTTCCTTAAACACCTTGAACGTTGTCGCGTGCTGCTACACATGATTGATATCATGCCAGCTGATCAAAGCGATCCTGCACACAATGCGTTGACCATTATTGATGAGCTTGAACAGTACAGTGAAAAGCTGGCGAAAAAGCCACGTTGGTTGGTGTTCAACAAAGTTGATCTGATGTCAGAAGAAGAAGCAGATGAGATTATTCAAGACATCATCGATGCTCTGGCATGGGAGGGCGATTACTTCAAAATCTCTGCTGCGAATCGTCAAGGCACCAAAGAGCTGTGCATGAAGCTTGCCGAGTTCATGGATACCTTACCAAGAGAAGCGGAAGAGAAAACAGAAGCCGAAAAAGTCGATTTCACATGGGATTATAACCATAAAGACGGCTTGGCTGGTCGTGAAGTGATCACTGAAGATGATGACGATTGGGATGATTGGGACGACGAAGAAGATGACGGCCACGTTATCTATGTTCGTGACTGATTAACTCACTGGTATGCCGCAACTTAGTTGCGGCTTTTTTGTGTCTAAATCAACTTTCCTAAAGTTTGTTTCGGGCACACTTACTCTCTCTTCGGCATATTTAGGTTTTAGGAAAGGAATCATGGAATCCAAACAGAGAGCCGTTTCTCGTTTGATTGCTCAGGCAGGGCAGATGTTATTAGCGCATGGCGCAGAAAGTACTTTAGTCGGCGATATAATGCGCCGCATGGGTTTGGCGAGTGGAATGAGTGAAGTCGAAGTCTCTCTCTCGGCGAGCTCGCTTGTGGTGACGACCGTCTATAAAGAGCACTGCATTACGACTGCGCGACGCAGCCCAGATCGCGGCATCAATATGCGTGTGGTGACGCAGATCCAAAGGATCTGCATCATGATGGAAAAAGGCATTCTTGATCATGGCTTAGCGCAGCGAAAACTCAATCACATCAGTCCAGAGCGTTACAATCGTTGGCTAGTTGTGGTCATGATTGGCCTCTCTTGCGCGGCATTCAGCCGTTTGGCTGGGGGGGATTGGATGGTGTTCTTGATCACCTTGATCGCCTCATCTGTTGGGATGATCGTTCGCCAAGAAATCGGCCATCGTCAATTCAATCCTCTCATCAATTTTGCGGCAACGGCTTTCGTGACTTCCGTGATTTCTGCCCAAGCTGTGATTTATCAACTCGGCAATAAACCAACGATCGTGATGGCTTCTTCTGTGTTGATGCTGGTGCCTGGCTTTCCATTAATTAATGCGGTCGCAGATATGCTCAAAGGTTACATCAATATGGGCATCGCACGCTTTGTGATGGCGAGTTTGCTGACTCTAGCCACGGCGCTCGGTATTGTCGCGGCAATGAGCATCACCGGAATTTGGGGGTGGTAATGCTAAGCTGGGATCTGTTTTTCGGACTACTCAACGACATGTTTTTTGCCGCGATTCCGGCGGTTGGGTTCGCTTTAGTCTTCAATGTGCCTGTGCCCGCATTGAAATATTGTGCGTTAGGCGGTGCGCTTGGGCATGGATCGCGTTATTTGATGATGCACTTTGGCGTACCGATTGAGTGGGCGAGTTTTTTTGCCGCCACTCTAGTGGGTATGGTTGGTGTTTATTGGTCTCGTCGTTTTCTGGCTCATCCTAAAGTGTTTACGGTTGCAGCGCTTATTCCCATGGTTCCTGGTGTTTTTGCATTTAAAGCCATGATCGCGTTAGTCGAAATTAACCATGTGGGTTTTTCGCCCGAGCTGATGGAAGCCTTATTAGAAAACTTCCTGAAAGCCATGTTTATCATTGCGGGTTTGGCGGTTGGCCTTGCTGTACCTGGACTGTTATTCTACCGCCGCAAACCGATTATTTAAGGTATGAGAAAGATGATGATCAGTATGATTGCCGCGATGGCAGACCAGCGCATTATTGGTAAAGATAACCAGATGCCTTGGCATCTACCGGCTGATTTCGCGTGGTTCAAACGCTGTACATTAGGTAAGCCTGTGGTGATGGGACGTAAAACCTACCAATCGATCGGACGTCCTTTACCGGGGCGGCACAATATTGTGATCTCCCGTGATGCGAGTTTGCAGATTGAGGGGGTGGATGTGGTGAGCTCCATTGAGGCGGCGCTGGCGAAAGCGGGTGAGGTCGACGAGGTGATGATCATCGGAGGTGGTAGCTTGTATGCGGCCTGTTTACCTATGGCTCATAAACTGTATATTACCGAGATCCATGCAAAACTGGAGGGTGATACTCAGTTTCCTGAATGGGGGAGTGATTGGTTAGAGCGCTCTCGTGAGCATTATCCTGCCGATGAAAAAAATGCCTACGGGATGGATTTTGTGATTTTTGAACGCCAAAATCCCCTTCCTATTTGATGTACAGTAGTGTTGGCTGTGCAAATTGATTCCAGACACATTTGTCACTTTTTGCCGCCGACCTGCACCTCCAAGTCGTTTGGGTATCGTCATTGCAGGTATCGTCAGAGCAAACACAATCAACACCCGTATTAACGGGTGTTGTTTTATGCTGGCAGCGCTGCTTGGCTAAAGTAGTGTTTATCTTCCCAACGCAGCATAGTCAGGGCTCCGCCCCATACGCAACCCGTATCTAGGCCGATCACCGTTTCACTCACATACCCTTCTAATGCCGCCCAATGGCCAAAAATCACCGTCTTTTCAAGAGCAATGCGCTGCGGTAATTGGAACCAAGGTAGTAAGCTACCGTCAGTCACTTCTTGTGGTGGCAGTTTGCATTGCATATCTAAACGGCCATCTGGGAAACAAAAGCGCATACGAGTAAATGCGTTAACGATATAACGCAAGCGATCTATCCCTTGTAGCGTTGGATGCCATGCGTCGGGTTGGTCACTGTACATCTGCTGAATCAGGGTGCTCCACTCGGGGCTACGAAGTACAGACTCGACCTCTTGTGCTGCTTGACGTGCAGTGGCGAGATCCCATTGTGGTGAGATGCCAGCATGGCACAGTACAAACTCTTGATGTTCAGCGAGCAAAGGCTGCTGACGTAGCCAATCGAGTAATGGCTCGGCGTCAGGCGCATCTAAAATTGCTTGGGTTTGATCGCGCCGTTTAGCGGAGTGGTGACCGAGTGCTACCGAGAGCAAATGCAAATCATGATTGCCGAGCACGACTCGTGCTGCATCCCCTAACTGATAGGCAAAACGTAAGGTTTCTAGTGATTTTGGACCACGAGCGACCAAATCCCCCGCAAACCACAGCGTATCAAGCTGAGAATTAAATTCGGCCTGTTTGAGCAGTTGCTGTAGCTCGTCAAAGCAGCCTTGAATATCTCCAACGATATAATTCGCCACACACCCCCCTTAATTCAATACATGCGGAACGGCTAAACGAAATGGTTCAATCTCAACCGTGAAAGACTCACCTTGTTCATCGATCATCAAGTATTGACCCTGCATCACACCGACTGGAGTATCTAAGGCTGTGCCACTGCTGTAGGTATATTCATCGTTAGCTTTGATGCGAGGTTGCTCTCCCACAACGCCATCGCCTTCAACCACGGTCTGTTTGCCATCGGCATCCGTGATCAACCAGCGCCGACTCATCAATTGGACGGTCTGGGAGCTGAGGTTTTTGATGGTGATGAGATAGGCGAACACAAAGCGCTGATACTCAGGATTTGATTGTTCCTCAATGTAGCGAGTTTGAACCTGAATTTTGATACAGGGCAGCGAAACATCCATGAGCGACTCCTCAGCTTAGTAGTCAGGTATTGGCAGATAAACAAAGGACGACTGAATGTCGTCCTTGTCGATTATGCGTGAGTTTTGTGTGTTGCATCAAGCCAGTTCGCTAATGCCACAAATTGAGCCAAGGTCAGATTTTCTGGGCGCATACCTGGGTTGATGCCCAGAGTTTCCAGTGTTTCTGGTTCAGCCAAACCTTTATAACAGTTACGCACCGTTTTACGGCGTTGGTTAAAGCCTTCACGTACCACGCGATCTAACCACTCTAAGCTGGATGCGGGATGTGGGAGATCTTCATAAGGCACCAAACGTACCACGGCCGAATCTACTTTCGGTGGTGGCACAAATGCGCTCGGTGGCACTTCCAATACCGGAACCACTTTACAGTAGTATTGCGCCATGACAGTGAGACGTCCGTAGGCCTTGCTATCTGGTCCTGCAGCCAAACGGTTAACCACCTCTTTTTGCAACATAAAGTGCATGTCTTGAATATCACGATGGAATTCAAATAGATGGAACATCAATGGGGTAGATATGTTGTACGGCAAGTTACCAAAGATACGTAATTTGTTATTGGGTTTCACCAACTGCTTGAAGTCGAAACGCATCGCATCGCCTTCATGAATGGTCAGCTTGCTGGCTAATTCTGGATGATTACGCAGGCGTTCGGCCAGATCGCGGTCAAGCTCAATGACAGTGAACTTATCCACTTCACGTCCTACCGGTTCTGTGATGGCGCCTAACCCTGGGCCGATTTCAACCAAGTTTTGCCCCGGTTTGGGATTAATTGCCGACACAATACCATCAATGATGTAAGGATCATTGAGGAAGTTCTGACCAAAGCGTTTACGCGCTTTGTGCCCTAAGTGGACATCATTTCTCATAGTTTTCTCTAAGTTATTGCGCTTTTTTATCAACTAATTCAATTGCGTAAGCTAATGCAGTCCAAAAGCTTCCGGCATCAGCTTGACCCGTTCCAGCCAGATCGAGTGCCGTACCGTGATCGACCGAAGTGCGGATAAAAGGCAGCCCGAGCGTAATATTGACTGAGCGGCCAAAGCCTTTGTATTTCAGCACTGGAAGCACTTGATCATGGTACATGCCGAGAACGGCATCCGCTTGTTGCAAGTATTTTTCACTAAAAATAGTATCGGCTGGTAAAGGACCAACCAATTGCATGCCATATTGCTCACGCAAACGCTGTAGGGTAGGAGTGATGGTTTCGATCTCCTCCATGCCCAATACGCCGTCTTCACCTGCGTGTGGATTTAACCCACATACGTAGATTTTAGGTTCTGCAATGGCAAATTTCTCGACTAAATCCTTGTGGAGAATATGAACAATCTGTTCTAGACGTTCACAAGTTATCGCTTGCGGCACTTCTGCGAGTGGCAGATGTGTAGTGACTAACGCAGTACGTAAGCCTTCGGTGGCCAGCATCATCACGACGAGGGGAGTTTTTGACTGTTCAGCAAAAAATTCGGTATGACCGCTGAAAGCCACCCCCGCACGGTTGATCACCCCCTTGTGCACAGGGCCGGTGACAATAGCATCAAATTCGCCATTCATACAGCCTTTTGCCGCTCTTTCCAGCGTTTTTAACACATAGTGTCCATTCGCTGGATTGAGTTGACCGGCGACGACGGGTTCAGCGAGAGAAATATGCTCAACCAACAAGGTTCCAGCTTGTTGAGCTTGCACTGGATTATCGCGTTGATAATCCAGTAGCTTAACCTGTATTCCAAGTTGCACGGCCCGCTGCGCCAATAACGCCTTATCGGCACACACCACCAGTTGATGTGGCCAATCTTGCGCGGAGAGGGCGAGCACTAGATCGGGACCAATCCCCGCGGGCTCACCGGCTGTGACAATGATGCGTTTACTGCTCATCCTTCTCGTCCTTCAATACTTCAACAAAGGCGCTGGCACGCAGCTCTTGCAGCCAAGCACTGGCTTCTTCATTGAATTTACGATTGAACAAGATACGGTAGGCCTTGTTTTTCAGTGCGGAATCAGTTCTGTCCACTTCGCGACGATCGAGCACTTCTACGATATGCCACCCATGTACGGTTTTAAACGGTTCACTGATTTGGCCTACGGGTAAGGTTTCAATCTGGTGTTTAAATTCTGGCACATACAGATCGGGAGTTTGATAGCCCAGTTCACCTTTTTGCGCGGCAGAGCCGGGGTCTTGGCTATATTGTTGGGCTAATTCTGCAAAGGTCACTTCGCCATTTTTGATGCGCTGTACAAATTCATTGAGCTGCTTTTGCGCGCCTTCATCGCTGAGGATGATGGTCGGTTTGATCAAAATGTGACGAGCATTAACTTCTGTTACCGCGACCGTTTCTAAGCCTTTGACATCATCAATTTTCAGGATGTGAAAACCGACACCACTGCGAAACGGGCCAATAATGCTGCCTTTGTTTTGCATTTTGATCTGATCAGCAAAGATGGTTGGCATCTCTTCTTTGCGCATCCATCCCCAATCTCCCCCTTGCAGGGCTTTGGGACCTTTGGAGTAGGCGTACGCCATTTGCGCAAAGTCTGCCCCATTTTTTAGGTCGTTGACCAGCTTGTTGGCCAAGGTTTCAGCGGCACTTTTATCTTGTCCGTCATCGACTCGCAGTTGGATATGACTGATTTTGTATTGCACTGTGGCATCGGTTTCCTGTGCAAGCAGCTCAGCTAACGTATCAACCTCGGCGGGCAGAATGTTGATACGACGACGAACTAAAGCATTGCGTGCATCACTCGCTGCCATCTCTTTACGGATTTGCTCACGGAACTCAGGGTAGGTTAAGCCTTCTTGCGCTATTGAAGCAATTAGTTGATCCTGAGTCTGTTGGTTGTTGTTTGCTATCTCTTTAATTGCTTCGTTGAGGCGGTTGTCGTCAATCTTTACTCCAATCCGATCCGCTTCTTGCTGCTGCAAAGTATCAATGATCAGCTTTTCTAATACTTGTTCGCGCAGCACTGTTTCTTGCGGTAAAGGCTGCTTGTTTTGCTTGGCGTTAGCCTTGATGGTTTTCAGGGCGCTGTCCACATCACTTTGTAATATGACGCCACTATTCACAATCACCGCCACGCTATCGAGCTGCTTGGGTGCTGCGTGAGCGTTAAAGAAAGTCAGCGCACTGAGAACGCTAATTAGTGTGGGTTTCCACAATTTCATGTGCAGTCCTATCTAAAATGTTTTAAGCCTGAGTTTCCTCAGGCTAGGTGAATTAGTTATTGAGGAAGAATGGGCGACCATAACCGAGTGAGTTACCAGCGCTGCTTATGCCCGTCATGCTCGAACCTGCTCCGATACTGGTACCAAAACCAATAATCCCGACGTTAAAGCTGAAGTTATTTTCATAAATTGGAGTGGTATAAGGATTAGTTGGAGTTCCAAGCCAATTCTTTAATTGATTACTGTAGCTAAAGCCGATATACCAACAATCAGAGGTATAAGTCAGATTAGCAAGCCACTCTAGGGCTTGTTCAGTGGTCAAATCGTAGTAATACTGACCGCTGGCAGACCATCTACGACTTAACTGATAACCAGCTAAAATACCAACTTGAGATATGTCATATTCTTGGCTATTGTCAGTACTAATGCAATCAACGCCTGTCACTGTATTACATATATAATCATATGAAACATAGCGGTAATTCCCCTGAATATAACCATCTGCAACTCGGTATTCTAAGGTGCTATTACCGAGTTGAATATCTTGGCTATTCACGTCGTATTGAATTCCACCATGATAGAACAAGTAATCAGCAAAGTTAAAATCCATCTCGACTGCCCAAGCGGAATAGCTGGAGTCATCAGAGACGCGATTAGGATTTTTATTGGATGGATTGAGTTTACTATCGAGATAGAAAATCTGACCAAATGCAATATTGAGGCGCTCTTTATAGGCCTCATCAAAAAATCGACTTGATGCGCCATAACTTACTTGGTTCGCTGAGGCTATGCGATCGACACCACTATGCTTACGCTGGCGAAACAGGCCGTAATAATCGGTTTGCAATAAGGTTGTGTCATATAAGCCGATATGACTCTGATCTTTTTCTGGTACATAAAGATATTGAATCTTGGGCTCTAGGGTCTGAGTGTAACCACTGAGAATAGTGGTATTACGCTCCAGTACAATGCCAGCAGCCGTGCGAAACTCAGGGATAACTCGAGTTAAGCTTTCTTCGAGTTTTGCATCAGTCGTATTATCAAGCTCTTGCTGATAATAGGTACCGAGTATACGTGCTTCGGTGGTCCAGTTGCCCCAAGTGTTGCTGAACGGAATTTTTAAGCCTGGTTCGATGTGCACTCGAGTTGCAGAAGGTTTGCCTCTTGCATCGGTTTCAAAACGCGATATGTGACTGAGCAGATCCAAATCTAAATATTTGAATAGTTCAGGTGAGTAATAGTTATAGCTGAGTTGCGGCATCAATCGATAGGGCAGGTTGGTGCTCGTTGTGTCTTTGGTCAGCAATTGGAAGTCTCGGACTAGTAATGACGAGTCCCAATTTTGAGTACGATAGGTTGCACGTCCTTGTTGGATTAATTGACCATCTTCACGTTTACCGACTCCCGAATCTAAGTCAGAGAAATAGTTGATATCGCTGACTTTTGAGTAGTCGATTTCAAACTTCCATGCTTGTTGATAGATACCGCTATGTTCATATTGGAGTGCCCAGCGCTCGCCTAGCTCGGTGTGCAGTTGATCTTCGGCAAGATATTCAGATTTGATTTGACCCGCACCAAAATCCGTCAGATACCGGAACACACTATTGAGTTGTGTTCCGCGCTTTTGCATGTAGTTGAAGGTGGTTTCTAAATCATATTGGGGGGCTAAGTTCCAATAAATTGGCACTTCAAACGAATAGCCATTTCGTGAGCCATAAGAGGCGGTCGGGTATAGAAAACCAGTTTTACGCGTATCACCGATAGGCACAGTCAAATAGGGGAGATAGAACACTGGTACGTTTTGCACTTCAAGACGTGGATTGTAGAAGGTCGCAATCTCTTCATTCTGGTCCACATCAATGCTGGAAGCGCGCATCCGCCATGCGTTATCACCATCAGGACATGAGGTGATAGAGCCATCTTCAATTTCATACACGGCTTTGCCCGTTTTCGAAACATACACCGCTTCACCACGCCCCGGTTCACACAAAAACTGGTAGCGGGTATTTTCTAACGTCATTTCATCGGTATTGAGATTATTAGTCGCTTTGGTGGAGTGAGTTTTGATCTCACCATCACTAAACTGAACATTACCCTCAGCGACAACCACATTCTCTTGTTGATGCAAAGTCACGTTATCCGCAGCGATGCGTTTTTTACCTTGTACGACAACGACATTCCCTGAATAGGTTGCCTTTTGCCCATTGATTGCCTCTAGCTTATCCGCTTCGACATTGATAGGCTGTTGGCCGGGATTAGTAGGCTCAGGCTGGTTGACTAAACACTGCTCACCATTAGGTAATTGAGCGCGATTGTCATCCACACTCGCTTCTGCTTGTATCTGAGGTGCAAAGAGTGCAGCGCTAATCGAAGCGGCTAAAAACGTGCGAGAAAAGCATGACATGGGGTTGTACATCCTGTTGAACTTGTGGCCTGTTGAACTTGATGGATTCCGAACTTAGGAGCCTGAAATATAAACGGTCCTTATCATAAAGGAATTTGACGCTTGCGCCACTATCAGACCGCTTCACTCCAGAAAAATTCATAGATTGAGAGCACATAATGCATATTTTTGGCAAAATTCTTGGCGCTTTTTTTGGCTTCCTGTTTGGTGGCCCTTTTGGCGCAATCTTTGGGATCTTCCTTGGCCATCAGTTTGATAAGGCGCGTCGTTTAAATCAGGCTGGCTTTCAAAGTGGTACATTTGGTGCAGGGCCTAGCCAAGCTGAGCGCCAAGAGGATTTTTTTAAATCCGCATTTTCGGTGATGGGGCATGTAGCAAAAGCCAAGGGGCAAGTCACCAAAGAAGAGATCCAACTCGCGACCATTATGATGGATCGCATGAACCTGACCCTAGAGCAAAAACGTGCCGCACAAGATGCGTTTCGTGACGGTAAAGAAAGCGATTTTCCTCTAGAGCAAGTGTTAGATCGCGTGAAAATCGCCACGGGCGGGCGTTTTGACCTGTTACAGTTTTTCCTTGAGCTGCAAATTTCTTCTGCATTTGCTGATGGGGATGTGCACCCCAGTGAGCGTCAAGTACTGCACCGTATTGCGCGTGGGCTTGGTTTTTCTTCCGAGCAGTTAGAGCGCCGTTTACGTATGCAGGAAGCGGCGTTTCGATTTCAACAAGGTGGTGGCTTTGGTGGTTCGCAGCAGCAATCCCATAGTGGGCAGCAATGGCAGCAGCCTTCATCACGCAATCAATTGGCCGATGCCTACGAAGTGCTTGGGGTGAGCGAAAGTGCGAGTGCACAAGAGGTGAAGCGAGCTTATCGCAAGCTGATGAATGAGCACCACCCAGATAAGCTGATGGCGAAAGGTTTACCACCAGAGATGATGAACGTCGCGAAAGAGAAATCTCAGCAAATCCAACACGCTTATGAGCTGATCCGAAAGGAGAAAGGCATTAAGTAAGCTCATCGTAATTATGCGCTTACCTTTTCTAAGGCAAACTTAACTGTTTGCCTTTCTTTTGCAGTCAAAAGAGCAATTGGAGTGGGGCGGTTTTCGATAGATAACACTTTCGACAGATAAAACAAAACCCAGTCAAGGACTGGGTTTCTAAAAGTGGCTCCTCCTGCTGGACTTGAACCAGCGACCTGCGGATTAACAGTCCGTCGCTCTACCGACTGAGCTAAGGAGGAATTATTCTTTTTAATGGTGCCGACTACCGGAATCGAACTGGTGACCTACTGATTACAAGTCAGTTGCTCTACCTACTGAGCTAAGTCGGCAAATCTACTTGCAAGGCAAGTAAGAAATTGGCTCCTCCTGCTGGACTTGAACCAGCGACCTGCGGATTAACAGTCCGTCGCTCTACCGACTGAGCTAAGGAGGAATTATTCTTTTTTAATGGTGCCGACTACCGGAATCGAACTGGTGACCTACTGATTACAAGTCAGTTGCTCTACCTACTGAGCTAAGTCGGCACATTTGTTATTGTTCGTGCAAGCACCAACAATCAAAATTGTGGTGCCCGGAGGCGGAATCGAACCACCGACACGAGGATTTTCAATCCTCTGCTCTACCGACTGAGCTATCCGGGCGACGGGGTGTATTAAAAGGTTTTTCGTGGAGGTCGTCAACATGAAAATCTAAAAAAAATATCGTTTGTTGTTTTTCTATACTTAATGGCCTGTTTTTGTCCATTTCGTTTGCCAAAATATCGCTAAATGAACCGCAAGACCCACTCGCTCAGTGAAAGAGAGAGTTTTTAGCGTAGTCAGAAAATCACAAAGTACGTAAAAATACCTGCTTGATAAATATTTTCAGTTATAGCCTTCCTACTTGAAAACGACGAGTAACCCATCAGTTCAGTGAAACGTTTTGCGATCACTGAACTGAACGTATGCTTAACGAGTTACCTCAAAATGCGCAGCCCATTGCTCTAACTCGCGGGCGAGTTTTGTGAGAGTTTGCGTACTATTGTGGCTCTCCATCACCACTCGGCTCAGTTTTGAGCCACTTTCTTCAATCATATTGATTCGGCGCGCAATATCATCGCTGACTTGGGTTTGCTCGGCCGCCGCCGTGGCTATTTGATGGCTCATCGAAGAGACGCTTTCGAGTGCGCTGACAATCAATGCCAGCGCAGAAGCGGCATTTTCTGACTCTTGCACACTGCTTTGACTGGTTTGCCCACAAATCTGGATGGTTTGAATCGCATTACGCGACCCTTCCTGCAAATTGTGGATCATCTGCTGGATCTCTTTGGTACTGGTTTGCGTGCGGCCCGCTAAGTTACGCACTTCATCTGCCACGACGGCAAAGCCGCGTCCTTGCTCGCCAGCGCGTGCTGCTTCAATCGCAGCATTCAGCGCCAGTAAATTGGTTTGCTCTGCAATATCGCCAATCACATCCAGTACTTTAGCGATGTTTTTGACATCCAAATCCAGATCGGCAACCGCGGTGCTCGCGGTTTGTAATTGAGTCGCCAAGCCTTGAATATTGCTCACCGTGTTGTGGATGAGCTTTTGCGTATGCTGGCTTTGCTGATCCGCTTGATCTGTGTTGAATGCGGTATCACGCGCAGAATCGGCGACTTGGTTCGCTGAAGAGGCCATTTCGGTCATTGCCGTGGCAATCATGGCGGTAGATTGCTGCTGGCTATCCGTTAATTCGGCAATGCTTTTGGCGCGAGTACCTGCGCCAGCTAATTCAGAACGTAAAGCAACCATGGATTGCTCAAGCTTAGCCACCAAGTCTGCAAGTGAGCTGCTCATTTGCTGCACTGCACCATAAATACTCTCTTTAGGGGCTTTTATAGCAAATTCACGACAAATGCGGCCTTGTGCCACAGCTTGTACTGCGCTGCGTACCTCATTTGGTTCACCGCCGATAATCAGCAGTATTTTACGAATCGCGACCAGTAACAGAGATAAAATCGCAACGGCGATCACCACACATAAGCTTAATTGCCATTGCGCGGTAGACCAAAAACGCGCATTGGCTTCGTTAAAACCAATACCCGTGCCGACAACCCAGCCCCAGTGTGGCGTTTTGCGCGCGATCGAGAGCTTTTCTTCAATCGAACCGTCAGCTTGCTTTTGTGTCCACGTGTATTCCACCAACTTGCCAGACTGATGACGCAGCACATCTTGAATTAAACGGCCAACACTATTGCCTTTGCCATCTTTAAAATCGTGGAAACTGGTGTCGTGCAGTTGTGGATCGAGCGGCGTCGCCACGAAAGTCATATTTTCATCTGCCACATACACATATTCATTATCTTTGTAGAGATTGTTACGCATTAGGCGGGTGGCGAGCGCTTTGGCTTCTGGCTCCGACATCTTGCCTTCTTGAGCCAGCTTCTCTACCTCAGTCAAAATACTGTAGGCACTATTAAACAGCTCGGTTACACGCGCTTTGTTATCGAGATTGCTGGCCACACGTAACGTCCACAGCCCTGTTGTGGCTAGCGCGAGAAGAGCAGCGAGAATGATGGCAGATAATAAATAAGCTTGGGTTTTTAATTTCATAGTTTGAACCCTATTGGGAAGGTGTAGGCAGATTAAATTTTTGTGACAGTTTGATGTCGGCGTGATAGTAATGAGCTTGCTTATTTATTGATACGAAGTAAGTGTGAAAGTATGAGTTGGATTAAATTTTTGCCTCGAAATAAAAAGAATGGTGATACGGATAAGCTAGTTGAGGTGGGATGGTTTGAGAGTGAGACGAGAAAAAATTCAAAATGCAGATAAAAGAAAACCCAGTCAATGACTGGGTTTTTAAAAGTGGCTCCTCCTGCTGGACTTGAACCAGCGACCTGCGGATTAACAGTCCGTCGCTCTACCGACTGAGCTAAGGAGGAACAATTTTTATTGTGTCTATGGCACAACTTTTAATCGTGGTGCCTCGAGGCGGAATCGAACCACCGACACGAGGATTTTCAATCCTCTGCTCTACCGACTGAGCTATCGAGGCAAATTTTAAATGGTGCCGGCTGCCGGAATCGAACTGGCGACCTACTGATTACAAGTCAGTTGCTCTACCTACTGAGCTAAGCCGGCACACGTAACCTTTGCTGTTTGTGTCTTATTACACCAACAATCTAAAATTCGTGGTGCCCGGAGGCGGAATCGAACCACCGACACGAGGATTTTCAATCCTCTGCTCTACCGACTGAGCTATCCGGGCAACGGAGCGCTATTAAACGGATTTTCCCTTTCTCAGTCAACCTGTTTTTTGAAATATTTCGAAAAATCAGTTTGATTGGCGCTATTTTCGGCAATGTGCGGTTTTTTTGTTATCCCTAGTTAAATTCTTTCTTAAATTTGGTCACTTTTTCTAGATAACGGCGTGCTTCTGCATTGGCGTGTTTTTGGGTTAATGCCCAATACACTTGATTAGGTTGTAGCGAGTTAAGATCTTGCATGGCACGTTTACGATCAGAATGAAAGGTATTGAGCACACCGCCTGCACCGCCGTTATAAGCAGAAATCATACTGTATTCTAGGGAGAGTGGGTGGCGTACATCTTTCAAATAGTGATTTTTGAGTAAGTAAAAATAGGCAGTGCCAGTATCGATATTATTTTCAGGGTTGAATAGATACTCTGGTGTGGGATCGCCTGGGCGATTTTTCACCATACGGAAAACATCCCGTCCTGCTGTCGCAGGAACGACTTGCATTAGGCCGTATGCATTCGCCCAACTCACAGCGTAAGGGTTAAAACTACTTTCAGTTTTGATGATGGCTAGGATTAAATCTTCAGGAATATCGTATTTACGCGATGCGCGACGGATAATATCAGCATAGCGGTTACCACGAATTTCGACTTGGTTTTTCACCATAGGGATCACAACATAGTAAGCTTTTTTAAAACCGACTTGCTTAACTTGTAAGTGGTTGGCTATGAGATAATCAGCATAACGGTTAGCGCGCCAAGACCATTGGATCGGCTGCTTATCTTGGTCAACAACTTGTTGATATAAAAAAGGCTCGCCTTTATTTGCTAATGTTATGTTTTTTGAAGAAAAAAGCTCAACACCAGCAGGGTCGTCTGGGGTGAGTAGTGTGGTAATGATGGCGTTACGTAAATGCGCTTTAGGGTCGGTTGGAGAGACGGTTTCAACGGTGATTTTTCCTTCGCTAAAACTAATGTCACTTCGGCTAAGATAATTATCTATGTATTTTACGTAGTTAGTACGGCCTGCCATTTTTAGCTGATCCCGACCCCAACGTTTTTCGATATTGCCAGAAAAACTGTTGATCAGGGCGTCGAAACCATCCGTATCTTTCGAATATTGCCCGGGCATACCCGCTAAGTTTTTGGCGAAGCGGTTAGTTGGCTCATAATCAACTTGATACATATTTTCAATGGCTTCACGGCTACAACCGCTCAGTAATAGAACTACGACTAGATATAGCCCTAACCTTTTCATGCGTTTCCTTACATTAAGATAATCTTGTTTATCCCCTTTGCTATATAAAACAGCAAGCTGTTTGGGGGATGTGACATACAAAAACGACATCATAATAACTGCAGTTATTATGATGTCATTAGTCGATATTCTCTTCCGACTTGAAGCTAAGCTTTAGCTCTAAGCCGTTTGGGGCTATAGCGCAAAACTAGTGCTTATTTAGCTGGCGGTGTATAACCTTCGATATGGACTTCTTTACCTTCAAACAGGAAGTTCACCATTTCTTGCTCCAGCAATTTGCGGTGCTCAGGATCCATCATGTTGAGCTTTTTTTCATTGATCAGCATGGTCTGTTTGGTCTGCCATTGTGCCCAAGCTTCTTTGCAGATGTTGTCGAAAATGCGTTTGCCCAGTTCTCCGGGATAGAGTTGGAAATCCAAGCCATCGGCTTCTTTCTGCAATCGGGTACAAAATACGGTGCGAGCCATTCACTCTTCCTCTTTAAATGTGGCTATCAATGTCGAAAGGTAAGCTGTGCAACAGTTGTTTCACTGGTGCTGCGAGACCAATCTCATCGGGTTGGCTTAAGTTATACCAAAGACCTTTGCTCCCTTCCATTATGATGTCTGGTTTGCGGCTTAATTGCAGCAAAATCGGCGTGATATCGAGATGGTAGTGGCTAAAGGTATGGCGAAATGCGATCAGGGTTTGCTGCGATGTTATTGTGCTATCGCTGATGGCTCGCTGATCTATGGTGGTTTGAATATTGGCGATCTCTGATTGTGGGAAGCAGTACAAACCGCCCCAAATTCCACTTTGCGGGCGCTGCTCAAGCCAGACGGCATTGTCGTGATAGAGCATGACAAACCAAGTGGCTTTGACGGGTTTGTCTGTTTTGGGTTTCTTGCCCGGATACTCTTGGGGATTGCCTTGCTGTTTGGCAAGGCAAAACGATTCTACTGGGCACAGGCTGCATTTTGGCTTGCTGCGAGTGCAGATCATCGCGCCCATATCCATCATGGCTTGGTTGTATTTATCGACATCCACTTTGGGCGTATGCATTTCTGCATAATGCCAAAGCTGGTTTTCGACACTTTTTTGCCCCGGCCAACCTTCCACGGCAAAGCAGCGCGCTAACGTGCGTTTCACGTTGCCATCCAAAATCGCATGCGGTTTTTTATACACAGAAGAGAGCACGGCTGCCGCGGTAGAACGGCCAACACCGGGTAGCGCATTCATCTGCTCTAAATCGGTGGGAAATTCGCCGCCATATTCACTCACAATCATTTTCGCTGCTTTATGTAGATTGCGCGCTCTGGCGTAGTAGCCAAGCCCCGTCCAGAAATGCAGCACTTCATCTTGCGGCGCTGCCGCGAGGGCGTGTACGGTCGGAAAGCGCTCTAAAAAGCGTTCAAAGTAGGGGATCACGGTCGCGACTTGGGTCTGCTGTAACATGATTTCCGATAACCAAACGCGATACGCATTTTTATTTTGTTGCCACGGCAGGTTTTTGCGGCCGTAGGCGTCATACCAAGTAAGGATGGCCTGTGCAAAAGGAGTCACGACTTGCTCATTATTATTGTCTAAACTAGTGGAGCAAAATTGCACCACAGATTGGTGGTGAAGTAAAACCGACAAACATTGGGGATATTCTCCTCCTTCCTGTTCGAAGCTGTGGCGGTGTTGGCGGTAACGGCAAAGAGTTTGGGGTAGGATGGTAAGCGGTCAGTAATAACACTTGCACCGTTGACGATTCTTTGGATAATTCCCGCTCTGATTTAGTAATGTGCAGGCAATAGAAATGAGCGAAGTCATCACCCAGGAATATACCGAAGATGGCAAAGTGCTGCGTCGTATTCGTAGCTTTGTTCGTCGTGAAGGTCGTTTGACCAAAGGCCAGGAAGCCGCAATGAAAGAGTGCTGGCCAACCATGGGGATTGATTACCAGCCAGAGCTGTTGGATTGGCAACAGGTGTTTGGTAACGATAATCCGGTTGTGTTGGAGATTGGTTTTGGCATGGGCGCGTCCTTGGTCGAAATGGCGAAAAACGCACCAGAGAAAAACTTCCTCGGCATTGAAGTGCACAGCCCAGGTGTCGGTGCTTGTTTGGCTTCGGCGCGTGAAGCGGGTGTGACTAACTTGCGTGTGATGTGCCATGACGCGGTGGAAGTGTTTGCACACATGATCCCAGATAACAGCCTGCACACTTTGCAATTATTCTTCCCAGATCCTTGGCACAAGAAGCGTCACCACAAGCGCCGTATCGTGCAGCTTGAATTTGCTGAAATGGTACGCCAAAAGCTCATCATCGGCAGCGGTGTATTCCACATGGCAACCGACTGGGAAAACTACGCAGAACACATGATTGAAGTGATGAATCAAGCGCCCAGTTTTGCTAACTTGGCAACCGATGGCGATTACATTCCGCGTCCTGATGAGCGCCCGCTGACTAAGTTTGAGCAGCGTGGTCACCGTTTAGGTCACGGAGTGTGGGACATCAAGTACCAGCGCACTGCGTAAAGAGAGAATTTTGCTTAGGCCAACATTTGATGTTGGCTTTTTTGACCCTAATCCTCAGGCTACGGATAAGCTGAAGTAGTGAGAGACAAACCTATAATAAAGAGTCATTGATGAAGCCTACCGCAGAGATTTTAGCCAGCATTATTGAAGAAGTTCGCCCGCTCATTGGGCAGGGTAAAGTCGCCGATTACATTCCCGCACTCGCCAAAGTACCGAGTGAAAAACTGGGCATTGCCGTGTTCACCAATCAAGGAGAAGTGATCACGGCAGGCGATGCACAGGAAGGGTTTTCGATTCAGTCGATCTCCAAAGTGCTGAGCTTGACGCTCGCGATGGGCTTGTATCAGCCAGATGAACTGTGGAGCCGCGTGGGTAAAGAGCCTTCAGGGCAAGCATTTAACTCATTGATTCAGCTTGAAATGGAGCAGGGAATTCCGCGTAATCCATTTATCAATGCCGGCGCGATTGTGGTGTGCGATATGCTGCAAAGTCGCCTCTCTGCACCTCGTCAGCGTCTGTTGGAGTTTGTACGCCAACTCAGCGGTGAGCCGCTCATTGCTTATGACAAAATCGTGGCAGCATCGGAGATGATGCACAGTGATCGCAACGCCGCGATTGCCTATTTGATGCGTTCTTTTGGCAATTTCCACAATGAGGTTATTCCGGTACTGCACAACTATTTTCACGCCTGCGCATTGAAAATGAGCTGTGTTGAGCTGGCGAAAACCTTCAGCTATCTGGCCAATAAAGGAGTTTCTGTGGTGACGGGCGAAACAGTGATAACCCCAACCCAAAGCAAACAAACCAATGCCTTGCTCGCCACGTGCGGCTTGTATGATGGGGCAGGAGAGTTTGCCTATCGAGTCGGTATGCCCGGAAAATCAGGTGTCGGCGGTGGGATAATTGCTGTGGTGCCGGGAGAGATGACGATTGCAGTATGGTCCCCCGCGCTGGATCAATCGGGTAACTCGCTCGCGGGGACTCGCGCCTTAGAGTTACTCGCGCAGCGGATTGGTCGCTCAATTTTCTAAGCTCCCCTTTTTACTTGAAGCTGCAGCGGTGTTGGCAGCATTCGCTCACCCAATTACATAGTGGATCTATGTGATTGGGATTATGAGAGCCATCCTTGGCTCTCACCAAAGGCCAGCCGATGGCTGTGCAAATTTTTTCCAGACAAATTTGTCACTCGTTTGCCGGCTACCTGCAACTGCAACTGCAAGTAGTTTTGGTATAAAAGATAAAAATAAAGAGGCGCATGCGCCTCTTGGTTATTCTTCTTCATCGGCCATAAAGGCTTCGAGCAGATCATTGAGGAACAATTTGCCCTTTTCCGTGATTTGCCAGTGCTGATCATCTTCACTGAGATAACCTTCACTGATTGCCCAATCTAAGGTTGGGCGGATCACGTCAATCGTAAGTCCCGTGGTGGCGGTAAAATCGGCTTTCGGGCAGGGCTCAATCAAACGAAAGCGATTCATAAAAAACTCAAACGGCTTGTCTTGATCGGCAACCAACTGCTCGCTATCCAAATAAGCTTTGGCCAGATTGTTCAACGCTGCCAAGTAGCCGCGCGGGTGCTTGGTTTTGGTGGTGCGGACAATGCGTCCATCGGTAAAACTCAGTTTACCGTGCGCGCCACAGCCAATCCCGAGGTAATCCCCAAAGCGCCAATAGTTGAGGTTGTGCTGGCACTGATAGCCCAGCTTGCTGTAGCCAGAAATCTCATACTGCACATACCCTGCCTCACTGAGCTTTTGATGGCCGAGCTCGAAAATATCCCATAGCGCATCTTCATCTGGCAGCTTAGGCGGTTTCGAGTAAAACAGCGTGTTGGGTTCAATCGTCAGTTGATACCAAGACAGATGCGGCGGATTGAGCGCGATCGCCTGATCCAAATCAGCCAGTGCTTGCTCGGGAGTTTGATCTGGTAGACCGTGCATCAAATCCAAATTAAAGCTGTTGAGGCCAATTTGGTGCGCGAGCTGTGCGGCGCGAACCGCTTCTTGTTGGCCGTGAATGCGCCCTAAACGCGCTAATTTTTCTGGCTCAAAACTCTGCACACCAATCGAAATACGTGTAACCCCAGCGGTGCGATAGCCTGCAAAGCGCTGGGCTTCAATCGTGCCGGGGTTAGCTTCCATGGTGATTTCAATCTCTGGCTTAAACGCAATACGCTCGGCAACACCTTGCAGCAAGCGCGCGATCCCTTCTGCTGAGATAAGGCTTGGTGTGCCACCGCCAATAAAGATCGAGTGCAGCAGGCGCGGATCGCCCTTGAGCTGGTAACGTTCGATGTCACGATCCAGATCTTGCAGCAGTGCATCCAAATACTCTTGCTCAGGAATTTCGCCTTTCTGCGCGTGCGAGTTGAAATCGCAGTACGGGCATTTCTGCACACACCACGGAATATGAATGTATAAGCTAAGCGGTGGAGGCGTTAGCATGTACTCTGCTCTTCAATCGCTTTGAACAGTTTTTGCAGGGCTTTGCCGCGATGGGATAGCTGCTTTTTGCGCACCGGTTCTAGCTCAGCAGAAGCGCAGTTTTCTTCCGGAACCCAGAAAATAGGATCGTAACCAAAGCCATTACTGCCGTGTGGTGCGGTGAGGATTTTGCCTTCCCATTTACCGTGGCAAACGATAGGCGTTGGATCATCGGCGTGGCGCATCAACACCAATACACAATGAAAACGCGCGCTGCGCTGGTCGTCTGGCACATCTTGCATCGCCACTAGCAGCTTATTGAGATTATCGCCGTCGCTGGCATGCTCGCCCGCGTAGCGCGCAGAATAGATGCCCGGGGCACCGTTTAGATAATCCACTTCCAAACCGGAATCATCGGCAATCGCCGGTAAGCCGGTAATTTTCGCGGCATGACGTGCCTTGATGATCGCATTTTCAATAAAAGTGGTGCCTGTTTCTGCGGCTTCAGGGACGTTGAATTCGCTTTGTGCGACGACATCAAACCCAAAATCGGACAATAGGTCCGCCATTTCACGCACTTTGCCTTGATTGCCCGTGGCTAAAACGATCTTTTTCATGCTGTTCTCTGTGGTTTGTATGGGGAAAAGCGACGGCTGCGTCGTGGATTCCCCTGATCTTGTATAAAATTACTGTTCGGTATAGAACTTCTGGCTGAAGGTCAGTTTTCCCGCCCCTTTCAGACCAGCATCGACATCAATATCAAAGGTCAGCATCTCTTCATTGCTGATCGGAATTTCCGCCAAGTAGTAAATCGCGTTGCCTTCTTTGACTTGCTTAAAGCTCAGTTCACGCAAGTTACCAATCAGGTTTTTGGCATGGCCGGTCAGCTTGGCTTCAGTCGCTGGTTTACCGAGTGACGCGCGATCTAACACGCTGATATTGAGAATTGCGGTATAGCCGTTGCGCGTCAGCTGATAACTGCTCGCCACCTTAGGGGTGAGAAACGTTGAGTTGAACGCCGAATAGTGCACTTCAATATCTTTAATGGTTTTTTGCTGCTCAGCGCTCGCTGGCAAAGCCAATAGGGTGAGCAGTAGTGACATCATCCATTTACGCATAATCGATTCTCCTTGTGAAAAAACTCCCTCAAAGAGGGAGTGTGATTATTCAATCAGTGCTGCAATTTCAGCTGGGATCTGGCTTGGCTGTAGGATACGCACCTGTTTGTGGCGTCCTAGTTCGCCTTTTTCGATCACTACCGAACCTTTCGCCACTTTGCACCGCTTGGCGAGATACTTGCTCAAGTGTGCATTAGCTTTACCATCAATCGGCGGCGCGGTGATGGCGACTTTGAGTTCCTCGCCATGTAGGCCGACAATGCTGTCGCGGCTCGCTTTGGGTTGAATATAGAGCCGCAGCAGTAAGTCATCTCCTTCGCGCCATACGGCAGCCATTACAACTGATACCAGATAGGACCAATCACATCGCCCATCAGGAAGTTGGCAAATTGCAGCACAATAAACAGCACCAGAATGCTGAGATCAAAGCCGCCCATCACCGGAATAATGCGACGGATCGGCGCGAGCATAGGTTCAGTCAATTGATGGAACACGTATTCGATTGGGCTGCGGCCTTGGCTGACCCAGCTTAGGATAGCGCGGATCAACAAGACCCAGAACAACAAACCGCCCGCAGCTTTGATCAGAGAGAGCAAGCCGAGGAAGAGGAAATCTGCACTGAACGACACGGAGCCGCTGGAGGCAATCAAGACTAAGGCCATGAATTTCAGTACGCATAGGACGTACGCAAAAACGATGGTGGCTAAATCAATGCTGCCAATCGATGGGATCACACGGCGTAGCGGGCCGACCACGGGTTGGGTCGCTTTTACGATAAATTGTGAAAACGGATTGTAGAAATCAGCGCGCGCGGCTTGCAGCCAAATGCGCAAAATGACCACCATGATGTAGAGGTCAAATAGGGTGTTGATGAGAAAGCTCAGTGAATTCATAAGTTGCCCTTATTGATTTGGCGACCGCTCAGTTTGAGTGGACGCCTTAAACATTAAAACAGTTGTTCCATCTCTTGCGCGCGTGTTACCGCCGCTTGCATCGCTTTGGCAACGATGTCGCTGAGTTGGTGAGCGTTAAAGGTCTGGATCGCTTGCGCCGTGGTGCCGCCTTTTGACGTCACTTGTTCACGCAAAGTGGCCAGTGAGAGTTCTGGGTTGGCTTTGACCATGGCGGCCGCACCGAGCGCCGATTGTTGTACTAACAAACGGGCGGTGGCTTCATCAAAGCCTTGTGCCATGGCTTCTTGCTGCATAGCTTGCATAAACAAGAAGAAATAAGCAGGAGCACTCCCTGCGGCGGCAATCACGCTGTTGATGCCAGATTCGTTTTCTACCCAGCACACTTCACCCACGCTTTGCATCAGTTGTGTGGTAAAGGCTTTATCCGCTTCGCTCACTGAATCAGGGGCGTACAAACCGCTCATGCCAAGGTTTACCAGTGATGGCGTATTGGGCATCACACGCACTAAATTGAGCTGGGTGGCCAGCATCTCATTGAGTCTTTTGACTGACACACCCGCCGCAATCGAGATAACCAACTTTGCAGAGAAATCGACCACTTGCAGCGGTTTGCACACCTCCGCCATCAGCTGCGGTTTGACCGCTAACACCACCACATCCGCTTGTTGCGCCGCAGCAAGGTTATCGCTGGTGGTGCGAATACCGTATTGCGCTTCAAGAGGCTCGCGGCGCGTGAGTGAAGGGGCGGTTGCAATGATCTTATCGGCGGCGTAACCACTGGCAATCAATCCCGCAATGATGGCGCGTGCCATGTTACCTGCGCCAATAAAGGCGATGCTTCTCTGTTCCATTCGATACTCTCAAATCTAAAAGGGGCACTCGTTGCAACGAGCATCCCAAACGTTAAGCGTTGCGGCTGTAATCGCGCTCGCCGAAAATCGCGGTACCAATACGCACTATGGTGCTGCCTGCTTCAATCGCTGCTTGCATATCGCCACTCATACCCATGGATAAGGTGTCAATCTGCGGGTATTTCTGAGCCAGTTGTTGCTGCAATTCGGCTAATTGGGTAAATGCCGCCAGTTGCGCAGGGTAATCCGGCACGTTCTCAGGAATTGACATCAGCCCTCTTAAGGTGAGGTTTGGCAGACGAGAAATCAATTCAGCTAATGTAAATAATTGCTGCGGTTCGATGCCAGATTTTGAGGCTTCACCGCTGGTGTTGACCTGAATCAGCACTTGCAGCGGTGGCATATCCACAGGGCGCTGTTCACTGAGGCGCAAGGCAATTTTCTCGCGATCAATGGTGTGTACCCAGTCAAAATGCTCTGCCACTAAGCGCGTTTTATTCGACTGTAGTGGACCGATAAAGTGCCACTCCAGTACTAACTGCGGGTGATGTTCGGCAAAATAGCGGATTTTATCCACGCCTTCCTGCACATAATTCTCACCAAAGTAGCGTTGACCTGCTTGAGTCGCCTCAAGAATTGCCTCGACGGGTTTGGTTTTACTTACCGCGAGAAGTTGCACAGTGCTTCGAGCGCGTCCACACTTTTGTTGCGCGCTCTCAATCTGTGCAGTGATATGTTCAATGTTTTGTTGAATACTACGCATAGCCAGACTTTTTTAAGGAATTTAAATGGATATCGCTGAGTTACTGGAATTTAGTGTAAAGCATAACGCCTCAGATCTACATCTTTCCGCAGGTGTTCCGCCTATGGTACGGATTGATGGCGAAGTTAGGAAGCTTGGCGTGCCTGCTTTTACCCATTCTGATGTACACCGTTTGATTTTTGAGATCATGAACGATGGTCAACGCAGTGAATATGAAGAGAAATTAGAAGTCGATTTTTCTTTTGAACTGCCTAGTGTTGGCCGTTTCCGAGTTAACGCGTTTCATCAAGCGCGCGGATGCTCGGCGGTGTTTCGTACCATTCCCACAGTTATCCCGACGTTAGAGCAATTGGATGCTCCTGAGATCTTCAGCAAAATTGCCAATTATGAAAAAGGGTTAGTTTTAGTGACTGGACCAACGGGCTCGGGTAAGTCGACGACCTTGGCGGCGATGGTGAACTATGTCAATGCTCATCACAATAAGCATATTTTGACCATTGAAGATCCGATTGAATTTGTGCATAGCAACAATAAGTGTTTGATCAACCAACGCGAAGTGCACCGTGATACCCACAGCTTTAAAAATGCATTGCGCTCGGCATTGCGTGAAGACCCAGATGTGATTCTGGTTGGTGAGCTGCGTGACCAAGAAACCATTAGCTTGGCGCTTACCGCGGCAGAAACGGGTCACTTGGTGTTTGGTACACTGCACACCAGCTCGGCGGCGAAAACCATTGACCGGATTATTGATGTTTTTCCGGGCAGCGACAAAGACATGGTGCGTTCCATGCTGTCGGAATCGCTGCGTGCTGTTATCGCGCAAAAGCTCCTAAAACGCGTCGGGGGTGGTCGTGTTGCGTGTCATGAAATCATGCTGGCAACGCCGGCGATCCGGAACTTGATCCGTGAAGATAAAGTGGCGCAGATGTATTCGATCATCCAAACCGGTGCCGCACACGGCATGCAAACCATGGAGCAAAACGCCAAACAGCTGATGGCGCGTGGTGTGGTGGATGCGCAAGAAGTACAGAGCAAAATCGAGTTGGATTTAAAAGCATTTTAGGTAGGTAAAGACAGATGGAGTTGAATCAATATCTGGATGGCATGCTGACTCATAAAGCATCGGATCTGTACATTACGGTGGGTGCACCGATTTTGTATCGAGTCGATGGTGAATTGCGTGCACAAGGTGAAGTGCTCAGCGTGGCGGATGTGACGGCCTTATTGCATGCGATGATGGATGACGCAAGGCAAGCAGAATTTAAGCAGACGCGCGAAGCGAACTTTGCTGTGGTGCGTGACAGTGGCCGTTTTCGGGTCAGTGCATTTTTCCAACGTGAATTGCCGGGGGCGGTGATCCGCCGGATTGAAACGCGCATTCCCACCTTTGAAGAACTGAAATTGCCTGAAGTGCTGCAAAATTTGGCGATTGCCAAACGCGGTTTAGTGTTGGTGGTCGGCGCAACCGGTTCGGGTAAATCGACCACTATGGCAGCCATGACTGGCTATCGTAATCAGCATCGCACCGGGCATATTTTGACGGTCGAAGATCCCATTGAGTTTGTGCATGAACACAAGCGCTGTATCGTGACGCAGCGAGAAGTGGGGCTCGATACCGAAAGTTATGAAGTGGCGCTGAAAAACTCGCTGCGCCAAGCCCCCGATATGATTTTGATTGGCGAAATCCGTAGCCGAGAAACCATGGAATACGCGATGACTTTCGCGGAAACCGGGCATTTGTGTATGGCCACGCTGCACGCTAACAATGCTAACCAAGCCTTAGAGCGGATTTTGCATTTAGTGCCGAAAGAGCAGCGTGAGCAGTTTTTGCTCGATTTGTCACTCAACCTCAAAGGCGTGATTGCTCAGCAATTATTGCGCGATAAAAATGGCAAAGGTCGACACGGGGTGTTTGAAATTCTGCTCAATAGCCCGCGCATTTCCGATTTGATCCGCCGTGGCGAGCTACACGAGCTGAAAGCGACCATGGCTCGTTCGCAGGAAGTGGGGATGCAAACTTTCGATCAAGCTTTATACCAGCTTGTGGTGGATGACAAAATCAGTGAGCAAGATGCCCTGCACAGTGCCGATTCAGCCAACGATCTGCGTTTGATGCTCAAAACCAAGCGTGGTGATGACTACGGCAGCGGCTCTTTGCAGAACGTGAAGATTGATATGGAGTAGCGATGGTTACTTTGTGCGCTTTGCTTTTACGCCCTGCAACTCAAGCGAATTTGGGATAGAGCTTCGAGTCTGGATTGGGCATACTGCCACTTTCTCGGCTGAATAGGTGGAGTGCGCATGCCGATCACGACTCAAGAATATCTCGCATTAGGTGACGCGATTGCGGCGTTAAAGACGCCGCAATTTACGTCGCATCTTGTGGCAGTGCTACGCTGTATTGCCGATTTTGATTGCGCGGTGATCTTGGGCTATCGTCCCAAAAAACATCCGATTTATCTGTATGACTCGCTCTCGACCCAGCGTGAGCTGCTGTTTCAGCGTTATCTGACTCATGCTTATCTTGATGATCCTTTCTATAGCGCTTTGCAGCACAACACGCGCTCAGGGGTGTTTCATCTTTCCGATTTAATGCCGCTCAATCCACAGCAAAAAGCCTATCAACACCAGTTTTATGCGCAAACCGGTTGGCAAGATGAAGTGAGTTTGGTGGTCAATCTTGATGGCGAGCGTGCGATTGTGGTGTATCTCGGCTGCTTTAAGCCGCGCTCTTTTCCTCGTGAACAGATAGCCGCGTTGCAACAGCGGTTTACTGTGTTGCAAGCCTTGTGTCAGCAGCATTGGCAGCAGCAGCCACTGCGGTTAGCGGAAAGTGCGCAGCCAAGCCAAGAGTTACGGACTTGGGTTGAACAGGCAATCCAGAGTTTTGGCGCGCAGCGTTTAAGCCCGCGTGAGCAGGAGATCACTGCACTGCTCATCCAAGGTTTAGACTCACAAGAGATTGCCGAGGCACTGGCCATCAGCCACGGCACAGTCAAAAATCATCGTAAACGCATCTATGCGCAGCTGCATGTCAGCTCGTTAAGCGAGCTGTTTCAACTGTTTCTCAATCATCTGATTGGCGCAGCCGCGGATTAGGCTGTCTCTCTTCCTTCTGTCATCAATTACCAAGATTGTCCCTTTAGGGACATCGCTCCTCAGGTTTAAAGTTGGTTACTCTGCTTGCCAAGACTTTTAGGAGGCAGAATGAATTCACAGCAACTTTTTGATGATTTACAGCAGCGCGGTTTGATCGCGCAAAGCACACCTTTAGAGGCGCTGGTTGAGCGCTTTGCTTCGCCGCAAGTGCTGTATTGCGGTTTTGACCCCACTGCCGGCAGTTTGCACATCGGCCATTTGGTGCCACTGCTGATGCTTAAGCGTTTTCAAAACGCCGGACATCAAGCGATTGCGCTTATCGGTGGTGCCACAGGCATGATTGGCGATCCAAGCTTCAAAGCCAACGAGCGGGTGCTCAATAGTGCGCAAACCGTGCAGCAGTGGGTGAGTGATTTAAGCCAGCAAATCACGCAATTGATGACCTCGCAGAGCGAAAACTGCGCATCGCTGATGACCGTCAATAATGCTGATTGGATCGGCAAGATCAATCTGATCGATTTTTTCCGCGATGTGGGCAAGCATTTTTCCGTCAATACCATGATCAATCGTGAATCGGTAAAGCAGCGTTTGGCGCGTCCGGATCAAGGCATCTCTTTTACCGAGTTCAGTTACTCTTTGCTGCAATCCTATGACTTTGCGCATCTCAATCGTGAGTTTGGCTGCGCGCTGCAAATTGGTGGCAATGATCAGTGGGGCAATATTGTCAGCGGAATTGATTTGACCCGTCGCCTGAATGGGGCTGAGGTGTGTGGTTTAACTCTGCCGCTCATTACCAAATCCGATGGCACTAAATTTGGTAAAACCGAAAGTGGCGCCGTGTGGCTTGAGAGCAGTAAAACCTCGCCCTATCGCTTCTACCAGTTTTGGTTAAACAGTGATGATGCGGATGTGTACCGTTTCTTGGCGTATTACACCTTTTTGAGCACGGCTGAGATTGAGAGAATCCGTCAAGCCGATGCGTTACATGCAGGCAAGCCACAAGCGCAGCAGATTTTGGCAGAGCACGTGACCCGTTTTGTGCATGGTGAAGAGGGACTCGCGGCGGCGCAGCGGATTACTCAAGCGCTGTTTAGCGGCGATGTCAGCTATCTCAGCTTAAGTGAGTTGGCTCAGTTAGAGTTGGATGGTTTGCCTTGTGTGGCTGCATCACGCAGCGACTCCTTACTCGATTTGCTGCTTAGCTCAGGTTTAGCCAGTTCTAAGCGCCAAGCGCGCGAGTGGCTGGAGAATGGGGCGATTCGCGTCAATGGTGAGCGAGCACAGCAAGAGGGTGTGTTATCGGGCTTTGCTCTGTTTGATCGCTACTATGTGTTGCAACGCGGTAAGAAGCAGTTTGCTTTGATCAAATTGGAAGGTTTGGCTGAGTAAAATCGTTTGATAGAAGCAGTGGGGTTAGCCCCACTGACTTTCAAACCAACTCTCTAGAATGATCACCGCCGATTGGCAGTCCACATTGCCTTTGCTCAGTGCTTTGTAACCGCCCATGGCGAACAGCTCTGCGCGCGCTTCGGTGGTGGAAAGACGCTCATCATGCAGTTCTACGGGCAAACCAAAACGGCCATGCAAACGCTGAGCGAATTTCTTTGCGCGTGGGGTGATGGTGTCCAGATCTTTGCCGTGCAGATCGGTAGGCAGGCCAACAATCAATAAATTGGGTTGCCACTCTTTGATCTGTTTTTCAATTTCATCCCAATTGGGGATGCCATCATTGGCTTTAAACGCTTTCAGCGGAGACGCCGTGCCCGTGATCTCTTGACCGATTGCACTGCCAATGCTTTTGGTGCCGTAATCAAAGGCCATAACGGTACGTGACATGCGATTTCTCTTTTAATAAAAAATGTTCAATAAAAAATGACAGTAAAAATGAGGCTGCGTGATCGCAGCCTTGGATATGGTTAGGCGTGTCCGGCGTCGCTGGAAAGCTGCGCAGGGGAGATACCGAGTTTTTGAATAGCCTTTTGCCATTTCTCATGCACGGGCGTGTTAAAAATCAGCTCAGGATCCGCTTCTATGGTGAGCCACGAGTTTTCGGTGAGTTCCACCTCTAACTGGCCAGCAGACCAACCCGAATAGCCCAGCGCGACAATGTAGCCTTCAGGCTCCGCCTCGGTACCGAGTACAGTGAGAATATCCTTCGAGGTGGTGACGGCGATGTCATCGGTCATCTTCATGCTCGATTCGTAGTGATCGCGTGGACGATGCAGAATAAACCCGCGATCTTCCGACACAGGTCCGCCATTAAACACCGGCTTTTTCAAACTCTCTTGGTGCGATTGTGGGTAAGCGGGCTCAATATCGACCTGCTTGAGCATGCCGCCGACCGTAATATCGATCGGCGCATTGATCATTAACCCCATCGCACCATCTTGGTTGTGCTCGCAAATATAAATCACGCTGCGCTTGAAGTAAGGATCCTTCATGCTTGGCATGGCAACCAGAAAATGATTGGTAAGATTCATACTGTGTCCAACCTCTATGTCACTGCTATGGTTGCTCACATCGCCGTCGCTTTTAAGCGACGCTCAATGGCATCCATCAGCTTGCCTGTGATGGAAATATCGTACGCAGCTTCAATCTCTCGAATGCAGGTTGGGCTGGTGACGTTAATTTCGGTCAGTTTATCGCCAATGACATCTAAGCCTACAAACAGCAGCCCTTTCTCTTTGAGAGTCGGTGCGACCGCTAGGGCAATTTTCTTATCGGTTTCACTCAGTGGGCGTGGCTCACCACGACCGCCGGCCGCCAAGTTACCGCGGGTTTCCCCTTTGGCGGGGATACGCGCCAAGCAGTAAGGCATAGGTTCACCATCGACCACCAAAATGCGTTTATCACCGTTGCTGATATCTGGCACAAAGGTCTGCGCCATGCAGTAATTCTGGCCGTGGTTGGTTAAGGTTTCGATGATCACTGAGAGGTTTGGATCGCCCTCTTTAACGCGGAAAATCGAAGCACCGCCCATACCGTCGAGGGGTTTTAGGATCACATCCCCGTGCTGTTCACGGAAGGCTTTAATTTTCTCGGCTTTGCGCGTCACCATAGTGATCGGCGTCAGCTCTGGGAACCAAGCGGTGAACAGTTTTTCATTACAATCGCGCAGGCTTTGTGGTTTGTTCACCACTAACACGCCTTCATCTTCCGCGCGCTCCAAAATGTAGGTTGCGTAGATGTATTCGGTGTCGAACGGCGGATCCTTACGCATTAAAATCGCATCCAATTCAGAAAGTGCGATGGTTTGCTCAGATTTGAATTGATACCAACCGCTCGGATCTTCTTTCAGCTCGACAACTTTAGTATCGGCCAGTGCTACACCTTGCTCTAAGTGTAGATCATTCATCTCCATATAATGGATTTCATAACCGCGACGCTGCGCTTCAAGCATCATGGCAAAGCTGGAATCTTTTTTGATGTTAATGGAAGCGATGGGATCCATCACAATACCGAGTTTAATCATGGTTTATCTCCATTTAGCCAAGATCGCCGAAACGAACTTGTAGTGCAGTTATCGCCGTGAGCGCCGCCGTTTCTGTGCGCAGTACGCGTGGGCCTAACAAGGTTTCTTCAAACTGGTAACGGCGAGTCATATCAATTTCTTCCGCTGACAAGCCGCCTTCAGGACCAATCAGCAAACGAACTTTGCTCACTGGGGTAGGCAAGGTGTTGATCGAGTATTTAGCGCGTGGGTGCAAATTGAGTTTCAGTGCCTCGGTGGGCTCTGCGCACCAAGCTTCGAGATCCATAATTGGGCGGATTTCTGGCACAGTATTACGGCCACACTGCTCACAAGCGCTGATCGCAATTTTCTGCCACTGCTGAATCTTCTTCTCGAAGCGTTTTTCATCCAGCTTCACGCCACAACGCTCAGAAAGCAGAGGGGTGATGGTAGTGACCCCCAATTCCACCGATTTTTGGATGGTGAATTCCATCTTATCGCCGCGAGAAACCACCTGACCAAGATGCAGATCGAGCGGCGATTCAATGCTGTTTTCTACGCGCTCGGTGATATTGACCAATACCTGTTTTTTGCCGACTTCACTGATCACGGCTGGGAATTCAGCCCCAAAACCATCAAACAGCAGCACTTCTTGTCCAGCTTGCATACGCAATACGCGACCGATATGCCCTGCGGCATCTTCACTCAGGGCAACGGTGCCAAGCTGGTGGATCGGTTCTGGATGATAAATTCGAGGGATGCGCATGCGGATAATTCCTAATCATTAAACGAGGTTACCCTCTTCCAACGTAAAGCGGTAACTTCAGTTGGAAGAGGGATATCTGGCCTCTAACATGGATGCAAGTGGGGCAAAATACAAGGGGGCAGGATGAGATTCTGCCCATCAGTTCGGGCATTGTTCACGCACAAAGCGGTTCGAGTTGCCTTGCACTTTTTCGATCCGTTGGTCACGCACACATTCCCATTCGCTGACCGGATACTGATTGTTCCACGCCTGCATTAATTGGTTTTGCGCTTTGGAAAGTCGCAAACCGTACTGCTCACTCATGTACAGATAAGTACGCGCAATCGCCCCTCGTGCACGCTCTGGCGGCATGGCTTTACGCGCTTTGAAGTTCACTTGCATTTCGCATTGGCCGTAGGTGGCTCCATCAATCCCATTCCATTGGCTGAACTCGAAGTTAGAACGATCGCCATTTACTTCGCCAATCGCCGGAGTGAGGTTGTGCAGATCCGCTTCCATCTGATTGAACTCAGGGCTAGTACGAGTGCAGTTTTTACGGCCACCTTGTTGCCAGCATTGCAACTGATGACCAAATTGCCAAGCGGGTACTACATGTTCCCATTCAATCCGCGAAGCACGATTCTCATTTTTGCGTACTTGATAGCCGCAACTCTCCAAATCTGGGATGCCTTTTTTGCCCTGCCAGCGAATCTCACAGCCGCAGTAAAAAGAGACCGGATGATCCTGATAAATCTTCACCGCTTCATTTTTGGCATGACTAAAAGACATGGGGGCGGCAAAGGTGAGCAGAGGTAAGCTAGCAGCAAGCGTGGTAACGAAACGAAAAATCATCATAAAAGACGTAGATAAGTAGGTTTTGTATCAGTTTAACACTCATAAATTGCCTTTGTCGTTGATGCTTTTGTTAGTTTTTGGCGAGAGCAAGGCAAAGCCTATAGAAGTGGCCGCAGCCAATCAAAGGTTAGGCTTGGTAGATCAAGTTTTGTTGGCAGCTTTGACAGCGATAGGTGGCTTCACCGCGCAATATTTTATTGTGGCGACGAATGGTGAGCGGGTATTCACGACAGGCACAGCGGTAGTGGAAGGTTTTGCCCTGTACTGAAGCGACAGAAAAGGTGTGAGTGGTTTTGGGTTCGAGTTGAAAGACTTGGCTCATCACTTGTTGCCATTCGACGCCGTGTGGACGTACTCGGCCATAAAGCTGATACGTAATCAGATGCGCGATTTCGTGTGGGATCACTTGCTGGAGGAAGTCATCGACGTTTTCGGCAAACAGCACCGGATTAAGGCGGATTTCCCACAGCTGCAAATAGGCTTTACCGGCAGCGCGTCCACGTAAACGGTAATTGAGTTTGGGCAGTTTAAAGGGGCGTTGCAAAGCCTCGCTGGCGGTAGCGATACATTGTTTGATTTTCTGCTCAGCTTGGCAGTGCAGATCAAAACGAACCATTAGCGAATGTCTACCTCTAAAAACTCTGTCATCGAACTCATAAAAAAGGCCCTTTCATGAGAAAGGGCCTTGAACTGTATTGCAATCCTCGCCGTTTGTCAGCGATGAGTTGAAATAATGCTTATTTTAGACCAGCGAAGTCACGCAGTAGCGCGGCTTTGTCGGTGGCTTCCCAAGGGAACTCTTCACGGCCGAAGTGACCGTAAGCGGCGGTTTTCTTGTAGATAGGTTGCAGCAGGTTCAGCATCTCTTGCAGACCGTATGGACGCAGGTCGAAGAACTGGCGAACGGCTTCAATGATGATCTCTTGCGACACTTTCTCAGTACCGAAAGTTTCCACCATGATCGACGTTGGATCCGCGACACCGATAGCATAAGAGAGTTGGATTTCACAACGATCAGCCATACCCGCCGCAACGATGTTTTTCGCAACATAACGTGCTGCGTAAGCCGCTGAACGGTCAACCTTGGATGGATCCTTACCAGAGAATGCACCACCACCGTGACGCGCTGCGCCGCCGTAGGTATCAACGATGATCTTACGACCGGTCAGACCACAGTCACCCATTGGACCACCAATCACGAAACGACCAGTTGGGTTGATGAAGTATTTGGTCTCTTTGCTCAACCATTCTGCTGGCAGAACTGGCTTGATGATCTCTTCCATCACCGCTTCACGCAGATCTGCGGTAGAGATTGAATCACTGTGTTGAGTCGACAGAACTACAGCATCAATACCTACGATCTTGCCTTGGTCATACTGGAAGGTTACCTGAGATTTCGCATCAGGACGCAGCCATGGCAGTGTGCCATTTTTACGAACTTCAGCTTGGCGCTGCATCAGACGATGCGCGTAGGTGATCGGTGCTGGCATCAGCACTTCAGTTTCGTTGGTCGCATAACCAAACATGATGCCTTGGTCGCCCGCGCCTTGCTCTTTAGGATCGGCTTTATCAACACCTTGGTTGATGTCTGGCGATTGTTTACCTATGGTGTTCAGTACCGCACAAGAGTTGGCATCAAAGCCCATGTCTGAGTGCACGTAACCAATTTCACGAACGGTTTGACGAGTAATCTCTTCGATATCAACCCAAGCGGAAGTCGTGATTTCACCGCCCACCATCACCATGCCAGTTTTTACGTAAGTTTCGCAAGCAACGCGAGCTTTAGGATCTTGCTCAAAAATCGCGTCCAACACTGCATCAGAGATCTGGTCTGCAATTTTATCTGGATGGCCTTCTGATACCGATTCTGAAGTAAACAGGTGCTTAATCGCCATGATAGCTCCAATATTTGTGGTTATTCGCTAACGTCTCAGTTCTTTCCGACCTATGGTTTGAGTCGCTTAGAGATAATGACGTTATCGATCAATTTAGTACATTTTGTAGGCGTTTCTACATCTAGACGGCTATTCTAGTGTCGGGCGCTCAAATTACAAGCTCTTTTTCTATTTAGCGCATAACCAAACGTTTGCTTAAAAAAGTCAGCTTTGCCACTACAAAGCGAGAATGTGCTAAAAAGTGTGACAAAATCGGAGCAAAGCACCAGTAAATCGTTTGCAGCAGCAGGGGGGCTTTGCGACAATAGCCGCCACTGATTTTCCGCATCCATTCATTTCGCTTACTTCCCATTTAGGAGTCGACATGTCTTCTCGCAAACAACTTGCCAATGCTATCCGTGCCCTGAGCATGGACGGCGTTCAAAAAGCTAACTCTGGCCACCCGGGAGCCCCGATGGGCATGGCGGATATCGCCGAAGTACTGTGGCGTTCACACTTAAACCACAACCCACAAAACCCAAATTGGGCTGATCGCGACCGTTTCGTACTGTCTAACGGCCACGGCTCTATGCTGATTTACTCGCTGCTGCACCTGAGCGGCTACGAGCTGTCGATTGACGATTTGAAAAACTTCCGTCAACTGCACTCAAAAACACCAGGTCACCCAGAATACGGTTACGCACCGGGCATCGAAACCACTACGGGCCCACTAGGCCAAGGCATCACCAATGCCGTAGGTATGGCGATTGCTGAGAAAGCTCTGGCAGCGCAGTTCAACAAACCGGGTCACGACATCGTTGACCACTTCACTTATGTGTTCATGGGTGATGGCTGTTTGATGGAAGGCATTTCGCACGAAGCTTGTTCACTGGCAGGTACGCTGGGTCTGGGCAAACTGATTGCGTTCTGGGATGACAACGGCATATCTATCGACGGTCACGTGGAAGGCTGGTTCTCAGACGACACGCCAAAACGTTTTGAAGCGTACGGCTGGCACGTAATTCCAGCAGTTGATGGTCACGATGCAGATGCGATTAACGCTGCGATTGAAGCGGCGAAAGCAGAAACCTCTCGCCCAACGCTGATTTGTACCAAAACCATCATCGGTTTCGGCTCTCCAAACAAAGCGGGCTCACACGACTGTCACGGCGCGCCTCTGGGCAACGATGAAATCAAAGCCGCGCGTGAATTCTTGGGTTGGGAATACGCTCCGTTTGAAATCCCAGCGGACATCTACGCAGCGTGGGATGCAAAACAAGCAGGCGCAAGTAAAGAAGCCGATTGGGATGAGAAATTCGCCGCTTACGCGAAAGCTTACCCAGCCGAAGCTGCTGAATACAAACGCCGCGTAGCAGGCGAGCTGCCAGCGAATTGGGAAGCGGCAACCAGCGAAATTATCGCTAACCTGCAAGCTAACCCTGCCAACATCGCATCGCGTAAAGCATCACAAAATGCGCTGGAAGCGTTCGGCAAACTGCTGCCAGAATTTATGGGTGGCTCAGCTGACCTAGCGCCTTCTAACCTCACCATGTGGTCTGGCTCTAAGTCTCTTAGAGCAGAAGACTTCTCAGGCAACTACATCCACTACGGTGTGCGTGAGTTTGGTATGACCGCCATCATCAACGGTATCGCGCTGCACGGTGGCTTTGTGCCTTATGGTGCAACCTTCCTGATGTTTATGGAATACGCGCGTAACGCGATGCGTATGGCTGCACTGATGAAGATTCAGAACATCCAAGTGTACACGCATGACTCGATTGGTCTGGGTGAAGATGGCCCAACTCACCAACCGGTTGAGCAAATCGCTTCCCTGCGTATGACACCAAACATGAGCACATGGCGTCCATGTGACCAAGTGGAATCGGCAGTGGCTTGGAAACTGGCCATCGAGCGTAAAGATGCGCCATCTGCGCTGATTTTCTCGCGTCAAAACCTCGCGCAGCAACCTCGCAGCACTGAGCAAGTCGCGAACATCGCCAAAGGCGGCTACATCCTGAAAGATTGTGCAGGCCAACCTGAGCTTATCCTGATTGCGACCGGCTCTGAAGTGGAACTCGCAGTTGCCGCTTACGAGCAACTGAGCGCAGAAGGCAAAGCGGTTCGCGTGGTCTCTATGCCATCAACCGACGCGTTTGATAAGCAAGATGCGGCTTACCGTGAAGCCGTTCTGCCAGCGGCAGTGACCAAGCGTATCGCGATTGAAGCGGGTATTGCCGACTTCTGGTACAAGTATGTTGGCTTTGGTGGTCGCATCATCGGTATGACCAGCTTTGGTGAATCCGCACCTGCGGGTGAGCTGTTCAAACTGTTTGGTTTCACGACTGAAAACGTAGTGAAACAAGCCAAAGAGTTGCTGGCGTAATTAAAAGCGATTCATTTCTTTGTTACGCAAAGAAAAATCGATGATAAAAAATCCCGCTGCGGCGGGATTTTTTATTGCCACTCATCAGGCCTTGCTTGGCGGAGCGCATCAATAAATAGGCGCAGCCGAAGTGGATGACGACCGAGCGGATAGAAGCAGTTGATTTCTGTTGGCTGTGATTGCCATCCGTTGACGCAAGGAATGAGGCTGCCCGGATGCGCCGTTTCAAAACCATTGGCAAACCAAGTGGGAAGCAAACCAATACCACGACCTTTAGCAATTGCATCGGCTTGCATCGCAAGATTATCGCTTTGTAAACGACTCTCTAGTGCTGGCAGTGAATAACTGCCGAACTCTGGATGGTACAGTTCAAGTTCCGCGCGCCGACAAGCAATAAAATCAATCCATGGGTGATGAATCAGCTCACGAGGATGGGTTGGTTTATCTCGATGGGCCAAATATTTTGGAGAGGCGTAAGCGGCATAGCGCCAATAGCCTAAGCGTTCTTTGCGATAACCCATCGGGGCGGCGTGTTCAATCCAAATGATCAAATCGGGCTCAAACACCTCATCACTGTGTTGAAACTGGCTGAGTAGCCGGATCTTCAATGTCGAATGCTGCTGCATAAACTCATCCAGTACTTGGCTGAGCCAGCCACGGATCAAATTAGGGTGCACCACCAGCGTGAGTTCGCCAGTGACTTGATTGTTCAATTCTTGCAACGCTTCCTGACTTTTATTGGCCAGTTCAAGTAGCTGCTCCGAGTAAACCGCGAACACTTCTCCTGCTTTGGTGAGTGTTAAGCGGTTGCCTTGACGCATCAACAAGCTTTGTCCCAAGTCCTCTTCGAGTTGCGCTAAACGGCGACTCAGGGTTGATTTAGGCTGTTCAAGCGCTTTGGCAGCGGCAGTCAGACTCTTATGTTGGCAAAGCGCATGGAAGGCTTTTACAGCGCTGAGATCTTGCATAGGTATTTGACCCTTAAACAATAATTACCACAGACGTTCCATATTTGGACCGAACTATTCCATGTGTCGATCTATCTCCTGTACAGAATATATGAATAATCCGCTTCTGAAATTAAGAATAATTATCATTTAAAGGAGTGGTAAATGTCCAGATTCAATCCATCCCCCGTCAGTTTATCTGTGACACTAGGCTTAATGTTTTCGGCTAGCGCTTTTGCTCAAGACACGACGAAAACAGACGAAACCATGGTAGTCACTGCGGCTGGTTTTTCGCAAGCGATTCAAAATGCGCCAGCCAGTATCAGTGTGATTTCAAGGGAAGACCTGGAATCTCGCTATTACCGTGATGTGACCGATGCGCTGAAAAATGTACCAGGTGTTACCGTTACTGGTGGTGGCGATAATACCGACATCAGCATTCGTGGTATGGGGTCAAACTATACTCTTATCTTGGTGGATGGTAAGCGCCAAACATCACGTCAGACCCGTCCAAACAGCGACGGCCCGGGCATTGAGCAAGGTTGGCTACCGCCACTGCAAGCGATTGAGCGCATTGAAGTGATCCGTGGACCGATGTCTACGCTGTATGGCTCGGATGCGATTGGCGGTGTGATCAACATCATCACTCGTAAAGATCAGCAGCAGTGGTCAGGCAATGTGCAGCTATCGACTGTGGTGCAAGAAAATCGCGCTTCAGGCGATGAACAAAGCGCTAATTTCTTCGTAACAGGACCTTTAAGTGATGCTCTATCGCTGCAAGTCTACGGACAAACCACGCAACGCGATGAAGACGAAATTGAGCATGGTTACGGCGATAAATCACTGCGCAGCTTAACCTCAAAGCTCAACTACCAGCTCAATCCTGATCATCAACTGCAACTGGAAGCGGGTGTATCAGCCCAAGATCGCGAAAATAACGTGGGCAAGTCGGCGCAATCCAGCGGCAGCAAGACGGATAATGAGTATCGTCGCAATCATATTGCCGTTTCTCACCAAGGGGATTGGCAGGATGTTGGGCAGTCCGATACCTATCTGCAATATGAAGAGAACACCAATAAATCTCGTGAGATGAGCATTGACAACACTGTGTTCAAATCCACGTTAGTGGCTCCTATTGGTGAGCACATGTTGAGCTTTGGTGTGGAAGGTAAACACGAAAGTTTAGAGGATAAAACCTCCAACAAAATTTCGTCTCGCACGCATATCTCAAACACTCAATGGGCAGGATTCATTGAAGATGAATGGGCGCTCGCAGAGCAATTCCGCCTGACCTTTGGTGGACGTCTGGATCATGATAAAAACTACGGCAGCCACTTCAGCCCACGTGTGTATGGGGTGTGGAATCTTGATTCTGCTTGGACTGTAAAAGGTGGCGTTTCTACTGGCTTCCGCGCACCGCAGTTACGTGAAGTAACACCAGATTGGGGACAGGTAAGCCGTGGCGGAAACATTTACGGTAACCCTGACCTACAACCTGAAACGTCAATCAATAAAGAGCTGAGTCTCGGCTATCTATCAGATGCAGGGCTAAGTGCTTCATTAACTGCGTTCCATAATGATTTTAAAGATAAGATTACACGTGTTAAATGTCCTGATTCTATCTGTACGTCAGGTAAGAACCAATTTGGTGCCGATCCCACCTACCGCGTCAATATCGATGAAGCGGAAACTTACGGTGCTGAAGCTGAGTTCGGCTTCCCGATTACAGACACGATTGACTTCGGGTCAAGTTATACCTACACACGTTCAGAGCAGAAAACAGGGGAGTTTGCGGGTAAGCCGTTGGAGAAGTTACCTAAGCATCTGTTTTCAAGCAGCCTTAACTGGCAAACTACAGATCGCTTAAGCAGTTGGACTAACCTCAATTATCGTGGCAAAGAGGTTCAATCGAACGGGAGTGCTTCGAGCAGTAAAAAAATGGCACCGAGTTACACCTTTATCGATGCTGGTATTACCTATGCGTTAACTGATACCGCAACGATTAAAGCGGCGGTGTACAACCTGTTTGATCAGGATGTGAATTACGCAGAATATGACTACGTAGAAGATGGCCGCCGCTATTGGTTGGGCTTAGACATCGCCTTCTAATTGCTAAAGCTAGAGGGAGTGGTTCAGAGGATTGGCGGCAGCGCCAATCCTCTGTTTGTTTTGCGATCGGCAGTGGAATCATTTATTGCACAGGATCGCCGTGCCAAAGCCTAGAGTATCGGTTACTATTGCCAACCAATCTGAGAGCGATAGGCGAAATAAGATGCTGAGGGTAGCAATTAACGGCTTTGGGCGCATTGGGCGTAATGTATTACGCGCTGTGTATGAAAGTGGTAAACGTGACCGCATTCAAGTGGTTGCGGTGAACGAGCTTGCCAAGCCAGATGCGATGGCACACCTCCTTCAGTACGATACTAGCCACGGTCGCTTTGGCAAAAAAATCAGCCATGATCAGCAGCATATCTACGTTCACCATCAAAATGGTGAGTATGACTCAATCCGCATTCTGCATCTTTCTGAAATCCCACTGTTGCCTTGGCGTGATTTGGGCGTGGATTTAGTCCTCGACTGTACAGGTGTGTATGGTTGCCAAGAGGATGGTCAGCAACATATTGATGCGGGGGCGAAATTAGTTTTATTTTCCCATCCTGGTGCTAGCGATCTCGACAACACCATCATCTATGGCGTGAATCATGAGACGCTCACTGCTGAGCATAAAATTGTTTCTAACGGCTCTTGTACCACCAATTGCATTGTGCCCATCATCAAGGTATTGGATGACGCATTCGGCATTGATTCTGGCACCATCACCACCATCCATTCCTCGATGAACGATCAACAAGTGATTGATGCTTATCACACTGATTTACGTCGAACCAGAGCGGCTAGTCAATCGATCATCCCTGTCGATACCAAATTGCATAAAGGTATTGAAAGAATATTTCCGAAATTTTCTAACAAATTTGAGGCGATTTCGGTACGTGTGCCGACGGTAAATGTGACCGCGATGGATTTGAGTGTCACAATTAAATCAAATGTGAAAGTTAATGACGTAAATCAAACCATTGTTAACGCATCTCAGTGTACATTACGTAACATTGTTGACTATACTGAAGCGCCTTTGGTTTCCATCGATTTTAACCACGATCCGCACAGCGCGATTGTGGATGGAACACAAACGAGAGTCAGTAACGGGCAGTTAGTAAAAATGCTCGTTTGGTGTGATAACGAATGGGGCTTTGCCAACCGGATGTTAGATACCGCATTGGCAATGCAGGCCACGCAGTAGCGGCTAAGCATGCACTTCAAATCAGGTTTGAACATTGAAACCCGAAGGACGCATCCCCATATCGGTAAACAGCTAAGATTTTACCGACTCGGCAGGGTCGCCGAGTTGCAGAATTTTCATTTCTTTAAATAGTTTGAGAGGACAAATCATGTCTGTAATCAAGATGATTGACCTGGATCTTGCAGGTAAACGCGTATTTATCCGTGCTGACCTGAACGTACCAGTAAAAGACGGCAAAGTGACTTCTGATGCACGTATCCTTGCATCACTACCTACCATTAAGCACTGCTTGGAAGCGGGCGCGAAAGTAATGGTCACTTCTCACCTAGGTCGTCCAACGGAAGGTGAGTACGCTGAAGAGTTCTCTCTACTGCCTGTGGTTAACTACCTGAACGATGCTCTCGATTGCGAAGTTCGCCTAGTGAAAGACTACCTAGACGGCGTTGAACTGAACGCCGGTGAACTGGTTGTTCTGGAAAACGTTCGCTTTAACAAAGGCGAAAAGAAAAACGAAGAAGCTCTGTCTAAGAAATATGCGGCACTGTGTGACGTATTCGTGATGGACGCGTTTGGTACTGCGCACCGTGCTCAAGCATCAACTCACGGTATTGGTATGTTTGCTGACGTTGCTTGTGCAGGACCTCTATTAGCTGCTGAACTTGAAGCGCTAGGTAAAGCAATGACCAATCCAGAGCGTCCTCTAGTGGCTATCGTGGGTGGTTCTAAAGTATCGACTAAGCTAACCGTTCTTGAGTCGCTATCAAAAATCGCTGACCAATTGGTGGTCGGTGGTGGTATCGCGAACACCTTCATTGCAGCTGCAGGTCACAACGTCGGTAAGTCTCTGTACGAAGCAGACCTTGTTGAAACGGCGAAAAAGCTGATGGAAGAGTGTTCAATTCCAGTTGCCACTGACGTAGCGTGTGCCAAAGCTTTTGATGAGAACGCAGAAGCAGAAATCAAACACGTTTCTGAAGTTCAAGACGACGACATGATTTTCGACCTAGGCCCAGATTCAACAGCGGCTCTAGCTGAAATCATTGCTAATGCAAAAACTATTCTATGGAATGGTCCAGTTGGCGTATTTGAATTTAAGAATTTCGAAGCGGGTACTAAAGGTATCTCTGAAGCGATCGCGAAATCAGCAGGGTTCTCTGTTGCTGGTGGCGGTGACACGCTAGCGGCGATCGACAAGTTCGGCATCAAAGCCGATGTTTCTTACATCTCTACTGGTGGCGGCGCGTTCCTTGAATTCGTTGAAGGCAAAAAACTGCCTGCAGTAGAAATGCTAGAAGCACGCGCTAAAGCGTAATAATCGAATGAGAGCGGGGGGAAGACTCCCGCTTTCTTGTTTGCTGCACGGCGAGCATTTGTTTGGTAGAATGCCGCGATTGGTGAGCAAACGTTTGCAAGAATTGAAACTTACCGTTTTTATTTTTTAAAACGACAGAAAATAGGATTCCATCCATGTCTAAGATCTTTGATTTTGTAAAACCTGGTGTTATCTCTGGTGATGACGTACAGAAAGTTTTTGAAGTAGCAAAACAAAATGGCTTTGCACTTCCAGCAGTAAACTGTGTAGGTACTGACTCTGTAAACGGCGTTCTAGAAGCAGCAGCAAAAGTGAAAGCGCCTGTTATCGTGCAGTTCTCTAACGGCGGCGCAGCATTCTTTGCTGGTAAAGGTCTGAAACTTGAAGGTCAACAAGCACAAATTCTGGGCGCGATCGCGGGTGCGAAATACGTTCACACTGTAGCGGAAGCTTACGGCGTTCCAGTGATTCTGCACACTGACCACGCAGCGAAAAACCTACTACCTTGGATCGACGGTCTGCTAGACGCGGGTGAAAAACACTTCGCAGAAACCGGTAAACCACTGTTTTCTTCACACATGATTGACCTGTCTGAAGAGTCTCTGGAAGAGAACATCGAGATCTCTGCAAAATACCTAGAGCGCATGGCGAAAATGAACATGACTCTGGAGATCGAACTGGGTTGTACTGGCGGTGAAGAAGACGGCGTTGATAACTCAGATATGGATTCTTCGGAGCTGTACACTTCTCCAGAAGACGTGGCATACGCTTACGAGAAACTGAACGCAATCAGCCACCGTTTCACTATCGCGGCTTCTTTCGGTAACGTACACGGCGTTTACAAGCCAGGTAACGTAGTTCTGACTCCAACTATCCTACGTGATTCTCAAAAATACGTTTCTGAGAAGTTTGGTCTGCCAGAGAACTCTCTGAACTTCGTATTCCACGGCGGTTCAGGCTCTTCTCTGGAAGAAATCCGTGAGTCTATCTCTTACGGCGTGATCAAAATGAACATCGATACTGATACTCAGTGGGCAACATGGGATGGTATTCGTCAATACGAAGCGAAAAACCATGACTACCTGCAAGGTCAAATCGGTAACCCAACGGGTGAAGATGCACCGAACAAGAAGTACTACGATCCACGCGTATGGCTACGTGCCGGTCAAGCAGCCATGGTTGCTCGTCTAGAGAAAGCATTCTCTGATCTGAACGCGATCGACGTACTGTAATTCGTATTTCGAATTCGATTGAATGAAGAAACCCGCCAAGTGCGGGTTTCTTTTTTATGCAGTCTCAGTGGGATGGGTAGCAGAGAGATCGAATATTGTTTAACCTGTAACGGGAGCGTAGCAATTATTACGTAACCTTCTGTTTTGTCATTATTTACCAAACTTTGACTTTGCGAAGCGTTAAGTATGCGCTATTTTGCCAAAATTCTGACTTTTGGTGGTTTATTTGAGTGGGATGTTTATCATTTCTCATTATTTCCGCTAATTTTTTGATTACTTGTAAGAGGAATACACTATGGCTGGTGAATCGATTGGTGTTGAAGTGCCTATCGTCGAAAGTTTTAACCAAGTGAATACTTGGTTAACCAATAATTCGGATCTTTTGATTCAGTACGGCGTGAATGTGATTTCCGCTATTCTGATCCTATTTATCGGTAACCTTGTGGTTAAAGGGGTTGCAGGTAGTGTGGCGAATGTATTGAAAAAGAAAGAGATGGATAAGGCTGTCGTAGACTTTATCCACGGTCTTGTTCGTTACACGCTGTTTATTATTGTGTTGATTGCGGCGTTGAGTCGTATTGGTGTGCAAACTGCGTCGGTTGTCGCTGTGATTGGTGCTGCGGGTCTGGCCGTTGGTTTGGCTCTACAGGGTTCGCTGTCTAATTTTGCAGCCGGTGTACTGATTGTGGCATTCCGCCCATTCAAATCCGGTGATTATGTAGAAATTGGTGGCGTCGCCGGCTCGGTTGATTCTATCCAAATTTTCCAAACTGTCCTGAAAAGTCCAGATAACAAAATGGTTGTGGTACCAAACTCGGCGGTCATTGGCGGTGCTATTACTAACTATTCACGTCACGAAACGCGTCGTGTCGACATGGTGATTGGGGTTTCTTACAAGTCTGATCTGCAGAAAACCAAACGTGTTCTGCGTGAGACGCTGGAAAAAGATCCTCGTATCCTCAAAGATCCGGATATGACCATTGGTGTGCTGACGCTGGCGGATTCATCAATCAACTTTGTGGTTCGTCCATGGTGTAAAACTTCGGACTATTGGGCAGTGTACTTTGATTCGATGCAAGCGATCAAAGAAGCGCTGGATGCCAACGGTATCGAAATTCCATTCCCACAAATGGATGTGCATCTGAACAAAATCAATTAATGGTTTTGCTATATACAAAATACCAAAGCGGAGTGTTTACTCCGCTTTTTTGTCGGTAATAGCTTAATTTAACCAGTGATTGAGATATAAGTTCTTAGTCAACGCGAAGGCAATAATGAACATCATCGCTGCGACTGCCATATCAATCACTTGTCTGACTCTAGGTTTAGAGAGTGTGGTGCTCAATTTTGCTGCTCCGAGTGAAAGAGTAAAAAACCACACGAATGAGGCGAGAATGGTACCAATGGCAAATGAGATACGCTCATCACCTTGGAATTGGCCTCCGATTGACCCTAAGATCACCACGGTATCCAAATAGAGATGCGGGTTAAACACAGTGACCGCAAAGGCACCAAAAATGACCGCTTTACGTCCTGCAGCCATCGGATTTGCCGTGGATTCAGATGCTTGGGGCGGTTTGAGCGCAGCACGCAAAGAAAGAAACCCATAACCACACAGAAAAAGAATTCCAGCCAAAGTGACACCAATTAACAAGCTGGTATTTTGCGAGATGAGAGCACCACCGCCAAAAATCCCCAGCGTGATAAAAATCATATCCAGCACCCCACAAGTGGCTGCGGTGGTTAAGTGGTGATGACGTTTAATCCCTTGATTTAATACATAAGCATTTTGAGCACCAATGGGAATAATCATGGTCGCTCCCAAGCTGAATCCTTGTAGCAGAATCCACCAGTTCATTTTTTACCTCATACCGCATGATTGGAGTGTGATTTCGTTCCGATTTGAAGTTGCAACGTCAGATCGAAGGGATAGGCTGAGCAAGATAATAATTTGAGGTGGATAAGTATAATTAATGATTTTAATATCATATTAACAAGGCTAATAAATAGATAAGGAAAGCAATGCGTGGTCTGGATTATCGGTGGATTGAAGCTCTAGATAGTGTGGTGAGTAAAGGCAGTTTTGAACGAGCGGCTGAGCAGCTCTTTATCTCCCAATCTGCTGTATCACAACGGATTAAACAGTTAGAAAAATACTTAGCTCAGCCAGTGTTGATCCGAGAGCAGCCACCAAGGCCAACCTTGGTTGGCAAAAAGTTGCTTGGGCTCTATCGCCGAGTCTGCTTAATCGAACAAGAGTTGGTTCCGGAGTTGACGAACCAAGAGCATGTTCGCCCGGTTTCTATGTCGATTGCGACCAATGCAGATAGCCTAGCCACTTGGTTGTTACCGGCGCTGGATAAGGTAATGAAAAGCCGCCAAGTGGAATTGAATCTGGTGATTTATGGTGAGTCACGTACCCTCGATAAGCTCAAAAATGGTGAAGTGGTCGGTGCAATCAGTTTGGAGCCACAACCGATCACTGGGTGTAGTGCGGAGTATTTGGGTCAGATGGAGTATCTGTGCGTCGCAAGCCCTGAGTTCTATCAAAAATACTTTGCTAAGGGGGTCACCCCGCGTTCATTAATCAAAGCGCCTGCGGTGTCTTACGATCAATATGACGAATTGCACAATAAATTCTTATGGGATTACTTTGCTGTACCACGCGATAAAGTCATCAACCACACGGTTGGCAGCTCAGAAGCTTTCGTCCGTTTAGCGCTTTCTGGCGCGGCTTACTGTTTGATCCCACGTTTGCAGATCATTTCGGAATTGGAAAGCGGTGCTCTCATCAATATGACGCCTGATTTTATGCTGTCATATCCGATTTTTTGGCATCATTGGCAGCTTGAAACGGGAGTCTTACTTGAAATTAGCGAAGCGATCACCGCTTATGCGAAAAGCGTACTGCCCCAATAATTGACCGAGTCAAAGTTGTGTGATTTTTATGCGTAGAGACTGAATCTATGCACTGCTTCGCTTATGATGTGGGCAGTCGATGACATTAAGGATCGAAACGATGAAATTATTTGCACCGGTGGTTTTACTGCTCTCTGTTCTTTCAAGCCCAACCTTTGCACAGGAATGGGATTTTCCACATATTTCGACCTCAGGTTATGGTGAAGTGACTGCTGTACCTGATATGGCGGAGTTTTCCGTGAAGGTTGTTGAATCGACAATGAATGCGGAACAAGCGAAAGCGGCAGTGGATAAGGCGGTAACGGAATTCACCTCAAAATTGGTGAAATCCGGTGTCGCACAGCAGAATATCTCGAGCTCAAATCTGTACATCAACCCGCAATATCACTATCCAGCAAACGGCAAGCCAGAGTTAGTGGGCTATCAAGCATCTCGCTCGATTACAGTCAGGGTCGAAGAGGTGAGTAAGCTGAATCAGTATCTGGATATCGCCTTAGAGTCTGGTATCAATCAAGTCAATAGCATTCAATTGAAGGTGCGTGATCAAGAGAAATACCAGCAGCAAGCGCGTATGGCGGCGATTGAAGATGCCAAGCTCAAAGCTCAGTCTTTAGCTAAGGGATTTGAGCGCCGCTTAGAAGGCGTTTGGCGGATAGACTACAACACGCCAAGTGTTGAGCCGATCATGATGCGAGCGGCGAATCTAAGCGAAAAAATGGATGTGGCAGATACCTATCAAGAGTCTTCCTTGGTGATTCGTGATCGAGTGGATGTGGTATATAAGTTGGCACCATAGCCAATGTTAAGTCAGCATAATGATGAAGAGTGGGGGCGACGAAAGTCGCCCCTATTTGCTTATTTTTATTCATATTTTATACAAAGCCGCTTTTCGAGATGGGCGGCTTTTTCTATCTTATTGTATTGATTTTAAAAATGACCGTTTGTCATTTTTTCATTACAGTTAGACTAAAGTCTAATATTGCTGATTTATTGAGCTAGACTGAGTAATAAGTAAACTGCTGACCTTTTCATCAATAATGCTCATTGATTGAAAGAAAGTGACAGTTACTTTCTGTGGTGCTTAGGCATAGGGAATCAAACACACTGAGCAACTGAGAGGCAGTGTATGTTGAATCATCTTCTGGTCAGACTAACGATTGGCTGTTTGTTGGTATTAGGCATTAAGCTCAGCGCACTTTATTTTCTACCTATGGTGCTTTTGCTCAATACTCATCACAAAGAGTTTTTCGGTTGGTAATAAAAAACGGAGCCCATTGGGCTCCGTTTTTATATCGTTTTCAGCGAGGCGAGGCCGTCGCATTTGTCCGATTACAGTACGTGTACTGATGCAGTGTTCGTTGTGCCAGAAGCAACCAGTGCGCCTGAAACCATCACTACGATGTCGCCTTTCTTGCCAAGGCCAGATTGCAGCGCAATCTCTTTACCTAGGTGGTAGAAAGCGTCAGTGTTGTCAATCGCGTCAACCACAACTGGCGTTACACCTTTAGAAAGCACTAACTGAGCTGCTGTTTTCTTGTTGGTGGTGACTGCAATAATGTTAGCCGTTGGGAAGTACTTACGAACTGAACGAGCAGATTTACCCGCTTCAGTTGCTACGATGATCAGTGGCGCTGCCAGTTTCTCAGCGGTGTCTACTGCACCTTTACATACGGCTTCAGTGATACGTAGACGTGGGCTGTCTAGGCGTGAACCCAGTTCTGCTTTCAGTACAGGATCAGTACGCTCAGCGATTTGCGCCATGATCTTCACCGCTTCAACTGGGTACTTACCTTTTGCTGTTTCGCCAGAAAGCATTACAGCATCAGTACCATCCATGATCGCGTTCGCAACGTCGCCCGCTTCTGCGCGAGTTGGACGTGGGTTCTTGATCATTGAATCCAGCATTTGCGTTGCCGTGATAACCACTTTACGTGCACGGTTACATTTCTCGATCATCATCTTTTGAGCGAAGATAACTTCTTCTGCTGGGATTTCTACACCTAGGTCGCCACGTGCAACCATGATGCCGTCAGACAGCTCAAGGATCTCATCGAAGTTGTCCAAGCCTTCTTGGTTTTCGATTTTAGAGATGATTTGAATGTTTTGACCGCCGTGTGAAGCTAATACTTCACGGATTTCTTTCACGTCAGAACCTTTACGGATGAAAGAGGCAGCAACGAAATCTACGCCTTGCTCACAACCAAATTTCAGGTCGTTTTTGTCTTTTTCAGACAGCGCTGGCAGATTGACAGAAACGCCTGGCAGGTTAACACCTTTGTTTTCACCCAGCGCGCCGTTGTTCAGAACTTTACACTTCACTTCAGTGTCAGTGGTCGCCAGTACTTCCATCTCGATAAGACCGTCGTCAACCAGAATACGGTTGCCTACGTTCAGGTCTTTTGCAAAACCAGAGTAAGTGACTGCTACGCGCTCTTTGTTACCAACAACTTTCGTGTCAGTTGTGAAAGTGAACTCTTGGCCAGCGACCAGATCCACATCATCACCGTTTTCCAGCTTGATAGTACGGATCTCTGGACCTTTAGTATCCAGTAGGATCGCCAGTTGTTTACCGGTCACTTCCATCACTTTGCGGAAGTTAGTGATACGAGTGCCGTGCTCAACGTAGTCACCGTGAGAGAAGTTGAGACGCATAACATTCATGCCAGCGTTTACAAGCTCAGTCAGTTTCTCTACAGACTCAGTTTTTGGGCCAATCGTACATACGATTTTGGTCTTTTTCATGGAAGAGTTTCTCCGATAAACAAAATGATTTTGAAGTTGGTGGTGGTTTTGAAGTGTTCTCGGCGGTAGCAACTTTATTTCGTCAATTGCCAAGTCTAGCTCACGAGTTCACAGCACTCCAAAACTGAAAGTCTTTCAACAGATTTAGTCATTTTATGACTGACTGTTTGATCAAAAATTTCAGAAAAATCGCCAGTTAGCGGCAGTATAGCGCGGGCTATGGGCGTTATTTTTACTCAATTCTGTAATTTTTTTTCTTTTCGAGGCCGAATTCTACCATTGAATGACAGTAATATCACTGTCTAAGAATTGTCTTAGGACAAGGTTTTAGCGTGAAATATTAATTTTTTGGATCGAAATAAATGGACTTATTTGTTTCGTTTTAACTATACTTCGTTTCGATTCGTAACTTTAATTGTGTTTTATAATGTCAAAACGAAACACACAACTGAGAAGACACACAATAGTTAAGCTGGTTAATGAACAAGGTGAGGTGAGTGTTGAGGCTCTCTCTTCTCAGTTTGAAACATCAGAAGTGACTATTCGCAAAGACTTAGCTTCTCTTGAAAAAAATGGCCAATTGCTGCGTCGCTATGGCGGTGCTATCGCATTACCGAAAGAAGTGATGCACGATGAATTGAATGAAAAAGTTTCAGTTCGAAAGATTTCTCTGGCTAAAGCTGCAGCGAAACTAATCCGTGATCATAATCGGATTGTGATTGATAGTGGCAGCACCACGGCGGCGTTAATTCAGCAACTGAATGACAAGCGAGGGCTGGTCGTGATGACCAACTCATTGCATGTCGCGAATGCACTCAATGAATTAGAAAATGAACCCACACTGCTGATGACTGGCGGTACTTGGGATACCCATTCTGAATCCTTCCAAGGCAAAGTCGCAGAATCGGTACTGCGCTCTTACGATTTTGACCAGCTGTTTATCGGTGCTGATGGCATCGATCTTGACCGGGGGACGACCACGTTCAATGAGCTGGTTGGGCTTAGCAAAGTGATGGCTGAAGTCTCGCGTGAAGTGATCGTGATGATTGAGTCAGACAAAGTGGGCCGCAAAATTCCGAACTTAGAGCTGAGCTGGGACAACATTGATGTCTTAGTCACAGATCATGAATTGAGTGACGAGTTTGCCAAACAAATTGAATCTCACCAAGTGCGCGTGATCCGTGCAACCGTGAAATAAAAATCCCTTAGCGCGACTTATCAAGTCAGGGCGCGACAGTATAAAAAATATGGAGTTTAACTATGTGTGGAATTGTTGGTGCGGTTGCACAACGCGATGTTGCTGAAATTTTAGTACAGGGCCTACGCCGTCTTGAATACCGCGGCTATGACTCTGCGGGTGTAGCTGTCGTGGATAGCGATAAGCAGCTCACGCGTTTACGCCGTTTGGGTAAAGTACAAGAGTTGGCGGATGCGGTTGAAGCGGCACAAGTAGCGGGCGGTACAGGTATCGCGCATACCCGTTGGGCAACGCATGGTGAGCCTTCTGAGATCAATGCTCACCCCCATCTTTCTGGTGACATTACGGTGGTACACAACGGCATTATCGAAAATCACGAAATACTGCGTACTATGCTGCAAGAGCGTGGTTATGTGTTTACTTCACAAACGGATACTGAAGTCATTGCTCATTTAGTGGAGTGGGAATTGCGCAGTGCTTCCTCTTTACTAGAAGCGGTGCAAACCACCGTTAAACAGCTTACAGGAGCTTACGGCACTGTGGTGATGGATCGTAACGACCCTTCGCGCTTAGTGGTCGCTCGCTCAGGTAGCCCAATTGTGATTGGTTTTGGCATCGGTGAAAACTTCCTCGCGTCAGACCAACTCGCGCTACTTAACGTGACACGCCGCTTTATGTATCTGGAAGAGGGTGATGTGGCGGAAATGACTCGTCGTGATGTGCGCGTATTTGATGCTCTGGGGCAACCTGTACAACGTGAAATCAGCGAATCCAATCTAGAACATGATGCTGCGGACAAAGGTCACTACCGCCACTACATGCAAAAAGAGATTTTCGAGCAGCCAAAGGCGCTGATCAACACCATGGAAGGGCGTATTACCCATGACAGCGTGGTGGTGGAAAGCATTGGTGTGCACGCGGCAGAGATTTTGGCAAAAGTGGAACATGTACAGATCGTTGCCTGCGGTACCTCTTATAATGCAGGGATGACGGCACGTTACTGGTTTGAATCGTTAGCGGGTGTGAGCTGTGATGTCGAAATCGCGTCTGAATTCCGCTATCGCAAATTTGTCACGCGCCCCAATAGCCTACTGATCACTCTATCTCAGTCTGGTGAAACGGCAGATACCTTAGCCGCGCTACGTTTAGCGAAAGAGAAAGGCTATATGGCGGCGATGACGATTTGTAACGTTGCGGGTTCTTCTCTCGTGCGTGAATCGGATTTCGCCTTTATGACTCGCGCAGGCACTGAGATTGGTGTGGCTTCAACCAAAGCCTTTACCACTCAGCTTGTTACGTTACTGATGCTGGTGACTGCACTTGGTAAGCAGCAACAGCGCATTGGTCGCGAGTTAGAAGCTGAGATCGTACATGCATTGCATCAACTGCCGAAGCAGATTGAAACCGCATTGTCGTTTGAAAAACAGATTGAAACGCTCGCGCAAGATTTTGCCGATAAGCATCACACCCTCTTTTTGGGGCGCGGTGAGTACTACCCGATTGCGGTAGAGGCCTCTCTTAAACTGAAAGAGATCTCTTACATCCACGCAGAAGCCTATGCAGCGGGCGAGTTAAAGCATGGTCCATTGGCGTTGATCGATGCGGATATGCCAGTGGTTGTGGTTGCACCAAGTAATGAACTCTTAGAAAAGCTTAAATCCAATATTGAAGAAGTGCGTGCGCGCGGTGGTTTACTGTACGTATTTGCCGATGAAGTGGCGGGCTTTGAAGCAGATGAGACGATGAAAATCATTGCGATGCCGCATGTCAGCGAGATTGTGGCTCCGATTTATTACACCATCCCAATGCAACTGCTCTCTTACCATGTGGCTTTAATCAAGGGTACCGATGTTGACCAGCCTCGTAACCTTGCTAAAGCGGTAACTGTCGAGTAAATGTTCAATAAATCAAAGGGCTACCAGAGGGTAGCCCTTTGTTTATCCAGCGCATTGCCATTAAGGATTGGTATTTAAGTACGCTTGTGTCGAGATCCGAGTCCAATCACGCACTTTGGTTAAGTACGCCTGCTGAGAGTCGATGATCTCTTTAGCGAGCGGATCGCTTGCTGCCTGCTCTTGCAGAAGTTCATTGTTGGCTTGGCGTAGCGCGGCAAGAACTGCGGGTGGAAAATCACGAACTTTGATGTCTGGGTACTCACTTTTCATCGCTGCCCAGCTCGTCGCATTCGCATCGATCGCTTGGTTGTACATATCGAAAGCGGCGACGCGGAAAGCGGTTTCTAAGATCACTTGGATGTCTTTTGGTAGTGTATCCCACTTCTTCTTATTGACTAGAAATTGCGTTTCGGAGCCAGGTTCATGCCATGCGGTGTAATAGTAAGGGGCGATTTTATGAAAACCCATGCGCAGATCAAAGGCAGGGCCGACCCATTCAAGTGCGTCGATAGTGCCGCGTTCTAGCGAGGTATAAAGCTCTCCCGGTGCAATGTTCGTGGGTTTCGCGCCAAGTTTTGCCAACACTTCACCCGCAAATCCCGGAATACGCATTTTCAGCCCTTGCAGATCGTCAACGCTGTTGATCTCTTTTTTAAACCATCCGCCCATTTGAATATCTGAGTTACCGCCCGGAAACGACAAGAGGTTATGCGGCGCGTACACCTTCTCCATCAACGGCATCCCACCGCCATAATAGAACCAGGCGTATTGCTCAGTTGCGATCATGCCAAACGGCATCGAAGAGAAAAAGAGGGTATTCGGAACCTTGCCTTTCCAATAATAAGAGCTGGAGTGACCGAGATCGTATTGACCGGATTTCACCATATCAAACACGCCCAGCGGTGCTTTGTGTTTGTTGGCCGAGTCGATACGGATTTGAATACGGCCATTGGACATTTCAGCGGCCAATTTAGCCATATTTTTCGGTGCATCGCCGAGGATCGGAGTATTTGCCCCCCATGTTTCGGCCAGCGTCAGTTTATAAACGGGAGGTTCGTTGGCCTGTGCGACTCCTAAAACTGTGCTTAGGATAAGAGCAAGAGCGATGCGGCTTTTACTTAAATAGGTTGTGGTTGACATAACTTCCTCATTGTTATCGTTATTGAGGCTGTAGAGTCTAAGTTGCTAAAAAAAGAGTCAATCATCAAGGCAGGTAAAATGGTCGGGTAGGTTAGTCTGAAATGCTAAATTTTCATGTAAATGAAGTGCGATCTTGATGATTAGTCAGCATCAAACTAGCGATATTGAGAGGAAATTTTAACTCAATAGCATTTTATTTTGATTCAAGAAGTGTTTGATGGGTCACGCCAAGGTGAAGCACCTTGGCGTGACGGGTTAGATATCGCTAAAATATTGGTGGGTGGCAAGATAGCGCAGAGCTTCAGATTGCCCCATGTAACGCGCTAACGTTTTCGTGGGTATATTGCGAATGTCAACCACGATCAAGCCATCTAACGCATTATTGAATGCAGGATCCACATTAAAGCTCACCAGCTTCCCATTTAATCCTAGATATTGGCGCAGTAGCACTGGAATTCCCTTTCCTTCATCGATCCGAGCAATCACTCGTGACAGGAGCTGCAAGTCGGCAAGTGACGTCAGAAGGCTGGCATTCCATTGTTCTTTCCCAGTAGGTAGAGGGTTGGTGGCCATCACTAACTCGGCTTGTTCACTATCGTAATAGTGCAGAGTCATGGTATCGGCGAGTAAGCGCCTGGCTTGTTCACTGTAATCGTTGCTGATACTCACAGGACCAAAAAGGTGAGTATATTGTGGATGGCGTTCGACATAAGTACCAATGCCTTTCCAAAGTAAAAGCAGGGCCGCCATGCTTTTTTGATATTGGCTGTCAATCACCGAACGCCCCATTTCAATCGCATTGCCCATGTTATTGAGGAAGCGTTGATCATAATGAAATAGGGTACTGGAGTAGAGGCCGCTGATCCCCTTGTGCTCAATAAGCTTATCAACGAGCCCTAAACGGTATGCGCCCACCAGCTGATTTTTCTCTCTATCCCAAATGAATAGGTGCAGGTAATCGCGATCAAATCGATCAATATCCAGCGCACAGCCCGTTCCTTCGCCCACCTCACGAAAATTCAACTCGCGAATGCGGCCAATTTCATGCATCAACGAAGGAATGTTATCCGCTGTGGTGCAATACACATCAAATTGGTTATGGCGCAGCATATGGTCGGCGTAAGGCAACTGCGCGATATCTTCGAGCAGATCGGCTAATGGAAGGCGCTCTGCAACGGGAGGCAAGGATCGATCACTGGCGGTTTTGTTACGCACGGGAGAAGATTGTAAAAGATAGGTATTGAGGCGCAGATAGTTGACCAACTGTTGATCACAAAGATGCTGTACTTCGCTGTGTGAAATCCCTTCACCAATCGCGATACCAATTTGAGTATGCTGTTTATTGAGCAGTTCGCGGCCCAACATCAAGGTGCGCAGCATAGGGTGAATTTTTCCTGCAAGGTAAAAAGGGGTTGAGTTATGGCCATCAATATAAACTGGGACTGTATGCGCTTGGTGTTTTTTAACGAGGCGACTGACCGATTGGCTCCACTCTTTGTCCTCCAAACGACCTTGCTTGCTGTCAACCAATTGGGAGACTTCCCCAGCAGGAAACATCAGTAGCAACCCACCTTGCTCAAGATGTTTATGCGCTTGGCGAAGTGCATGCAGATTCGCTTTTGCGGCATCAGCGCCTTCAAATACATCGACGCCGATAAACAGTGAGGCAAGCTCGGGCACCAGCTTTAGATACTGATTAGCGAGAATTTTTACATCTGAGCGAACGCAAAGCAGTAGCTCAGCCAAAATAACCCCTTCAACGCAGCCTAAAGGGTGGTTGGCGACCACGATAGTTGCCCCTTGAGCTGGAACATGTGTGAGCTTGCCGCGTACTACTTGATAATCGATACCAAGAACATCCAAGGTAAAGCGCAAAAACGCTTGAGTATCACCGCTTGCTGGGCGTTGAGCATAGAATTGATTGAGACGTTTCAGTCCTGTTGCCCATTCCGCTAAGTGTTCACCTAAACCAAATGGGGTTTTTCGTGGCAGAACAAATGGAGAAGTAGAAAGCATAGCAACCTCTTATGTGATGGTTTACCAAGAGGCTAGAGGCTACATATTGCAAAATCACGACAGTCTGATGAGCTTTTTGTTGCGCGGAATATCCTTGAACAGTCACCGCAAGGTATCTGGTGATGATAGGCAGTGAAAATAGGCTGAAATTTATGTGACAATTTCAGAAATAAGTCCATTTGCTCACAATTTGTACAAAAAGTGTGATGCGAGATGAATTTTAATGCTAGTTTGTTTAGGCGGGTAAAACGCAACTAATCAAAACAACATTACACCTTTGATTTGCTGATCTGGAATAGACGGGAGCTTATGCTCCCGTTGCCATTTCTAGAGCATAAAATGGTGGGTTAGAGTGCCGTCTTAAACCGTTCAGAAACGTTAAGGATAAGCTTACTTGACCCATTGTCTGAACCGAATTCTAGAAGGCTTGTAGAGAAATCTACGGGCCTTTATCTTTTCTGGTCTGGTCCATTAGGTCAGCTGAAATACGCCACGTAGTCACCACAGAGTCACACTTCCCCTACCAGAGTGATAGCTACCATCAGAACCTTCTCTCGTCTGTACAACGTGAATCAGAGCAGATACATACCACTCAACACCAGACCGGTACCCCAGAAAAACTTCGAGCTGGCACCAACAAGAATATAACCAATATTCTGTCCCATTAGGTCTAGTTATAAATATAATTTAGATGCCTGAATGGGGTTCTAGCTGAGATTACGCAGGAGACTCAGTACCGGAGATTCGGACAAGATGAATGTTGAATCGTGATGACCGATTACCCTCAGTGGTAATCGGTCTGTCTATCTCTAATGTAATTTCGACCAGTAATCATCGACACTCAACCATAATACCAGAACCAGCTGCTAATCACTGGACTGGTATTCATACTGCAACCGGAAAAACCAACGACACACTGGACTACAGCGTGAATCTGGTATGAGTTAGGGTGTCGAGTTGGATTAGTGGAATCAGATGGAACTACCGTCGACGACGCCGTCGCGATAATTACAGAAACCACATCATGCAGGAAGTTAGGCAGGATAAGCCTTAGAGCGAGATTACAGGGGCAGTCTGGTGTGACCGACCCAGCGATCTAGGATTTTAGATTGGTAGGTGTTGAGATAAAAATCAACAAAAAAATTCTTTCAAGTATAGAGCCAATTTATCAATATCATTATCAAACTTATACTCTATTAGTTCTATATTTAATTCTCGCGAAATCATTTCTATAGTTTTCTTCTCGCAGCTTTTCATTTCTTTTATATAACGAACATTCCATTTCAAGTTATCTCTAAGTTGAAGACGTTCAAGAATTTCATCAACATCATCGACTACTAAAACAAAAACACCGACATCCAACTCACGGAATACACTAGATTTAATTGGGGTTGGGTTGCCTTCATCGTCCAACAATGTAACATGTCCATCTAATATAATCGTATGCTCACTCGCCAAATTCTTATAGGCATTAATAAGCACACGTTGATTTTCTTGGATGTTAGTTACACGCTTATTTTCATCAGTTTTATCTATATAGTTATTAATTAATGAACTACAAGCGTAATGTTGTAACTCTAGTTTTTTACTAAGCTCTTTTGCTAAGGTGGTTTTTCCAACGCCATGAATTCCCGATATGAATATGTTTTTCATTTTTCACCTATATAGATAAATGATTGTGGCGCCTTTAAATCTTTTTTTATATCAGAAAGTAACAAAGGTTTATCGTAAAGCTTGAATCTATTAATTTTTATAGCGTACGCAATTGGACAGCCTTCATAATAAGAAAAAAATTCATCCTTACTAATTCCAGATGAATCTGAGCATTGTTTCCAAATTTCACGTGGAGTATCTGATATCGTTTCGTTGAAAAAAATTTCCCCAACAACCATTTTTATTGGAGATGTGCAGTATACAATGATTGAATCTATGTCTCTCTTGAAGATTTTTTTTCTGAATTCATATTTTTTTTTACCTGATATAATTTCATCTACATACTTAGGCTTTATCGACAATAGAGCTTTCATCTGTTGTCATCTCCTTATTGAATACGTACTCTTTTTTCCCATCCAGATAGAGATTGTTTATACTATTAACTAATTTAAAGTTGTTTTTGTTAAACATGCTTTCAAAAAGCTCAATTCTATCTTCACTAACTGTAATTAACGGTCTATCTTCGTTAAGTCGTATTTTGGACACATTTAGAAGAATGGTTCCGATGCCAGAATCTCTTGCAAAACCTTTTACATATAAAGTGCAAATTTTATTTTCTTTATGTGTCTTTTTTAAGGCGGAATAACCTAGCAAATTACCTCTTTCTGAAATTATTACAATTTCTCTCTCTCCATTTATCAAACCTGGAATAAACTTTCTATCAATCCAGTCAAAAAAATTGGGGTAAAATTCCCACACATCTTCAAATAATTTTCTGCAGAAAAGGGAAAGTTGGTAATCAATTGGAGGTAGATTAATTTTCTTCCAATATTTTATCACATAGTCTCTATCGATAATAGAAACAGTGAAACCAGAGCTAGGCAAACAATTTATTGATCTACCAAAATTATTCATTATTGCTCCCTGCCATTTGTGAGACATTCCTGTTTATCACAGTTGATGTTTTGATCGCCAAATAGGGCCGGAAAATATGATTCCAGATGGCTTGTGGCTATATTAGCAAATATGGCAAATAAAATAATCATAGCTATATAAGTAACAATTTTCATAAGATGCACTCTAGGTTCTACAAACTTAGAGAATGCAGAAAACCCTATAAATTCATCACCAATATCTTTGATTTTATTCCAATGGTATATTACCATTGGTTCTTTTTCTTCAAGAACTTTCTTTAAATTTGAGTTTTTACTTTCGTACAGCAAATAATCTTTCCAAAAGCTTTTCTCTAAAGTTCTAGATTTTTTAAAAGACCCATGTGATGTTTGATATTCACACTTTGCATCTTTAACTAGGAAATAGTCTACTCTGCACGATGCAAAATTAAGATCTCTAATATCTTTTTCCTGATACAATTGTGCAGGTAAACTTCGTACTTCATTTACTCTAAAATCAACAATTTCACTTTTACTCAAAGAACCGGTTATCAAACCACTGCCTTGTTTGTATTGTTCTATAAATACGTTTCTTTTTTCTAATGGAACTCTAAACCTAAAATATGCATCTGTACTATCTCGACCGAGATGTTTTTGATTTTCGTGATATTTTTTTAAGTTTTTAATGAACTCACATTTAAAACTTAAAAGTGTTGAATCTAATTTATCACCGTTGTAAAAAAAGTTACCATGATTTATTGAAATTAATGACTCATTGGAAAATGGCGTCTCATGGATGAAAAACTTATTATCTTTGGATTTATTATCAAATCTAACGAAAGACAAATTTTGTGTAACACTTTCAAAAGAAAGGTTCTCGTTAAATATTGTTCTAACAAGTTCTGAGTTCGTACTGAAACAAGAATGCAAATCAATAAAATCTTCTCTAGAAATAGAAAATGGAAAATATACTAAAAGATCTTCTATTTCATCAATTTTGTTTACACGAATACCTACATCAAGAAAACAACTTTTACTCCTCTGCGAAGTTGACACATCCCAGAGATTAAAGTGTAGATCCATGGTATTGGACTTACTGTTTATACCTTCTGCAGAGTTACTAGCCAATCTGTTGTCAGCGTCAGGTTCTTCCGTCTTGTGGTCCTCTGTATTGGTATTACGCTTGGTTAAAAATGCCAGACTGGAGTGCATATTAAGTTCCTAGTAAACGTAGAACGTAAGTTCTGATTAACATTGATTCTGAACAATAAGTTACATACTAACTACCCTTATCATGCCAGTCCAGTTGTGCAACAAATTTAATCATAAGTAGATAATACGTGATGAAAAGCAGTATATCATTAGAAAACTACTGCTTTAATCGTCATTAGATACAACCTACCAACTCAGCCACATTAGCACTTACCTCCATCAGCCTACCCTAAGCCAACTGAGCATACCTAGCGCTGGTCTGTGGACACTGATGCCCCAATAAATGCTGAACATCATAGAGAGTGGCTTTATCAGTATCGATGCGAAGCTATGCCTCAAATCATGAATTCGGAAGTTGTCTGTAATCGCGGCAGCTTTCTTGATTCGAGCAAATGCTTTCTTCGGATGAGCGATAGGCCTACCGGGTGCATTTCCAGCAAAGATATAGGGGGTCTTCGGTTGTTGAAATCGTCGTTGATCATGAATGACTTCCTTAGCTAGATGGTTTAGCAGGACAGCTCTCGACAGCCCCGACTTAGTGTGTGGTAGAAATAGGCTCCAATGGCCGTCGTCATCAATGGTAGTTCCATCTGATTCCACTAACCCAACTTGACACCCTAGCTCATACCAGATTCGCGCTGTAATCCAGTGTGCCGTTGGTTTTTCAGGTTGCAGTATGAATATCAGTCCGGTGATTAGCTGCTGTTTCTGGGGCTGTGGTTGACAGCTGCTTACTACTGACTTAAATCATTTACGAGAAAGACAGAGCGATTACCACTAAGGGTAATCGGTCATCATGATTCAACATTCATCTTGTCCTAATCTTCGGTGCTGAGTCTCCTGCGTAATCTCAGTTAGAACCCCATTCAGGTATCTAAATTATATTTATATTAGTGACTAGACCTAATGGGACAGAATATTGGTTATATTTTTGTTGGTTCCTGCGCGAAGTTTTTCTGGGGTTCGGTTCTGGTGTTGAGTGGTATGTCTCTGCTCTGATTCACGTTGTACAGACGAGAGAAGGTTCTGATGGTGGCTATCACTCTGGTAGGGGAAGTGTGACTCTGTGGTGACTACGTGGCGTATTTCGGCTGACCTAATGGACCAGAGCTTACCGGAAGTAATTGCGGACCGGATATGGAAAGGACTAGAACGAAAAAGGCTTACGGATTTTTCCATAAGCCTTATCGAAATCTGGTGGCCCCTCCCAGGTTCGAACTGGGGACCAAGCGATTATGAGTCCTACCAGGTTCATTTTTATGAGTATGCAATACTTGGTAATTATCATTAAATTCAATTAGTTATGTGTTTATCTTTATTGCGTTAGTTTGCATTGATTTTCATGTCACTTTTCTCTTGTCTGACCCATTACCTGACCTAGCTTTGCTTAGGCAGAAAATCTGTCAACATCATTTTTGGCTTCTTTTAGGTTATGCCTATTGGCCTAGAAAGTTAACTTCGCCAAAAAAGACAAGAGAAAATCAGAATGTTAACTGTTACTAAAATTCAATCCGCGACCAGTAGTAAAAATTCCTATTATCTCTGGGATCAATCAGGTCAACGCGGTACAGGGCGTTTAGGAGTAAAAATTTTCACTAGTGGGAAAAAGCAGTTCGTGTTTCGCTACTACCAGCACCAGAAAGAAAAATTTATCTCAATCGGTTTATTCAGTGCACGTGCTGGCAGCATGACTCTTACAGAAGCTCGCGAGAAAGCCGAAGTTTTCTCACAACTGTTGCTCGGCGGAAAAGATCCTAAATTGCACCTTGAACAACAAGAGAGCGAGCAGAAAAAAATTGATGCTGAGAGTAAAAGCTTAGGAACCATTGATGAGCTATTTCATAGCTATACGGAGCGTATGAAAATAGATGGAAAGAGAACGTATGAAGACGTGCGAAATGCGCTGGTACGAGAGTTCTATCCATATATAGACAAAAACACCAAAGCGTGTGATGTAACGACAGATGATATTAAATACGTTATTAGTATGATGATCCAGCGTGGAGCTATCACCCAAAGCAACCGAGTACGTAGCTATGTGATGGCGGCGTTTAACCATGGGATGCGCTTTGATAACGATCCTCGCTATTTCTCTTTAGAGTCGAAATTTGGCATAAAATACAATCCAGTAGCATCAATTCCAAAGCAAAAAGATGGAGAGCGCATTGGTGAAAGGTTCTTAGAATGGCGAGAGTTACGGCGTCTACTAAAAGATCTTCGTGAAAACTATGATCTTGTACCCATCGGACAAGATTTGAGGCACTTACTTCAACTGTGCATCTATCTAGGGGGGCAACGACCATATGAGGTGATTACACTTGAATGGTGGAATGTTGATTGGGAAGAAAGGTTTGTCTGCATCACTAAAGAACGTTCCAAAAACAAAAAAGATCATATCGTACCGTTGAACGGATTGGCTTTTGAAATACTTCAGAAACAATATGAGCTTTCTGGTGGTGGACGATATGTTTTTCCAAATCCCAAAGATGCAGAAGAACCCATGAAAACTAGCTCAATTTGTCGTGCAGTGACTCGTTATCGCGATGCTGTGGGGTTCGATAAGTTTGTGCCTAAAGATTTGCGTCGAACGTGTAAAACTTTGATGGGGGCATGCCGAATCAGCAAAGAAGTTCGAGATCGTATTCAAAATCACGCCTTACAAGATGTAAGTACACGTCACTATGATCGCTATGACTATTTTGACGATAAGCTTGGTGGGCTTGAAACCTGGAGCAGTAAATTGAAAGAGTTGATTGGGTATGTTCCACCAGCGTTGTCAGTTGTACCTTCCGCTGAAACGTTACCTTTTCCAGACATTAAAAGTCCCCAGTCGCTAAGAGCTAATCTTAAATAAAGATTGTTTTTGAAAGCCCCTCTGGGGCTTTCTGTCTATTAGTTGCTTCAATTAAAGCCGCTTGATGATGTAGGTTCGTTCTGCACTACTATGACGTCTAACTTTTAGTGTCTAACTTTTAGTTGCACATAATTATATGATATTTAGTGTTTTTTTTGATTTCGTGTGTTTTTTGATGAGTACGTTTATATTTTGGCGTATTACTATTAAAATTCCCATTTTGTATTTAAGTATCTGATTTGTATATTTTTATTGTTAGTTTTAATCTTTATTGGTTAGCAGGGGATCTGTTGAGCAGTACTTTTAATTTTGCGTGCAGCAGATATCTTAATCAGGTCTAGGAGTGCTCTTCACTATAAAAATGCTGGTGCAGGAGTGATCAGAACTAGATATGTGAGAGGTTAGATAAAATAGAAGAACAACGATATCAAAGCGCTGTGAATTATATTTAAGTAACTGATAAGAATGGGAATTGTAAGGTATTACTCTCATGTGACCTTTGACCGATCATAAACACCGTTGAGTCAGATTCAATAATGCATCCTAGGGGGCAAGCTGTAGTGGATGAGTGAAACTGAACATCATTTGGGAGACAATTTCAGTGCTTTCCCTTAGCAGAAGTATTCTAAGCTTCTCGGCGCTTATAAAGATTTGTCACAACATTTGTCCAGGGATTTCTCAGTGAGACCCTAGCTAACAAATTTCTGCCCCAAGCTGTGTTTAGATATTGGTTTTTGCCCATAATGAAGCAGGCCACTAAACCTACCGTAGAAATATAGAGGCACATCGAAGATATGAACGCGATTGATCTATAATGTATCGTCGTTCTATCAAATCGATCTAATCATTATCATTGTACTGCTAACTTATTAGAGATAACAGAATGAATGAACACTTAGATGCTGAAATTAAGTCGCGCCTGATGGCCATTTTTAATGATGAAGCGTTATGCGATGTGTGGCTAAGCAATAGTAAAAAAACATTAGGTGGTTTAAGCCCTTTTGAGGCACTAAATGAAGCAGATGGAAAAGCAAAAGTCCTCGAAATGATAACTAGGATTGAAACGGGAGATTTCTCTTAGTACGTATTCTAATATTCATAAATCTCTCAAAGTGATGCTGATTTTTAGTTAGCGTAGTGCTGTTGCAAAATGCCTAATCTGAAATACAATAAACTGTATTTATATACAGTGTGTTTTTTGTATGAAAGTCATCCCTATCTTTGCTCATGCTGGTATCACAGGCTTCGAGAGTCCTGCTGAAGAGTATACGCAGCTCGCTTTAGATCTAGACCAGCTTCTTATTGATCATCCTTGCGCCACCTTTCTGGGGTATGCATGTGGAGATTCTATGCAAGATGTGGGTATCTTTGATAAAGATTTACTCATTGTAGATCGCTCATTAGATGTACAAGATTTCGACATCATAGTGGCAAACCTAAATGGGGAATTTATTTGTAAACAAATCGACCTCAATCGTCGATTACTCCTCTCTGCTAATGAGCGATACCAGCCCGTTCCTATCCACGAATTTGATCAATTTTCCCTTGAAGGGATTGTAACTCGCTCAATTCGCTGCCACCGAGTGAGTCCATTGTTGAGAGCAAGATAATGTTTGCTTTGGTTGATGCTAATTCTTTCTACTGTAGCGCTGAGCAAGTTTTCCGCCCCGATTGGCGTGGAAAGCCGATGATCGTTTTGTCCAACAACGACGGTTGCATTGTCGCAGCAAATCGACAAGCTAAAGAAGCTGGGATAGAAAAGTTCAAGCCTTACTTTCAAGTTAAGGCACTTTGTGAACAGAAGGGGGTGATTGCTCTGTCATCGAACTATGAGTTGTATGCGGATTTATCTGCCAAAATGATGCAGGTTATTGGTCGCTTCGCACCTGAGCAACACATATACAGTATCGATGAGTCTTTCCTTTCATTTGAACATAGCTTTCCAGCCATTCCTTCTCTCAAAGAGCATGGCATGAAATTACGACGCGCTGTTTGGCGTGAATGCCGCTTAGCAGTATGTGTAGGGTTTGGGCAAACATTGACACTCGCCAAAGCGGCCAATCATGCTGCGAAAAAAATCGAAGGGTACAATGGGGTATGTGTCTTAGATAGCGAACGAGAGCGTAAGGCGGTTTTAGGGCAACTGCATGTCTCAGAGGTGTGGGGCATAGGCAGGAAACTAACCCATCGATTAGAGATGATGGGAATTAATACAGCGCTCAAGCTTGCCAATTATCCTCCTGCATTGATTAGAAAAGAGTTTAACGTAGAAGTGGAGCGTACAGTGCGTGAACTCAATGGACAAAAATGTAAGGGCTGGGATGCGGCTAGAGCGGATAAAAAGCAAATATTCTCTACCCGCAGTGCAGGTCAGAGAATTACTGACCTTGAGTCGTTGCAGCAAGCGTTGTGCAAGCATGCCAATATTGCTTCCTTTAAGGCTCGAAAACAAAAGTCACTGTGTCGAGTGATGCTTTGTTTCGCTAACAGTTCACCATTTGACCCACTTCTTGTGGCACGCCGAGCGGTTCATCGTTTTGCGTATCCAACTGCTGATGTGACTCTGATAACTCAAGCCGCCTCTCGACTGGCAGAGCAGTTATTCCAACAGGATGTGAGATTTTATAAAATTGGTGTTGGGCTGATTGACTTAGTTGACGGGCTGCATGAGCAGCCCGATCTGTTCAACCTGACCCCGAATAATCCTAAGCTAATGAATGTGTATGACACGTTAAACAATCGATTTGGGAGTGATGCTATCTTCCTTGCTGCTCAAGGCATAACTCAAAAATGGGCAATGCGGCGTGAAATGTTGTCGCCTCAATACACCACCCGTTGGCAAGATTTACCAAAAATCAAATGCTGATAGTGCGAATTATGTTCTACCCAATACAGAGCTAGCTTGGTTTTGCCCCATTTTAATTTAGAGTTTCTACCAATACCATTTCTAGTCATTAGTATTTGACCAAATTTCCCTAATGATTCAGTGTGAATCTAATTGCTTATAGATATGGATTGGGAAAAGTCGCCTACATCTAGTACTATAAACTCTTAACTTAATGACAAATAGATGGTATTTGCATACTACGTGACAAGGTACGCCTTCTAAATCTATAGAGTGACGTTGGCTTAGTACTTATTCTCCTAAGGAAACAAAATGTCCGAATACTGCTTTTTTACTCCTGAATCCCAAGCACTTGCAGAGTCCGCCAATCTGAAAGAGTGGTTAGAACAGTACGCTGAAACCAATAAAAAGCAAATTTACGTACTCTCGCGCCCACTATCAAAAGAAGATCTTACTTACGAATACGAACATGCATTTGTAATTTTTTCATCGGGACGAAAGCCTTGTTTTGTCGATACATCTAACAACAAAGAAGAGTTTAAGGAATTCGTGGATGACTTCATTGACGACATTGCTTTTTTGTCTGAGAAGTTTGAGTATCGGAAAAAAATTGGTAGAAAAAAGCAGTGGTTGGAGCTTATTGAAACTACAACATGTGACAACTTAGACTTAGATTCCTTAGTACTTGAAAACCCTACAGATAGACGAGTAGCAGACCTGTTAACTTCTTTGGTCATTGGTAGTATCAATGACGTCAACAAAGTTGACTTAGATGCCAACAACCTCCTAGATAGCATTAAATCAAAGATAGTGCTCTTCGATACAGATCAGACGGGCTTCGTCTTTAAGATGGGAGCTAGTAAAAAATTCGTCATTCAAGGATTAGCAGGCTCAGGTAAGACGGAACTTCTTCTGCATAAACTCAAAGAAGTTTACTCAAACGAGCAGGAAGCACGAATTGCATTTACGTGTTTCAATAAAATACTAGCTTCAAGTATGAGAAGTCGCATACCTCAGTTTTTTGACTTTATGAAAGTTGAGAGACAAATCGATTGGGAGAATAAACTCTTCTGTTTCCACTCCTGGGGAAGTGGACGATACCCTTACTCTGGTATGTATCGCTATATTTGCCACAAGTATGAAATTCCGTTTGGGACGTTAGCTGCTGGTTCGTTTGATCAACTCTGTAAAAAGGCAATCGAAGACATCAAAAGTGCAGCAGAGCCAAATAACCAAAAGTTTATATTTGACTATGTTTTCATTGATGAAAGCCAAGACTTTGGAGAGCACTTTGTTGAACTCTGTGAGTTAGTTACAGAGAAAAAAGTGTTTGTGGCAGGTGATGTGTTCCAGAACATTTTTAGAACAATTGATGACTCTGTAAGCCATGCCGATCTAGTTCTAAAAAAATGTTACCGAACAGATCCTAAGAATCTAATGTTCTCGCATGCCCTTGGTATGGGACTTTATGAAATGCCAGTTCTGAGGTGGCTGCAAGATAACGAGTGGAGTGCTTGTGGCTACAATTATAGCGAAGTAGATGGTCGTGCCATTATTAGCAGAGACCCTCTACGTAGATTTGAAGACATTCCTCAGGAATTTCAATCAACTACCATTCATCTAACCGAAGATGGTCAAAGTATTTCTAACTCTATTTTCGATGTTGTTGAACAGATTAAGGAACGGCATAAAAGTGTCGAACCTGGCGACATTGCTGTTCTATTTCTAGATACAGGTAAATATATTTACAACGTTATACCAGAACTAGCAAACATTGTTACCGAGCGTTTAGGGTGGGACGTCAACATTTCTCATGAAAGTAAGACTAGCGACCCTTCTAAATTTTTCATTTCAAACATTAACAATGCCAAGGGCTTAGAATTCCCTTTCGTTATCTGTTTCGCACTGAATTTGCATCGCCATCCAGCATTCAGGAATGGGTTATATACGATGATGGCACGCTCCTTTTTAGAAAGTCATTTGGTGTTAGGAAAACAGACAGATACAAAACTACTTACTGCCCTAAAATCAGGTATCGAATGTATGAACTCTAATGGCTATATGAATTTGCGTATACCATCTGCTCAAGAAATCGAAAATCAAAAAGCATTGATTGTTTGGGATGAAGAACCATCTCTAGAAGACAGAGTCGTCGCTTACTGTGAAGAGAACGGAGCGAGTCCAAGGTTAAAAGCCAAACTTATACAAAGAATGGCTGAGGTGATGGGCGATGTTGAATATGAGGAAGACTATTTTAACGTTCTTATCAACGCAGAATACAAGCGTTTTGAAAAGTTATGAGCATATTTTACTATAAAAATTTTCCTACACATTTTATGCAGCGGCTGCGATCCGTCAGAGACCCTGTTGACAACTTATGGAACGTACTAGCTCTAGTTGAAGCGATTAATTCTCACCCAGAAAAACAAGTAGAGACTGGTGAAGGTGGGTTTGATGTGGCTGTGTTCACCAAAGATTTTCATCGATTTTTGGTTAGAAAAGATGATGGATATTTTTCTATGTCAAATCCATTTCAAGTCCACTTGGGTAACAATGAAATATCATTCAACTGTGATGTGCTTGAGGAAGCAGTAAGTGGTAGGTTTATTTCAATCATTAGGAATGCGATTCAAACAGTTCAAGGAAACAATTATTCCCATGATGATATTGTTCTTTCGCTGTATGAACACTTTGGTATGGAATGGACTGAGGCAGCTAAGTATTCAGATACGTTTGCATCGCTACTCTCTGATGATCATGGGTATTTTCGATTCGATGATGACCCTGACCACCAGAATGGAGATGTTCATCCTAGATATCACTTTGATATCTTCTTTAAAAACTCTAGCTCATTAAAAGTTGGATATGATAAGTTTGCTGAACTACAGTGTTTTTTGGCATTGGCAGATAAGAATTACCCCAAAAAGTACCTGCTAGACTCAAATCTGATCAAGTGATAGTTAAAATAGCATAATATTTGTTTAATAAGACAGACACTTGTCGGATTTATGTGAGTGAGATAAGTCCCAGATTTGAGCTAGTGCTTTCTTGCTATTTTCCTTTGCTTTATCTCTCTTGGCTAAGTTTTGCATCCGTTTTATATTGGTTTCTAGAGGTTTGCTGAGCGCAGCCAGTTCCTTCTGGTATAACCTTTCTGTTGTATCTCTTACACGTTTAGCTCGCTTCTCAGCTTGTCGGATAGCACGCTCTTTAGCTTTAACCAGTGCCTTCTCTTTTCTACGGGCTTCTCTCTCAGCTTGTCGGATAGCACGCTCTTTAGCTTTAGCTAGTGCCTTCTCTTCTCTAAGGACTTCGCTCTTAGCTTGTTGTGCACCAACGCTTAGTTCACTTTTAAGGTCTTTAGTTAACGCATCATCAAAATACACACTAAATTCGCTGAGAAAGGATAGTGTTACTAATGAGGTATTCGCTTTACGTTTTATTTCGTAGAGACTGTAGTCAAATAATCCTAGCTCCCTAATGCAGTCAATACAAACCAACTTACCAGTGCCAACTGCGCTCTCGATAGATATGTGTAGTTTCTTTCTTCGTCGCTCGCTGAGGTCTAATAATACTCGATTGCAGCATGTTGTTAATGGCTTTATACCATCATGAGTCGTTGTTTTTTTGATGATACAAGCCATTGTTGAAAATCTTCTCGCGCATAGTTTTTTAGCCACTATAATCCTCAAAGCTTCCCCGATTGGAGGGACTACTTCTGGTTAAACAAAGCATTGCATTGAAAACGATTTTCTACTATTTCATCTGCTACATCTTTTAAATACTCAAACCATTCGTCATTGATGATGTTAGTCACTAATACATACTCTGTATCAGCAATGCAGAGTAATTGGTTTACTAACTTAGTGAAAAAACCTTGCCTTTGCAGAGTAGGGTGTAAATCTAATCTCTCAATCTGAGCCACTTTCTGCACGGAAAAATTCATTAACAACTGGCACCAAGCGTCAGAGTCAGCATTGTTTTTGCACATAACTAATACCTCACCGTTAGGTAGAGCTAATTCCTTAGTAGGTATGTTTTTTTCGCTAGCATATTTAATAATGTGAGTTTTGGTTTTATCAAATTGCGTGAGGTAAGTTATGTCACTACGATAAGCAAGATGAATGACTTCCTCTCCGTTGCTGTCATGAATTAGTAAGCCGAACTCCCCATTTTTTCCTTTTTCTAATGAGGAAATATATTCTTTTGTTGCAAGCTCAATTAACTGTTCAACTAGATTCTGCTCTGGAACGTTTGGAACTAGAAGTGCTCTAGATGCTTGAAGCTCACGGATAGGGGAATCTAATTTAAATGTGAATGCCATAGGTTTTTCCAAAAAAGTTTAATGATGTTTATCCCTTCAAGGGGTAAGCCGCTTTTGACATACTGCTTGTACTCTACTCGGATGCCTGTAAGGAGAGTCTTTTAAGCATTTTCAATGTATTGTCGAAAATAGGGCTAGAGATATGTTCTGGAAAGTCATTTGGCAACCTCATATTTACACGGTCAATAGCATTTGGAAGCTCGGTTTTCATTGTGTCGAGAATTTCCTGCATTATGTCCTGTTCAAAGCGGACATGCTGTGCGGTTGCCAGAAAATGGCGAGGGTAAATCTTGTTGATTTCGTATTTTTTACCCCTTGATGCTCTTAGCCCCATGGCTAGCTTTAACTGCCTGATGTTAAGCCCTTTTTTACCTAATAAAGGGTAAGCAGACAAAATGTCATAGAAAGGTGTTAAGCGGTAGCTCCCTGATTGCTCAATTGTGAGCGAATAGTTTTTCGCATGACCATCAGTCGCTCCAATGGCCCATTGATACACCTGGAATTTCATAAAATTGTATCGGTCGGCAAAGGCATTTGAAGACCCAGATAACAAGTCCATAATTTCCAAGATTCCAATACCGCCATCAGATTCGTACTTGATTGATGCTGGCAGCGAAGCTGCCTGACACATATCTTCTTGTGATAAACGTTGAATGTGAGTATTCTCATTCGTCCATTTTCGGTCAAAACGTTCAACAGCCAACCCTTTGAAGTTCAGAGTTTGAATAATTTCAATATTAGGTACATCAAACCCTAGCTCTCGTGCGAGTTCGATACAGAGATATTCATTCTCAACGCTATCCGTTAAGTCTAACGTGCAGTTTGGTTGTTGGAGAACTCCCATTGGGAGTTTGATGATGTGAGTTGTCGGAGTATTGCCACTTGGTAAACACCAATGGTTATCCACTTTCAGTAACGCAGTTTTAGCTTGTGCGCCAGCAATGGCTATACGGAAATCATTGGAACCTTCAATCATTCCATGTGGTGTTCCTGCCTGTAGTGCTGACAATATGAGTTCGAGCGTTTTTTCATCTAGGATTTCATACTCCAAGTCTGGCTTATCATTTTTTGTATCAGGTGGCAGTAGAGTAAGAGCACCTACAACATCACGACCAACTGCTGTGAGCAAATCGAAAGGTTGTTTAGTGGAGGTTTTAAATCTGGCGGCTAAACGGCTTCTTGTATCAGGTGAGTCTGGGAGAAGATTGTCAAAGTAGTTGAAGACCGCTTCAGAAGATATAGTGTTTTTCTGCATTTTAAGAGACAGAGATAAAGGCCGAGCGTTGTCATTGTTCAGCCAGGAAGAATCATATTTAAAGCGGAGTCTGTTGTCTGGATACCTTGCTCTTGCTAGAGTCCCGACAAGCTCGTTGTTCATATATGCAGTTAGCGTTTCCATTACCAGTGAGCCTTTTTTGCTATATGGTTTTGTCTCGTTTATCAAACAGAGTGTTGGCAAGTGTTGGCAAGAGTCATTTAGCGAGTGATTTGACTAACGACGTCACCGAACAAGACTGGTCTAAATTGAGTCTGATCTACTGATACATTGATATAGCGGGGATCTGGTTTGCCTGCATCATCTAGAATGATACTGTCATGTAAATGCCCGTGAACATTGATCTTTCCATGTAATTCCTGAGGATGTATAGGGCAGTGTGTAAACCAGGTATTTCGTTTAGATAGCATCGAGTGAATCTCATCGAAGCCATCTGCGAGTGCGAGCATCTTGCCGTTGACCCTCATGTTTGTACAATGATTGCCAAGTATGAGCACCTTCTTCGTACATTGAATACTTGCAACCCTCTCTAGCCAAAATGGGGTCGTTGCAATATCTCCAAGTAGGATTAACGTGTCACGAGGTTGTACAAATGATGCAAGGTTATCAAATAGAATATTATGGTGCTCATCAGGAGAATCGAATCCTGAACGATATTTCAATATATTATCATGTCCGAGGTGCAAGTCTGCGGAGAGTACAAATCTACTCATAAGAATATTCTCAATAACGATATTATGAATAATATACACTTGAACTGTAGTATTGTTCAAATAAATATTTTTCTTTACCTTGAATGTAATATATAGAAAATAATAAACACAAAGTGTTACTTTTTATTTATTAAAATAATGCACTGTATGTCTGCCTAAGTTTTTTAGATCAAAATTGCTTGGCACATTTTTTTGCCAAGATTGGCAGCGAAACTGTCAAGGATGGCAGAGGAAATGCCACTGTGGGCAGCGAATGTGCCAATGGTGGCACTAAAATTTAGACCTAAAAATTAGAATATTCCGTTTAAGAATCCAAAATTTAATAGATGAACGTTATATTAGAATTATAACTTTATAATAATTATAACAGTTATAATAGTTATAACATGAAAAAGTCAATAAGTAAAAACTATTTTATTGCCATAATTATCTTGGCTCAATTTAATGATTAAATTATTCGTAATTATATTTATGATTTTTATTTGATTTAATAATTAAAAATGCAAAATAAATTCGATTGTTTTTTGCACAGTTACTTTGCTGTTGTGAGAGCAATTGATTTTTTTTTTTATGATCTGGTGTACGCGTTGTCTGCTAAGCCCAAGCGTTCTGGCGATATCACTTAAGTTAGTTTTGCTATTCGTGGCTAGTTGTTGTTTTAACAGCTCTTTGATCAACTGGTGTTGTTCTAGATTGGCTCCATATCCAACGTCTGGGCCACGCTTAGTTTCAATGCTATTGATTCGTTCTACACACTCAAAGCGATGCAAGATCCCAATCAGTGTGGTCCAAGTATTCAACTCATTGAAAAGCGCCAGGCACTCTTTTTCGTTCCAAGCATTTGGCTCCGTAGGATCTAAACATCTCACTATCGCGATACACCACGAGGGCCAGTTTCTAAAATCATCTGGTTTGATTTGTTTTATTTTTTTATAGCTAGCTGGATAAGTCACTTTGCATGTCTGAACAATGTTCTTTGATAGCGAGAGCCAGTCTCCTGCCTTCGCGCTATCTTTACAGTGGCGTAGAAATACTCGTGGATGCGGCGCATAGCCGCCGACCAGATCATACAATTGTCGTCCCAGATTTTTCTGTTTGTTAGGTTGTGCTAGATACTTTTCGTAAGCTGCACTGTTCTGGTTGGGCAGATATTTCAATGCAGTGATAGCTGCGTATTTTTGCTGTTTATAAAGTTTAGTGGACTTGATGGGATGGTGTTTTTCGCAGTAGTAGTGAGATCGGCTGCGTAGACGCCAGCATAAAGCGCAATACGGAAGAACACTGTTCCAGCGTATCGCTTCCTCTTGGTGCTGTGGCGTGAGTGAACGTAAATCTTTTAACCCCCACAGTACTTGATCCATATAATCGATACGTTGTTGAGTATGCAGCCCTACTCCCCGCAAGGCTAATACCGCTTCGATAAGTTTGATTGTTTTATTTAATCCGCCATAAATTTCTACGATGTCCGCAAGCTTGATAGCGTTAGAGCTACGGTGCTTTTTGAGCACAGAACCATGCTGGCTGAGTAACTTGGTAAACCACGTTTCCAGAACAATGTTCCGAGCGGCATCAACAGCGTATAAATACCCAACTCGACGTCGCTGAGCAATTTTACAACCTTGAGATTCGGCCTGTTTTTTTAAGTCATTGATTGCTGTTTCTAGCTGTAGTCTCAATGCATTGCGTTTTTGATCTAAGTCCATGAGCCATCATGTCAATATGGTTTGTTGCTTATTCTATATTACGAGTCAGGTGATGAGAATCTAAGATGCGACTAAATAATAGAGAAATAAAGGTAATAAAATGTTTGTAAGACAAGATCAGTTAGCTAAAGAGATGGGAGTAAGTGTTAGTACTTTGTGGCGCTGGCGTCGAGATGGAAAAATACCACCTGTTGTTACGCTAAGTTCTAGAGTTGTTGGGTGGCAAAGAAAAGACATTGAGCGATGGCTAGAAGAACAAAAATAGATGCACTTGTTACTGCGAGAACAGTGTTCTCGCTTAACCTTCATAAATATAAAGTAAGTCATTGTGTACATGATTAATAACACGAATAAAAATGCTCTTGCAGGAACCTTGTTCCTGCTTTTGTCTATCTCAGGGAGCTAATTTCATCTCGAATCTTCATTAGTTGAACGGAGAACGATGTTCTCCGAAATGACGAGAGGCAGAGTTAGGTATTATCCGACTAGTGTTTGGGTATCTCAGGCAAAGGCTGATAGCTTTCAAACGCTACTGCGAGAACACTGTTCTCGCTCACATCATCAAAAACTAAAGTTTGGTCATTTAATTAATAAATAAAAAATGCTCTTGCTAGAACTATGTTCTAGCTGTTTGTTCTCCCACTAAATACATGATTTAACTCTATGTATTAGGTCTGGCAATTGTGCTTTAATGCATTTTGATGCTCATTGGGAGGAGTTATGGCTCGGAAAAATGATGGAATTATTTGGCATTTGATGGATGCGCCGTGGTGGGTGAGTATCTTGTTCTCAGCAGGCATTTATGTTGGTTTATCCTTCCTATTGCCTGATTTGGCGGCTGGCAGTGATAACTTCATCTTCAATGCCATTGGGCCGAATCTTCCGCAAATAGCACCGTATTTTGCTTTTTTGTTTTTAATTCCTGCTCCCATTGCATTCTTTAAGCAGTATCAGCGAAAGCATAATTATCTTGCGACGACGTCTCAAATCAGAGCAAACAAAAACACGACTCCGCTTAATTCCCTCAGCTGGATTGAATTTGAAAGCTATATTGGCGAGTACTTTAAGCAGCAAGGCTACGACGTTAAACAATCTTTCTCAAAGCAGGCGGATGGTGGGGTTGATCTTTGGTTAACTAAAGACGGTGAGTTGAGTCTTGTACAATGTAAGCACTGGAAAGCTAGAAAAGTCGGAGTTCAAGTCTTAAGAGAAATGTATGGTGTGATGATCGACAATCGTGCTAGCAAAATGATCATCGTAACATCGGGAGATTTTACTTCTGAAGCTATCGCCTTTGCTCAAGAGAAGCGCCTGTGGTTGGTCAATGGTAGCGAGCTAGTCCACATGATTGAAGATGGTCGTAGCTTTATGAATAAGCCAGTCATTGATGAGCCTACACCCGCTCCTCATTCCAAGGTTTGCCCAAACTGCCAGTCTAGCCTTGTGATTCGTGTTGCTAAAAAAGGTCGTAATGCGGGTAAAAGTTTCTATGGTTGCTCTGCGTATCCTAAGTGTCGCTACACTTGCGACTGTTGAATGTGAGTGAGAATTCAAGCAGTTTAACCGTATAGAAGGGTGTTCTCAGAACATAAAAGTTAACCTTTTGAGTCTAGCTGCCTGAGAGGAATGCTACTGCGAGAACACTGTTCTCGCTCAAATCATCAAAAACTAAAGTTTGCTCATTTCATTGATAGATAAAAAAGCTCTCTTAGTGCCGAACTCTCTGGTGAAAAAATGTTACCCATTATCTTCATAAGTGGGTTCGTCAGAACCAATGGGGTAATGAACGTAAGCTCTGAAACACTTTTGCCCATTCGGTGTTGATACAGTCAATCAGAGGCAATCTGATGATGTAGGTTGGACTGTCTATATAGCAGGTAAGAACGCAAAGCTGATCCGTGGCGTTCAGGGGTAAGAAAAAGGCAAGCAGAAGATGCTTGAACGCACTCTAACTTAGTTTACGGCCTTTAAGAATAAAACCCACAAAAAAAGTGAGCTTTACTCTTTCATTATGCCAGTTGACTCTTTGTTGGGCCTGAGCTTATTTCACTTTTGGCTATAACTAGCTTTTTGTGCTGCTTAACGAGTTCACTAATATCTTCTTCTTGGTAACCTAATGATTTAGCCTTGTTGATTTGTTCTTCTAATTCTTTAATATCTTTATTAAAAGCACTGATAATCTTTGTCTCGTGTAGAGGTCGCCACCAACCTAGCTTTGCGAACAGCAATTCAAGCCCCCAGAAAAGGCCACCAACGAGTATGGGAACAATCGCCGCCATCGTTGCAGCATCATCAGGGTTACCCCACTTGTTATACGCAATAATGATAACAGTGGACATACCACCGACTGAGATACCTGCTGGTACTTTAGCAGGTGTTGTATTTGCTGATTCAGTCACGTTTTAAATGTCCCGTTCTGCTTAGTATCACATCAGCTAATTCATCAGTGTTTTTTAATTTGATTACTCTTTCTCGTCCATCTTCATCAGTTAAGGTTACTGTTGTTGTTGGTACAACATAGAGAACAATGATACGACCTAGCATATAAAAAATACGAGCAAGCCACGGCAAGGACATCAATAATCCTACCGTAAATAATAAACTCATGATCGTATCGTGTTCTAGGCTCATAATATTAGTTTTGTTTACTCTGCTGACGAATAACTTCTTCCAGAGTATAACGTGTGTTCACGGTGTTATCTGGCTTAGTCGTCTTGACCGTTTTCATTCGAACAATGTATGGCTCAGTCTTTGAAAACTTCTCATATCCTTTATTTATGCGATCAATGAATGCTTCGTGATTCATCTTTACAGATTCAATATCACCGTTTGGTAACTTACACTTCCAACCCGTAAGCGCGTCAAAGTTTACTTGAGAAAAATAAATTGTCATCTGCTTTGTTTCTTCTGAAACGCTTTCAAGTGTTTTTTGAGGTAGTCTTTTAAATGAAATAGCATCTTCACTTTTAACCACTTTTAGCTCTTCATCATCTGCATTCTTAATGATGAGCTTAGCATCATCTTTATCCGCAATCGGAGCTTTAAATACCGTTTCAATACCCTTACGAACGTCTTGGTCTAGTAGGATTTTTGCAACATCAGGTTCCAGTTCATGATTTGAGCCATCTTTAGTTTTTAATATGACTTTACCGTCACGTTGAACACTACCAACAATTTTTCGACCTTTCAGCTCTTCCATCGCCCCTAAAACCGTCTTAGTTCCTGCAACGCTAGCAGCAGTAGTGATACCTAAAATTTGAAGAACATCGGCACCGCCATTATTAAGCCACGTCACAAACTCAACCACAAACGAGCCTTCTTGATGTGCTCGAATTTGAACTTGCAGATCTGAATTGTCACCATTTAGTAGCTTATTCGCAGTTTTCATAGTGCTTGTCATACTTAAAATTGCATGACCAAGCATCTCAGCATCAATTGTATGTTCTGCGGTTTCCTTCATATCATAAGATAATTTGAAAACTTGTTTATTTGGCTGACTACTACTTGGTGTCATCACGTTATCCTTAAATTAAATTGAGTTCATATGATAGGACGAATCAAGTTTTAAACAACACGAAATGTCAAAAATTTTGACTGTTTTCCCATCTAGTTTGTACCAGTCAAAACTGGGCATAAACTTGTTGTCATCTATTAATGGCTGATTTAACAAGGCCACTGGCTCGTTCTTGCCCCACTATCTTTTTAGTGGCACATCAAAATCGTTTTTAACCCTGTAAGTGGTGCTCTTGCGCTACTTCACAATATTTATAATTGGAGTACATTCCATGTATGAAACCAGTTGGATTCATCATTCAAGCTCCCATATCACTTTTACAAACGCTCTAATTTGAGGACCCTTATATGAAATTCTATGTTCTACTGACTCTTGATTTACCCAATGCAAACTCTGAAGCTAGGCAGAAATTTTACGACTATCTCGAAAAAGAAAAATGGGCTAAGTTAGACAACTTAACTACTGCTTGGACGTGTTCTTTCAAAGAAGGTGTCACAAAAACTGATGCAATTGGTATTTGTAAAGAAGACTTAGCAAGCGCAGCAAAACACGCAAATATTTCAAAATACTATGTCGCATTCCAAGCTGGTCAAAGTGCACCTACGACGCTGTAGCGTCATACAAACTGTTTAAGAGTGATTCGCAACGAGTGGTATTTTTAGTGTGTATTATTGTTTAAAGCGCAATACTGGTACTTCGGTATTGCGTTTACGCGTATCATCTTAACGCGGCTTTATCCTTATCTCAGTTTAGAGTCCAGACTAAATACTCTAACGCGCTTATGTCCAAAATAATTTATAAATTGCTTACTATAGCCCATGCATTAGCCATTAAAGAAGCTCACTCATTTCTGGCACACTGTTGGCTTGCTCTAGCAAGTATTCACACTCTGTTTGGATGAGTGACACACATAGCTCTATATGTTCACGTTCCCCATCATCGATTCCTTGAGCTTCGGTAAGGTCAATTGCTTCCTTCAGAGCATTTTTTATAGCACCAACGGTTTCTACCATTATGGAAGCCATTTTGGTGCCTGAATAACCCAGCAGAGTGCCGAATTCAGCTAAATCATAGCTGGTGATAGGGCGTTTGAAGTTACCTTTCGGCGGATTTTGAAAGTCTTCACTTTCCCAACCTCCAATCGACATTGCAAAATATTGAGGGATACTGGCGGCACGCCTCTCATCAGCAGACAACTTACCGCTTCGTGAGTTGCGTTTTGTTCCCTCTTGAGCGATGGCTTCTATGTTTACTAAATCATAAAAAGGGGTTAGTTCCAGCCCTTTAGGGGTGACGAAGAAGCTAATATTTTTACCATGGGCATCGTAGTTTAGCGTTGCTAGATTAAAGAGCATCCATTGAGTGAGCTTTAGGTTAGTGATGACCGTGTCTATGGTTTTGACGCTCAGTAGGCGTGGGAAAGAAACGCCATCACGCATATATACGCCATCGCCTTCATCTCCATTCTGACGCTCGTATTTGTAACCTGGAGGTAAGTCAGTCGCCTGACAGCCATCAATCACATGTCTTCGTTGAACGACATCACGAGCCTCGATATAGGCACGATCGAACCGCTCTATGAGTAGTGTTCTAGTCTTCCCAATGCGAGTTAACTCAACATTAGCGACGTCCAAACCTGCTAGCTTGGCTAATGTCATGCAAAAGAACTCATTAACAGCAATACACGGTGCTTTACCGCTTTCAAATTTCAGAATGTAGTTCGAACTTAATTTGCCTTCACCAAACCCCCACTCATCACCGCGCTTAAGTAAGTTTAACTTGTTTTGAACACCAGCAACCGAAAGGCGAACCTTACCGTCCCAATACACTAATGGCGCTAGATTTCGCTCTAGTCGTTCTATTAGTTCATCATCAGGTACAGATCTAAAACTAGTTTCCCCAGGTTCTGAGTCTGGAACTCGAAAAGACAATGCGCCAGATGTTTCCGCACCAAGCTTACGAATCAGCCCGAACGTGTTGCTTTTGGAGATAGTGGTGTTTTGTATCATCTCCTCAAAGGCTTCTCCTTCAGGAAGGAGATTTCTGAGGTAGTTCTCAATACTACGTGGCGAAGCCCGATCATCGAAAGGGATGTGTGGCGAAATTGGGAAACCAGTGTGTTTCCATTCATCTTCATAGATGAATGAGAACTCTGTTTCTGTTCCGACAGGAAGAATCAAACGACCAATTTTGGTATTCGTACCGATAAACACGTCTAACTGTTGTAACTTACTCATACCAACCGTCCTCATTGTTTCTCACGCTGTTTTCAGCTTGGGAGGTTATTTGGCTATGTGGACGAACAAATAGCTTTACATCGATAAGGCGTAAAGATAGCCCTAAGATGTCCATGAGGACGAGTACATTGGCAAAGGTGACACTGGTATCGCCTTTTTCTACTTTCATGACTGTTCTACGAGATAAGTTGGCTTTTGAAGCGAGATCATCAATACGCCAGCCTCTATCGGTGCGCTTTGAGCGAATGGCGCTCCCCAGCGTTTCCATACTGAACTCGGTATTCAAATCAGGCATAGGTTGTGCCTTTACCATCTTACCTTTTTTCATAAGTGCCTTTTAATGTACTTTTATCACTATTGGGTTCGTCTTGATATATAAGTTCACTATAACTCACTTTTGTCGTGGCTGTATAAGAAATTATCTATAAGTGCAATTTAAGTTACTTATGGTTGGTTTGCGAGTTTAATACCTCTCTTTGTTATCTATGAGAGAGTTTTATCAGCTAGAAGGACATATTTGGCAACAGCGTAGTATTCGGATTAGTATTGGGAGAAGACAGAGAAGAGTGCGTGATCGGGGCTTACCTGACCCATTACCTGACCCAAAATCGTCAGGTACAAAAAAAGGTTAGTAAACACTACGCTTACTAACCTTCTAGAATTTGGTGGCCCCTCCCAGGTTCGAACTGGGGACCAAGCGATTATGAGTCGCCTGCTCTAACCACTGAGCTAAGGGGCCAAATTAGGTGTCAGATTATATTGGAAGGGGGTAGATGTGTCTAGCCAAAGCGGGTTCAATAGTGCTTACAATTTATTCACTTAGCTTGTATAAAAAAGAAAAGGTGAGCTCAGCTCACCTTTTTCAGTTCATAACCAACTTGAATTATTCATCCAAGAAGCTGCGCAGAACTTCTGAACGGCTTGGATGACGCAGTTTACGCAGTGCTTTCGCTTCAATCTGACGAATACGTTCACGTGTTACATCAAACTGCTTACCCACTTCTTCCAGAGTATGGTCGGTATTCATATCGATACCGAAACGCATACGCAGCACTTTCGCTTCACGAGGTGTTAGGCCTGCTAATACATCGCGAGTGGCAGCTTTAAGGCTGGTTGCGGTCGCAGAATCCAGTGGCAGCTCGAGGGTGGTATCCTCGATAAAATCACCCAGATGCGAATCTTCATCATCACCAATCGGTGTTTCCATGGAGATGGGTTCTTTGGCAATTTTCAGCACTTTGCGGATTTTGTCTTCTGGCATTTGCATGCGTTCTGCCAATTCTTCAGGCAGTGGCTCACGCCCCATCTCTTGCAGCATTTGGCGCGAAATTCGATTCAGTTTATTGATCGTCTCGATCATGTGTACTGGAATACGAATCGTACGTGCTTGGTCAGCAATAGAACGAGTGATTGCCTGACGGATCCACCAAGTCGCATAAGTTGAGAATTTATAACCACGACGGTATTCAAACTTATCGACGGCTTTCATCAAACCGATGTTACCTTCTTGGATCAGATCCAAGAATTGCAGACCACGGTTGGTGTATTTCTTAGCAATCGAAATTACCAGACGTAAGTTTGCTTCAACCATCTCTTTCTTCGCACGGCGAGCTTTTGCCTCACCGATTGACATACGACGGCTGATGTCTTTGATGCGTTCAACAGACAGTGATGTCTCTTGCTCGATCATTTGTAGTTTCTGAATTGAACGGCGGATTTCTTCTTCTTGCTCACGGACTTTCGCTACGTAAGGCTTGTCAGAAGCAAGGACTTTATCCAGCCACTCTTCATTCGATTCATTGCCTGTAAACAGGGCGATGAAAGATTTTTTCGGCATCTTCGCAACTTCAACCACCGCTTTCATCACCAAGCGTTCTTGGGTGCGAACACGATCCATTGAAGTGCGCAGAGTTTCAACCAAGTGGTCAAACTGTTTCGGTGTTAGGCGGAATTCACGGAAGATATCTAGCACTAAACCTGAAGCTTCAGAAGCTTGATTACTGTCACGGCCAAACTCATTCACTGCTAATTGCAGGTTTTGGAATTTACCGCGCAGTTCATTGAACTTCTCACGAGCAAGTTCAGGGTCGATACCGACTTCTTCTTCGCTGTCGCTGCTTTCACCATCGCTCTCTTCGTCTTCATCTTCGTCTTCATCCTCGACGACAGCCTCATCTTCATCCGCGAGATCCGCTTCAGAAAGCTCAGAGCCGATGTGAGTTGCGGTCGGCGCTTCGGTTTCCATGTCGTTAGGATCAACGAAGCCTGAAATTAGGTCAGTGAGACGTAACTCTTCGGCCTGAACACGATCAAACTGCTCAAGAATGTAAGGGATGGTTCCAGGATACTCGGCAATCGCACTTTGAACTTGGTTAATACCATCTTCAATGCGCTTGGCAATATCGATTTCACCTTCACGTGTCAAAAGCTCAACCGTACCCATCTCACGCATATACATACGCACAGGGTCGGTGGTGCGGCCAATCTCACTCTCTACGCTAGAAAGTGCCGCGGCGGCTGCTTCGGCAGCGTCTTCGTCAGTGATGGTGGTATCATCGCTGAGGGCAAGATCATCGGCATCAGGTGCGGTTTCCACGACCTTAATGCCCATGTCATTAATCATCTGAATAATATCTTCCACCTGCTCTGAATCAACGATTTCAGCAGGCAAGTGGTCATTTACTTCGGCGTAGGTCAGATAGCCCTGTTCCTTGCCGCGGAGGACAAGTTGTTTAAGCTGTGACTGCGGATTTTGATCCATAGACGGTATCCAACTTCGTATCTGGTGAAGGAATAAGTATGCGCAATGCAAACCACGTATACTAACAAATTTATTCTTTGCTGACTATCTCAACAGAGTTACGCTTTCAAGCCTTTTAAGATCAAGTCTTGTAGCTCTCTTTTCTCTTCGGTTGATAAACCGACACTTCGCTCTTTGGCCTGCAAATTTTCAATTTGTTTTTCTACGCACTGGGCAAGAATTTTGTCCAATGAGTCTAAAAATAGTTCTTCTTGATTGTCTTCGACAAGGGGAATTTCCCAACTTGCCAGACGAGACAGAAGTGTCTCATTTTTTGAGTCTCGCCAATGTTCGAGTAATTGACCCGTAGTGATATGGGGATATTGACGACATTTCTCAAGTACTTCACTGAAGGTATCGAGACCGGGGATCATCAAATGACGCACACTCGCTAGGTCTGGTACCAATTCAGCATAGCTCGGATTTTGTATCAAGAGCGCGATAACATCACGCATGGGAGTCCGTTTTATTGCTTTATGTGGTGCGGGTCGATTTTCTGTATTACGTGCTTTTTTACGGCGCAGTTGGTGATCAAAACCTGTCCGTTCATCGAGTATTTTCTCTAGGATCTCTTGTAAAAAAGGATCCGGAATTTTGTCGATAAGTGGTGTTGCAACGGCGCGCAGTGCCGATTTACCTTCATGGCTACCCAAGTTAATTTGGTGCAGTTCAATCAAGTTCTCAAATAAGTACAGCGACAGCGGTGTGGCATTGGCAACCTGTTGTTCAAAATCGGCTTTGCCGTATTTACGCACGTAGCTATCGGGGTCTTCACCATCTGGTAGAAACAGAAACTTTAAGATATTGCCGCTTTTGAGGTAGCTGAGTGCATTTTCTAATGCGCGCCATGCGGCCTCTCGTCCTGCTCGGTCACCGTCATAACAACAGATGACATGGTTAGTTTGGCGAAACAGCAGTTGTAAGTGATCGCCCGTGGTTGAGGTGCCCAGAGAGGCTACAGAGTAATCGACACCATATTGAGCGAGCGCCACAACATCCATATAGCCTTCCACGACTAAAATTTGTGGTGGCTCTCGATAGGCTTGCAGAACTTCATATAATCCGTACAGTTCTTTGCCTTTATGGAAAATCGGGGTTTCAGGCGAGTTCAGGTATTTCGGTGTGCCTTGATCGGTGATACGGCCACCAAACCCAATGACTCGACCTCGACGATCGCGAATTGGGAACATGACTCGCCCGCGAAAGCGGTCATAACGGCGGCCGTTATCGTTTTCAATCAGCATACCTGCGGTGACAAGCATATCTTCACTGCTGCGCTGCTGACCAAAATTGCGCCGTACAAGATCCCATTCATCCGCTATGTATCCAATGCCAAATTTCTGGACGATTTCTCCAGATAAACCACGATTTTTTAAGTATTCAATCGCATTCTTGTTGGCAGGAACTTTAAGCTGCTGACGATAAAACTGGGCGATGCTGCCCATCAAGTCATACAGGCTGCGCTTATCTTCACTTTTGACGGCTGGCGTATTTTTCGCAAAGGGGCTGGAAGGCGTTCTTTCTTCACGCTGAACTTCAAGACCTATGGTCGACGCCAGCTCTTCAATGGCCTCAGGAAACTCCATGCGCTCATATTCCATGACAAAGTCGATGGCATTGCCATGAGCACCACAGCCGAAGCAGTGATAGAACTGTTTTTCCTGACTGACACTGAATGAAGGGGTTTTTTCGTTATGGAAAGGGCAGCAGGCGCTGTAGTTTTTGCCTTTCTTCTTCAGTTTTACGCGTGCGTCAATAACGTCGACAATATCGAGTCGAGCAAGGAGGTCATCAATAAAACTGCGGGGGATGTGTCCTGCCATAAATCTTTGCATGCACCGAAAGATAAGGTCAAATACAAACAAGCCGTGCGTTCCAAAGGATTGCACGGCTTGCTGTAATTGGGTTGGGATTAAGCCAGTTTAGCGCGGACCAAACCGCTCACTTTACCCATGTCTGCACGCCCTTGAATATACGGTTTAAGTACAGCCATCACCTTACCCATGTCTTGCATGCCTGCGGCGGCTGATTCAGTGATTGCGCTGTCAATCAGGGCTTTCACTTCATCATCGCTCAGAGGTTGAGGCATAAACTCCTCAAGTACAGTGATCTCTGCTTTTTCCGCATCAGCCAAGTCTTGACGACCTGCTGCTTCGTATTGGCTTACAGAGTCGCGACGCTGTTTCACCATCTTGGTCAGCACTGCAACAATGTCGTCATCGCTCAGAGTGATCTGCTCATCGACTTCACGTTGTTTAATAGCGGCCAACACTAAACGGATAGCGCCAAGGCGTGGTTTATCCTTGGCTTTCATCGCTAGTTTTTGCTCTTCTTTGAGATTCTCAATCAGAGCCATAACAAATTCCTTAGTTTAGGAAGCTGTTATTAGTACAGACGAACGCGACGTGCGTTTTCGCGAGCTAGCTTCTTAGCGTGACGCTTTTGAGCAGCTGCTTTAGCGCGTTTGCGAACGGTAGTTGGCTTTTCGTAGTGCTCACGACGGCGCACTTCAGAAAGGATACCTGCTTTTTCGCAAGAGCGTTTGAAACGACGCAGAGCTACGTCGAACGGTTCGTTTTCACGTACTTTAACTACTGGCATATGCCTTTCACCTCGGGGGTTAATTCGTTAATGCTGATATTTTGATGACCAGAGCAGCAAGAACCCTTGTGCGCCAAGTCGATAACCAGCCAGATCAAAATGGTGCGGAATTTTAATCCGATCGTCCTTCCTTTGTAAAGCACTTTGTCGCTTACATTCTGGACAAGGTTTGTTTGTCGCGCCAAGGCGAGGTAACATGATGCCATATTTGATTTTAGATGGCAGCGTGCTGAGAAAACTATGCGCATTATTGGTATTGAAACCTCTTGTGACGAAACGGGTATCGCGATTTACGATGACGAAAAAGGACTGCTGTCTCATAAGCTTTACAGTCAGGTCAAACTGCATGCCGATTATGGTGGTGTGGTGCCTGAGCTGGCTTCGCGTGATCATGTAAAAAAAACCATCCCACTCATCAAGGCGGCGATGGCAGAGGCAAACGTGACGCCGCAAGATTTAGACGGTGTGGCTTTTACCGCAGGCCCAGGTTTGGTGGGAGCGCTCTTGGTTGGCGCTACGATTGGGCGCAGTTTAGCGTACGCTTGGAATGTGCCAGCGGTGCCGGTTCATCACATGGAAGGGCATCTTCTTGCTCCGATGCTGGAAGAGAATCCGCCGCCGTTTCCGTTTGTCGCTTTGCTGGTATCGGGCGGCCACACCATGCTGGTGGAAGTGAAAAACATTGGTGAATACCGCATCTTAGGTGAGTCTATCGATGACGCGGCTGGTGAAGCCTTTGATAAAACCGCCAAATTGATGGGATTGGATTATCCAGGTGGCCCGTTATTGGCCAAGCTGGCAGAAAAAGGGACTCCGGGACGCTTTAAATTTCCCCGTCCAATGACGGACAGACCGGGGCTCGATATGAGCTTTTCTGGTTTAAAAACCTTTACTGCCAATACCATTGCTGCCAATGGCGACGATGAACAGACCCGTGCGGATATTGCTTACGCCTTCCAAGAGGCCGTGTGTGACACTTTAGTCATTAAATGTAAACGCGCATTGGAAGAGACGGGACTTAAGCGTGTGGTGATTGCGGGTGGTGTGAGTGCCAACAAGCAGTTGCGTGCTGATTTGGAAAAACTAGCGAAAAAAATCGGTGGTGAAGTGTATTACCCACGTACTGAATTTTGTACCGATAACGGAGCGATGATCGCTTATGCGGGCATGCAACGTTTGAAAAATGGTGATGTGTGTGAACTTGGCTTGCAAGCTCGCCCGCGTTGGCCGATTGATCAGCTAACGCCTATAAAAAAAATAAGTACAACGCAATAGTATTGAAACGGTCGCGCTAGTGGCCGTTTTTTCTAAACAAAAGAATGAATTAGATAATGCTGAATTTCTGCTCAGAGTTGTCTGCTTTGCATCTCATGTTACAGTCAGCGTCTACTTTATTGATGGATAAATAACTAAAATGAATTCGATGCTGATTGATGGCCAAAAAATGGCTTACCTTGATGTCGGGGAAGGCGAAGTGTTGCTCTTTGGGCACAGCTATTTGTGGGATCACCAAATGTGGGCTCCGCAAGTGGCGGCGTTAAGTCAACGCTATCGTTGCATTGTTCCAGATTTTTGGGCGCATGGCGCTTCAGAGGCCGCCCCTGCTACGATGAGCAATCTCAAAGATTACGCTCAGCATATGTTGGCGCTGATGGATCATCTGCAGATTGAGCATTTCTCTGTGATTGGCTTGTCGGTGGGTGGGATGTGGGGCGCAGAGCTAGCCTTACTCGCGCCAAAGCGAGTTCAATCTCTGGTTATGATGGATACTTTCGTGGGTCTTGAACCGGAAGTGACCCACAAAAAATACTTCGCCATGTTAGATACCATTGCTCAGCTGCAAGCGGTGCCCGCTCCGATTGTGGAGGCGGTTGTTCCTATGTTTTTTGCATCTAACACGTTGAAAAACGAGTTGCCTGTTGTGGCGCAATTTCGCTCGGCTCTGCAAGGTTTGAGCGGCGAGCGTGCTGTTGAAGTGGCGCGTTTAGGGCGCATGATTTTCGGGCGTCGTGATTTGATGGATGAGATCGAACACTTAACTCTGCCTGTACTCATCATGGTCGGCAGTGAAGATACTCCTCGCCCAGCATTAGAGTCTTACCTGATGCAAGATACGATTCGAGGCAGTCAACTTGAAGTGATTGAAGGGGCGGGACATATCAGTAGTTTGGAGCAGGCAGAATCGGTGACACACCACCTGCAAACGTTCTTAGCAACCGTATATTGATTTTTCTGCCATTGATGAAATGGCGATCACCTATTGAGCCGCGCACGGTTACACGACGCGGCTCTCTTCATCATCGCTCGGCTTCTTATTCTTTTCACCGACCTTGGGCTCGGTACCCGCAAACAGGCGCTTCACGTTTTGATGATGGCGCAGCACAATCAAACAGCACAACATGGCAACTGGAAGCGTGTACTGTGGCTTAATCAGCCAAGTGTAGAGGGGCGCGAGCAACACAGTGACTAAGGCTGCAAGCGACGAGTAGCGAAACAGTACGACAACGACAAGCCATGTGGCCATCACCATAGCGGTTAAATCGAGCCCAATCGGTGCGATTGCACCTAACGCGGTTGCCACGCCTTTTCCACCTTTGAAATGGAAAAAAATCGGGTACATGTGACCAAGGCAGGCGGCGATTGCCACCAACCCCAACATAAAAGGTTCAATATTGAGGAAGTAACCGCCCCAAACAGGGATGGTGCCTTTGAGCATGTCACACAACAAAACGGCCACTGCGGCTTTTTTGCCACCGATGCGCAGCACATTGGTGGCTCCGGGGTTTTGTGAGCCCACGTCACGCGGATCGGGGAGACGCAGAACACGACAAATCAACACCGCACTGGAAATTGACCCCAGTAGATAGGCAAAAATGATCATGCTGAGCGCCAATGGAGTCATAACAGCCTCAAACTGCGTGTTTCGAAAAGTTATCTCGAATAAGTATTTTTATTCCCTGTTGAATAAGAAAAAATCTTTTAGGATTTAGCATCTTGAACAGGTTTGGGTATATCATATCGCGATTGAGCGGATAGTACGATTTTTTCATCGGTTTGGGTATCCGACCTGTGAACAGGAAGCGATTGAGCATGGATAAAGTGTTTATTGAACAGTTGGAAGTGATCACTACGATTGGGGTCTACGACTGGGAACAGCAGATTAAGCAGAAATTGGTGCTCGATCTGGAAATGGCGCACGACAACCGTGCAGCGGGAAAAAGTGATGATGTAGCGGATGCTCTGGACTATGCCCAAGTCAGCCAAGCTGTGCTGGAGCATATCGAACAAGGGCGTTTTTTACTGGTAGAGCGTGTGGCTGAAGAAGTGGCTGAACTGATCATGACTCGCTTTGCTGTGCCTTGGATCCGCATCCGTTTGACCAAGCCGGGCGCAGTGCCGCAAGCCAAAGGAGTCGGCGTGATCATCGAGCGAGCGCGTGGATGATCACCGCTTATATTGGTGTTGGCTCAAATCAGGATCGCCATCAGTCGATTGAAGCAGGCCTTCGTGCATTAGCCGAGCTGGCGAGTCAGTGGCGTCTGTCCACGATTTATGAGTGTCCATCCGTTGGGTTTGCCAGTCATCCTTTCTTCAATCTGATGGTTGAGATTGAGACAGAGCTTGCGCTGCCTGAACTGATGAAGCAGTTAAAAGCGATCGAACTGCGTTGTGGCCGTTTGCCGAATGCACAAAAGTATCAGGATCGAACACTGGATCTTGATATTGTGCTGTATGGCGATTGCGTATCGGAGAATGATCCAGTGCTGCCTCGACCGGATATCTATCGCTATCCGTTTGTGATTCAACCTTTATATGAGCTCTGTCCGCAGCGAGTGATTGCTGGTGATGGTCGAACTGTTGAGCAGATTTGGCAACAAGCGCAGGATTTAGCATTACTCACCCCAGTACCGATCTGGTTTTCTATTAACGAGAAGAAACAATCATGAGTTATTTTGAGTCGTTCATTCTGGCTTTAATTCAAGGCTTTACCGAGTTTTTACCGATTTCTAGCTCCGCACACCTGATCTTGCCTTCGGCTATTTTAGGTTGGGAAGATCAAGGCCTAGCTTTTGATGTGGCCGTGCACGTAGGCACACTTGCTGCCGTCGTGATCTACTTTCGAAAAGAAGTGGTTTCGTTATTAAGTGCTTTTTTTGCTTCGATTTTTAAAGGTGATCGCAGCAAAGAAGCCAAATTGGCGTGGTTGATCGTGCTGGCTACGATTCCGGCTTGTCTGTTCGGTTTTGTGATGAAAGATATTGTTGAGCTCTATTTGCGCAGCGCTTGGGTCATCGCGACAACGACTATCGTGTTTGGCCTTTTACTCTGGTATGTCGATAAACATGCAGAGCTCAAAGCCGACGAATATCAAGCAGATTGGAAAAAAGCGCTGTTTATTGGTTTAGCGCAGGCCGTGGCTATTATTCCTGGCACTTCACGCTCTGGCGCAACCATCACCGCTGCGCTCTATCTTGGTTTTACCCGTGAAGCGGCGGCGCGTTTTTCATTCTTAATGTCGATTCCAATTATCGTATTGGCGGGCAGTTATCTGGGATTGAAACTGGTGACCAGTGGTGAACCCGTACACAGCGGTTTCTTACTGACAGGCATCATCACTTCATTTATCAGTGCTTACATCTGTATTCACTTCTTCCTGAAGCTCATCTCTCGTATGGGCATGACCCCGTTTGTGATTTATCGCTTAGTGCTTGGTGTAGGTTTATTTGCGTTTTTATTAACTCAATAATCACCTGCCAGCGAGCGCCTTTTCTAGGCTTTATGGTATAAATAGGCAGCATTCGAGCAAGTGACCAACGCCACGATTTTGTGGCGTTGGTTTTGAAAGAAAGATGGATTGGTTATGCGAGTATTTGCTTTGACTCTAAGCCTGCTATTGGTCTGGCTGCTTTATACCCTGATGTGGGGCAAAAACGGTGTGATGGATTTTCGCGCTGTACAAGCGGAAATTGAAGTGCAGCAGCAGGTGAATGCCAACCTTCACCTACGCAACCAAGAGATGTTTGCTGAAATTGATGACCTGCGCCAAGGGCTAGATGCGATTGAAGAGCGTGCCCGTAACGAATTGGGTATGGTCAAAGATGGAGAAACCTTCTATCGCATCATAGGTGAGGAGTCGCGCCAATGAACAACATGACAGCGATTGTGCCCGCCGCGGGTGTGGGTAGCCGCATGCAAGCGGATCGCCCTAAGCAGTATTTAACCTTGCTCGGTAAAACGGTGCTCGAACACACCGTTGAACATCTTTTAGAACATCCTCTCATCGAACACGTTGTGGTGGCGGTGAGTGCTGATGACCCCTATTTTGCGAATTTGCCTCTGGCGCATCATACGCGTGTGATTCGTGTCGATGGCGGCAAAGAGCGGGCTGATTCGGTATTGTCGGCACTGGAATATGTCGGTCAGCATCGCCTCAGTGAATGGGTATTGGTGCATGATGCGGCGCGTCCGTGTGTGACTCACGCCGATATCACTCAGCTCATCACCACGGCTTTAGCTCATCCGATTGGTGCGATTTTGGCCTCGCCCGTGCGCGATACCATGAAACGTGGCGATCACTTACAGCAGATTGAGCATACGGTCGATCGCACCGCGCTTTGGCATGCGCTGACACCGCAAATGTTTCGTACCCAATCACTGCGAGAGAGGTTATTTGCCGCGTTGCAGCAGCAAGTCACGATTACCGATGAAGCCTCAGCTTTTGAATGGCGAGGCGAAAAGCCTGCTTTAGTGACAGGACGTTCCGACAATATCAAAATTACTCAACCTGAAGATCTCGCGTTGGCCGAGTTCTATTTAAGTCGTAATAAGGAAAAATCATGATCAGAATTGGCCACGGCTTTGATGTACACCGTTTTGGCGGCGAAGGTCCCATCATTATTGGTGGAGTGAAGATCCCTTATGAGCAAGGATTGATCGCCCATTCTGACGGTGATGTGGCACTGCACGCGTTAAGTGATGCCTTGCTCGGCGCGATTGCTGCCGGAGACATTGGCCGCCACTTCCCGGATACCGATGATAAATGGAAAGAGGCAGACAGCCGCGAGCTCCTCAAAGATGTGTATCGCCGTGTCAAAGCACAAGGTTATGTGCTTGGTAATGCGGACGTCACTATCATTGCTCAAGCGCCGAAAATGGCCCCTTATATACAGGCGATGTGCGCGGCGATTGCCGAAGATCTGGAAACTGATCTGGGCAATATTAATGTCAAAGCTACCACAACAGAAAAACTTGGCTTTACCGGACGTAAAGAAGGTATTGCCTGCGAAGCGGTTGTACTTTTGCGCAAAGCTTAACTCAGCCTATAAAAAATTTTGGAATTAAGATGACTGATATTCTCTCTCCTCTGGCTTATTTGTGCGGTAAACCGACTGCGAAAGCCAAACTCAAAGCGCTACCAGAACACTTTCAAGTCAATGAAGTGTTGGGTTACTCCTTAACTGGCAGTGGTGAACACTTAATGGTGCGTATTCGTAAGACAGGGGAGAATACCAGCTTTGTGGCCAATGAATTAGCCAAGGCTTGTGGCGTGCCTTCACGCGCGGTGAGCTGGGCCGGGTTGAAAGATAGACACGCGGTTACCGAGCAGTGGCTGAGCGTGCATCTGCCGAATGGCGAAACACCGGACTTCTCTGCGTTTCTGGCGCAATACCCTAGCATTGAAATTCTTGAGGTCACTCGTCACGATAAAAAACTGCGTCCGGGCGATTTGCAAGGTAATGAGTTTATCGTCACCTTATCCGAAGTGAGCGATGTTCCTGCGGTATTAAGCCGGTTGCAAACGGTCGCTGAACTGGGTGTGCCCAATTACTTTGGTAGCCAACGTTTTGGACGTCATGGCAATAACCTCAGTGAAGCACGCCGTTGGGGACGTGATAATGTCCGTTCGCGCAATCAGAATCAGCGCAGCCTCTATCTATCTGCCGCTCGTTCGTGGATTTTCAACCAGATTGTCTCAAAGCGAATTGAACAAGGCTGTTTTGCTCGCTTTATTGAGGGTGATATTGCTTTAGCTGAGCAGCAAATGTTTAATGTTGATGGTGATTTAGCCCATTGGGAGCAACGTTTACAAGCCGGAGAGGTAGCGATTTCAGCGGCTTTGGCGGGCGATAATGCTTTGCCGACTTTTGGCCAAGCATTACAACTGGAACAAGCCGAATTGGATGCCGAGCCTGATTTAATGGCGTTGATCCGAGGTAATCGCATGCGCCATGATCGCCGAGCGATCGCCTTAAAAGCGCAAAATTTAAGCTGGCAAGTGCAAGACGATCAAATTACTCTGCGTTTCTCACTGGATGCAGGCAGTTTTGCGACTTCTTTGGTGCGTGAACTGATCGAAGAGATCCCTGTTGTACGCCATTATGATCAAAACCATGAACAAGAGAACCGCGATTCAGAGAGTGAAGATTAAGATGAAGATTCTACTCAGTAATGATGATGGCGTTTACGCACAAGGCATTCATGCTTTGGCGGATGCATTGCGTGATTTAGCGGAGATTGTGATTGTCGCGCCGGATCGTAACCGCAGTGGTGCCTCGAATTCACTGACCTTAGAGCATCCATTACGAGTGTCGCAAATTGCCGAGAATACCTATTCCGTGCAAGGTACTCCGACCGATTGCGTACACTTTGCGCTTAATGAGCTGATGAAAGACGCGCTACCGGATCTGGTGCTGAGCGGAATTAATCACGGAGCTAACTTGGGTGATGACGTACTTTATTCCGGTACGGTTGCGGCGGCAATGGAAGGGCATTTTCTTGGTGTGCAGTCAATCGCCTTTTCTCTGGCGGGAACGACTCATTTTGCCAGCGCTGCTCACTTTGTGCGTCAATTGGTTGAATTGCATCTGGCTAACCCCATTCCTACCAATCGCTTACTTAACGTGAATATTCCAGATCGGCCTTTAGAACACATTCAAGGTATCGAAGTAACCCGCTTAGGTGCGCGTCATCACGCCGAAAGCATGATAAAGCAGAAAGATCCGCGTGGGCATGATATTTATTGGCTTGGACCTCCAGGGAAAGAGCAAGATGCCGGTCCGGGAACAGATTTTCATGCGATTGAGCGTGGCTGGGTATCACTCACGCCGCTACAAGTTGACCTAACGGCACATGAATCACTGCGCAGCATGGATCATTGGTTAAAGGAAAAGGTGAATGGCTAACCCAAAAGCCGACAGACTGATTCAATTTTTAACTGAGCAGGGGATTACCTCACCACAAGTGTTGGCGGCAATCCATGCACTGCCACGCGAGTTTTTTGTCGCCCCAGCTATGATGCATCAAGCCTATGACAATAATGCGCTGCCTATAGGGCAAGGCCAGACCATTTCGCAACCCTATATCGTGGCGAAGATGACTGAATTGTTGGCATTAACCCCAGAAACCAAAGTGCTAGAAATTGGCACGGGATCTGGTTATCAAACCGCAGTGCTCGCCAAACTGGTTAATCATGTGTTTACTGTCGAGCGGATCAAAACCCTGCAATGGGATGCGAAAAGACGCTTGAAACAGTTAGATATCTATAATGTGTCTACCAAGCATGGGGATGGCTGGCAAGGTTGGCCTGCTCGTGGACTTTTTGATGCGATCCTTGTTACGGCAGCTGCGGCAAAGGTGCCGCAAAGTCTGTTGGATCAGCTTGCTGATGGCGGGCGTATGGTGATCCCTGTTGGCGAGGATGAGCAATATCTGTACAAAATTGTACGCCAAGGTAGTCAGTTTATTTCTGATCGAGTTGAAGCCGTGCGTTTTGTGCCACTGGTCGCGGGAGATCTTGCCTGATGACGCTTTACTCTTTCCGACTGGGCTTATTATTGTTTTGCAGCTTATTACTTGGCTGTACTGCGCCTACCCCAGCACCAGTCTCTGGATTGGGTAAAGATTACAACAAAGTTGAGCGTGGTAGTTATCGCGGAAGTTACTATGAAGTTAAAAAAGGCGACACGCTCTATTTTATTGCCTACCTCACAGATAAAGATGTAAATGACTTGATCAGTTACAACAACCTCGCTCCACCGTACACCATTCATCCTGGACAAAAGATTAAGCTTTGGTTGCCTAATTATACTCCTCCTGCCTATGGTGGAACTGGAGGCGCAGCTACAGTGACTGTGGCTTCAAGCACAAGTGCGAGTGCAGCCAAAACGGTGGCGACGACGACAGTTGCTCAACCAGTGAGCAAAAGCTCTAATACCAAAAATGTACAAAATGGGTCAGTGAATAGTCAAAATTTGACTAAAAAAGATTCAGTTAAGACGGTTGATCAAACAAAAACAAAGGAGTATGTTGAACCTGTCGGTAAACAAAATGTTAATGTTAATGTAGTAAAAGCTAAACCTTCGGATGAGAAGGTAGCAAAGTGGCTATGGCCGACAAAAGGTACAGTCATAAAGAATTTTTCTGCGGGCGATCAAGGCAACAAAGGGATAGACATCGCTGGCCAACGTGGTCAGGCTGTCGTTGCTACTGCAGATGGAACCGTAGTGTATTCGGGCAATGCATTACGTGGTTATGGCAACCTAATCATCATAAAACATAATGAGCACTACCTAAGTGCCTATGCCCACAATGATCAGCTGCTAGCAAAGGAAGGACAAACAGTGCAAGCCGGCCAGAAGATCGCCACCATGGGAAGTTCTGGTACTAACAGCGTACGCTTGCACTTCGAGATCCGTTATCAAGGGAAGTCAGTGAATCCTAAACGCTACTTACCTTAACTCATATTGCTAAGGTCATACTGCAAAGGTTGTAAATCGCTATGACTCGCAAAGTTGCCAGGGGGAGGCCGCTATGAGTGTCAGCAATACCGTAACCAAAGTAGAAGAGTTCGATTTTGAAGATGAAGCACTGGAAGTGCTAGAAACTGATACCGAGCTCGCCAGTGATGAAGAATTAGTTGCTGTTGAAGGGGCAAGTGAAGACGTTCGTGAAGAGTTTGATGCTTCTGCGAAAAGTCTTGATGCGACCCAGATGTATCTCAGCGAAATTGGTTTTTCACCGCTCCTTACTGCCGAAGAAGAAGTGCTTTATGCTCGTCGTGCCTTACGTGGTGATGAAGCCGCACGTAAACGCATGATTGAAAGTAACTTGCGTCTGGTGGTAAAAATTTCACGCCGTTACAGCAACCGAGGATTAGCACTGCTCGATCTGATTGAAGAAGGTAATCTTGGTCTGATCCGTGCGGTTGAGAAATTCGATCCAGAACGCGGTTTCCGCTTCTCTACCTACGCAACATGGTGGATCCGTCAAACCATTGAACGTGCGCTGATGAACCAAACACGCACCATTCGTCTACCGATTCATGTCGTCAAAGAGCTGAACATTTATTTGCGTACTGCTCGCGAATTATCACAGCGCCTTGACCACGAACCTACGCCAGAAGAAATTGCTCTTGAGTTAGATCGACCTGTCGATGATGTCACTAAGATGCTGCGTCTTAACGAACGGATCAGCTCAGTGGATACGCCAATTGGTGGGGATGGAGATAAGGCACTGCTGGATATTTTGCCAGACTCTCACAATGCCGATCCTGAGTTTTCAACTCAAGATGATGACATTCGTGAATCGCTGCTCAACTGGTTGGATGAACTTAATCCAAAGCAAAAAGAAGTGCTTGCTCGTCGCTTTGGGCTTCTTGGCTATGAACCATCGACCTTGGAAGAAGTGGGTCGTGAGATCAATCTCACTCGTGAGCGTGTTCGCCAAATCCAAGTGGAAGGTCTACGTCGTCTGCGTGAGATTTTGGTGAAACAAGGTTTGAATATGGAAGCGCTGTTTAACGTCGAATACGACAACTAATTTTTTCCAGACTCATCCAAAACTAAGGCACCCGGTGGGGTGCCTTGTTGTTTCTGGAATCTGTAGATTCCATGCTTGAGATATGGGCAATAGCTAGAGCAGCTTTTTCAATTGATAGAGCATATCCAGAGCTTGGCGAGGTGTGAGCTGGTCAGGATCTACGCCTGCCAAGGCTTGCTCAACGGCACTTGGCTCAGGAATTAAGCTCAACTGGTTGGCAATATCGACGCGGCTTGGCTTACGAGTCTCGGCAGGTTGTGAGCTTAATAGCTCAAGTTGTTGTAACTTGGCGCGCGCATTTTTAATCACGGGCTTGGGTACGCCAGCCAGTCCTGCTACGGCTAAACCATACGATTTACTCGCGGCACCCTCTTGCACTGCATGCATAAAGGCGATGCCATCACCATGTTCAACCGCATCTAAATGAACATTCGCTAGATGAGGTAACACATTCGGCAGTTCGGTTAACTCAAAATAGTGAGTAGCAAACAGCGTCATGGCACCAATCTCTTTGGCAAGCCACTCGGCACTCGCCCAAGCGAGCGAGAGTCCGTCATAAGTACTGGTACCGCGGCCAATCTCATCCATCAACACCAAGCTGTTACGGGTCGCATTGTGCAAAATATTGGCGGTCTCCGTCATCTCCACCATAAAGGTTGAGCGGCCGGACGCAAGATCATCGGACGCGCCGATACGGGTAAAAATACGATCCAGTGGGCCGATTGACGCACTTTCAGCAGGCACATAACTGCCGATATGCGCCATCAGTGCAATCAAGGCGGTTTGACGCATGTAAGTCGATTTACCGCCCATATTCGGGCCAGTAATGATCAGCATGCGTCGCTGTGGATTAAGTTCGATCGGGTTGGCGATAAACGGCTCATTCATTACTCGCTCTACCACAGGGTGGCGACCACCTTGGATGTGAATACCCGCCTCTTGAACCAGCGTTGGGCGACAATATTCCAAGTTTTCTGCACGCTCTGCGAGGTTTTGCAGCACATCCAATTGAGCAACGGAAGCCGCCAGTTGTTGCAATTGCTCAAGATGCGGCAACAGCAAATCAAACAACTCTTCCCACAGCTGTTTTTCTAACGCTAAAGCACGAGACTTAGAATTGAGCACTTTATCTTCATGCTGTTTAAGTTCTTCGATGATGTAACGCTCAGCATTTTTTAAGGTTTGGCGGCGTACATAGTGGGGAGGCACTAAATGGCTCTGACCCCGGCTCACTTGAATGTAGAAACCGTGCACATTGTTATAACCCACTTTCAGGGTATCAATGCCGTGACGATCGCGCTCTTCGGCTTCCAAGCGTTCCAGAAATTCGGTTGCGCCATTGGCTAAATCGCGCCATTCATCCAGTTCGGCACTGTAACCATCGGCAATGACACCACCATCACGAATCACTACGGGTGGGTTTTCTTTGATCGCACGTTCGAGTAAATCGCACAATTCATTCATCGGCTCGGCATAGGTGCGTAGCTCGGTAAGGTGAGGCTGCTTAAGCTCGCTCATGACCGAGTGCAATTCTGGTAACTGCTGCATGGCGTGACGTAGGCGAGCTAAATCGCGCGGCCGCGCTGAGCGCAGCGCTAGACGGGCGAGGATCCGTTCAATATCGCCAATCTGCTTGAGTACAGGATGCAGTTCATCATACAACGCTGTTTCTTTGAGCTCAGTGATCGCATCTAAACGCTGATTGAGAGTGGCGTTATCGCGCATCGGTTGGTGGATCCAACGTTTGAGCATGCGGCTGCCCATGGGGGTAGCACAATGGTCGAGCACATCGGCCAATGTATTGTCCGTTCCACCAGCTAAGTTATAAGTGAGCTCAAGATTGCGCCGCGTCGCGGCATCCAAAATCACCGATTGATCTTGGCGATCCCAAGTCAGTGAACGGATGTGTGGCAAAGCAGTACGCTGAGTATCTTTCACGTATTGGATCAAGCAGCCTGCTGCGCACAAGCCAAGTTTTGCTTGCTCAACCCCAAAGCCAACCAGATCGCGCGTGCCAAATTGCTGGTTGAGCTGCTGTTTCGCGGTATCGAGTTCAAACTCCCAAATTGGGCGACGGCGGTTGCCTTGGCGGCTTGCCATTAGATGCACTGGCGAAAAATCTTCAGGAAACAAGAGTTCACGAGGCGAAGTGCGTTGCAGTTCTGCCGCCATCTCTTCTTCGGTTTGCGGTTCACTGAGCTGAAAACGGCCGGAGGTGATATCCATGGTCGCGTAGCCAAAGCGGCCGTTATGGTGATAAATCGCCGCGATCAGGTTATCGACTCGCTCTGAGAGCAGGGCTTCATCGGTCACCGTTCCCGGGGTCACAATCCGCACCACTTTGCGCTCAACGGGGCCTTTGCTGGTGGCTGGATCGCCAATCTGTTCGCAGATCGCGACCGATTCCCCCATCTGGACGAGTTTCGCCAAATAACCTTCCACGGCATGGAAAGGCACACCCGCCATAGGAATGGGTTCACCCGCCGATGCGCCGCGTTTGGTTAAGGAAATATCTAGCAGTTCAGAGGCGCGTTTGGCATCGTCATAAAACAGTTCGTAAAAATCACCCATGCGATAGAACAGCAGAATGTCTGGGTTTTCCGCCTTGAGTCTTAAATACTGTTGCATCATCGGGGTGTGGTGCGAAAGAGACTCGCTCGGTGAGGCGTTCGATTTCATCATAATCTTATGTCGCTGCTTATCATCATCTGCGCAGGCCTTGCGGCATTTCATCACAAGGCGGGCATGGGTCACTTAAAAACGGTTACAGAGAATAGCAAACCTGACTAGGGCGGGGCAATTGAGCTCTTGCTTTGCATGGTGATGACCTTACGGCTCATCAGGCCATCGCCGCAAGAGGTTTACCGAAAAGCGCGTAGGGAGCGTGATATGGATACCAAGTCAAACCGGTTTCGACACTCAGCCTAAGCCGAGTGTCGGAAAGCTCGGTTAGGAAAATAATCCTGAGGATAAATAACGGTCGCCACGATCGCACACAATCGCTACCACTACGGATCCCGGATTTTGTTGGGCAATCTGCAAAGCGGCAAACACGGCTCCGCCAGAGCTGACGCCGGCGCAAATTCCTTCTTCACGCGCAAGGGCGCGAGCGGTCTGTTCGGCGTCAGTTTGAGTCACGTCCAGAACCTGATCGACTCGTGCAGCATCAAAAATGCCGGGGAGGTAGGCTTGTGGCCAACGGCGAATGCCGGGAATTGCGCTGCCTTCCGAGGGTTGTAAGCCGATGATCTGGATCTGCGGATTTTGCTGTTTCAGGTAGCGAGAGACGCCCATTATGGTGCCTGTGGTGCCCATGCTTGAAACAAAATGAGTGATTTTGCCTTGGCTTTGCTGCCAGATTTCTGGGCCAGTGGAGCGAAAATGTGCGTCAGGGTTATCCAAGTTATTGAATTGATCCAATACCTTGCCTTTACCTTCTTGCTGCATCTGTAAGGCTAAATCGCGTGCGCCTTCCATCCCTTGTTCTTTGCTAACCAAAATCAGCTCAGCGCCATACGCGCGCATCGAATCTTTGCGCTCTTGAGTGGCGTTATCGGGCATGATCAGAATCATCTTGTAGCCTTTGATGGCGGCAGCCATAGCCAACGCTATGCCAGTATTACCACTGGTGGCTTCAATAATGGTATCGCCGGGCTGCAAACTGCCGCGCGCTTCGGCTTGCACAATCATATTAAGGGCTGGTCTATCTTTCACGGAACCCGCTGGATTATTGCCTTCGAGCTTCACCAATACTGTAGAGCGGCCTGAATCGAGGCGCTGTAAACGCACCAAGGGCGTTTGACCTACATAATCTTCAAGAGTGGGGAAATCAGACACAGGGCGATCCTTCTATTCTAATAGTGACAACCGATATACCCTTCCTACTTGAAGCTGCAGCGGTGTTGGCTACGTTCGTTCACCCCAATCACATAGTCTATCTATGCTCATGGGGACTCACTCACTTGCCGCCTACCTGCAACTCCAAGTTGTTTGGGTATAAAGCTTCTGTTGATTGACGGCGCAGCGTAAGACGACTCTTTGCCAGCGGCGTTATTTTCATGTCAGCAGTATAAGAACGACTTTATCTTCGGCATACAATTTATTGCTAGAAATTATTCCAAAACGTTCTATTAATGTTCTTTTTTATAAACGATTTTCCTCATAATCTAGCAGCATAAAGGAAGCCATCTTGGCACTTGTGATTCTGGAGTAGAACAACATGAACCGAATTAAATCGACATTAACAGCGTTACTGCTAGCAGGCTCGTTCCAAGCCTCTGCGGCCGATCAAACCATTCTCAACTCATCTTATGATATTGCTCGTGAGCTGTTTGTGGCTTACAACCCTGTGTTTGCTGAGCATTGGCAACAAAAAACAGGGAAGACGGTCGAAATTAAACAGTCGCACGCTGGATCATCGGCTCAAGCGCGTTCTATTCTGCAAGGCCTAGCGGCAGATGTGGTGACGTTTAACCAAGTGACTGATGTGCAAATTCTGCACGACAAAGGCAAGCTGATCCCAGCAAACTGGCAAACCCTGCTACCAAACGCGAGCTCGCCTTATTACTCCACCACCGCATTTTTGGTGCGCAAAGGCAATCCGAAGAACATCCAAGATTGGAGTGATTTGGTACGTGATGATGTGAAAAGTGTGTTCCCGAACCCGAAAACCTCAGGTAATGCGCGTTACACCTACTTGGCAGCGCTAGGCTTTGCACAAAAACAATTTGGTCAGGATAACCAAGCGCAGCAAGATGAGTTTTTGAAGAAGTTTCTGGCTAACGTCGCGGTATTTGATACTGGCGGTCGTGGTGCAACCACATCATTCGTTGAGCGTGGGATTGGCGATGTGCTGATCACCTTTGAATCGGAAGTGAATAACATTCGTCAGCAATACGGTGCGGATGATTACCAAGTGGTGGTGCCGAAAACCTCGATTTTGGCTGAATTCCCGGTCGCGGTAGTGGAGAAAGTGGCAAAACGTAATGGGACTTATGATGTGGCGACCGAATACGTTTCATACCTGTACAGTGAGCCAGCACAGCGTTTGCTTGCAGAATTTAACTACCGTGTGCACGATGCCAAGGTACAAGCTGAGTTTGCTGAGCGTTTTCCCGCCGTTGAATTGCTGACTGTGGAAGGGATCGCCGGTGGCTGGGAGCAAGCGATGAAAACCCAGTTCGCGAATGGGGCTAAATTGGATCAACTGCTGCGCCGCTAATCTTGTCTGACATTTCTCTAGGTTGCCCAATGGATGGGCAACCTTAATTCCACCCTGATGTATCGAAAGAGGTTTTATGGGTCAAACGCTTGCACACTCTCGCCCGCGCCAGCAACGGGTTTTACCCGGTTTTGCGTTGAGCCTCGGTGTCTCTTTGCTGTTTGTCAGCTTGATCCTGCTGCTGCCTGCCACTGGGCTTATCATGCAGACCAGCAACATGACCTTTAGCGAGTATTGGCAAGTGATTGCCGACCCTCGTGTTGTGGCAAGTTATAAAGTGACGGTTGGCTCGGCCTTGATTGCTTCACTGTTTAATGGCTTGTTTGGTTTGCTGCTTGCTTGGGTGTTGGTGCGTTACACTTTTCCCGGCAAACGTATTCTTGATGCGCTGGTCGATCTTCCTTTTGCGCTGCCCACCGCGGTGGCTGGGATTACCTTGGCAACGCTGTATTCGACCAATGGCTGGATTGGTAGTGTACTTGCTGAGTTAGGCATCAAGGTCGCTTATACGCCACTTGGTATTATTGTGGCGATGGCCTTTACCAGTATTCCCTTTGTGGTGCGCACGGTTCAGCCTGTGTTAGAAGAAATTTCCCGTGAAGAAGAAGAAGCGGGCATGACGTTAGGTGCATCCGACGCTGCTGTGTTTTGGAAAGTGATTCTCCCTTCACTCAAACCCGCTTTATTGGTCGGAACGGCGTTGTCTTTTACGCGCAGTTTAGGGGAGTTCGGAGCGGTGATCTTTATTGCCGGCAACATGCCCTACATCAGCGAAATTACCTCGTTAATGATCTTCGTGCGTCTGCAAGAGTTTGATTTCCCAGCGGCGAGCGCGATTGCCTCGGTTGTGCTGCTGACCTCACTTTTGTTACTACTGATGATTAACCTCTGGCAAGGCGCTTATCTGCGTCGCATTCACGGACGATAGGAATCAGTTTATGGCACATTCTCAGCCTTTACGTGTCGGTGAAAAGCCGTGGGTGAAATGGAGTTTGATCGCATTGGCTCTGCTATTGGTGGCCGTTCTGCTGCTGATCCCACTGCTGAGTATTTTCCAACAAGCGTTTGCCAACGGCATTAGCGCTTATTTCAGTTACTTTAATGACCCCGATACGCGCCACGCGATTGGGTTAACTCTGGTGGTGGCACTACTGACAGTGCCAATCAATCTGGTGTTTGGTGTGCTGCTCTCTTGGCTAGTGACCCGCTTTGAATTTGTTGGTCGCAAGTTTTTGATTACCTTGATTGATATTCCGTTCGCTGTTTCTCCGGTGGTGGCGGGGCTACTTTACCTGCTGCTCTATGGCACCAGTGGCTGGTTGGGCGAATGGTTGTATGAGCGCGATCTGCAAATCATGTTTGCTTGGCCGGGCATTGTACTGGTGACTGTGTTTGTGACCTGTCCGTTTGTGGCGCGTGAACTAATTCCACTTATGCAGCAGCAAGGACGTTCGGATGAAGAAGCTGCGGTGATTTTGGGCGCATCATGGTGGCAGCTGTTTCGCCGAGTCACTCTGCCTAACATTAAGTGGGCACTGATTTATGGCGTGATCCTCACCAATGCTCGCGCGGTGGGGGAGTTTGGCGCGGTAGCCGTCGTTTCAGGCAATATTCGAGGTGAAACCAATACCTTGCCTTTGCATGTACAGCTTCTGTACGAGGATTATCAATCGCAAGCGGCCTTTGCTAGCGCTTCGCTACTGGCGTTTATCGCCCTATTAACACTATTACTGAAAGCTTTGGTCGAGTGGCGTCAAGAGCGCCTTCAGGCGGTCGAGCATAATGAGCAGGGAACTTTATGAGCATTCGTCTAGATAATATCTCTAAACATTTTGGCCAGTTTCAGGCGCTTGCCCCGCTTTCTCTCAAGATTGAAGATGGTGAAATGATTGGTTTGTTAGGGCCATCTGGCTCCGGAAAAACCACGTTACTGCGCATTATTGCCGGTTTGGAAGGGGCGGATTCTGGCACGATTCATTTTCGTGATCGTGACGTAACCAATGTGCATGTGCGCGACCGCCGAGTTGGCTTTGTGTTCCAAAACTATGCGCTGTTTCGTCATATGACGGTGGCCGATAACGTAGCGTTTGGCTTGCAGGTGATGGAGCGTGCTCAGCGTCCAAATCCGGCGGAAATTCAAAAGCGCGTGAAGCAACTGCTTGAAATCGTACAACTTGGTCATTTGGCGCATCGTTATCCAGAGCAGCTTTCTGGAGGCCAAAAGCAGCGTATTGCGCTGGCTCGCGCACTGGCAACTCAACCTGAAGTGCTACTGTTGGATGAACCGTTTGGCGCTTTGGATGCCAAAGTGCGTAAAGAGCTGCGCCGTTGGCTGCGTAGTCTGCATGATGAGTTAGGTTTTACCAGCGTGTTTGTGACGCACGATCAGGATGAAGCCTTAGAGCTGTCTGATCGCGTGGTGGTGATGAGTAATGGCCGCATTGAGCAGATTGATTCGCCGGTTGAACTTTACGCTCAGCCCAATAGCCGCTTTGTGTTTGATTTCTTTGGGAACGTTAATCAATTTGCGGGTGAGTGGCAAAATGGTCAGTGGGTTAATGGCTCTGCCTTTATTCAGCCACCAGAGAGTGACGCGACGCGTCAAAGTGGTTTGCTCTATGTGCGCAGCCATGAGTTGGCGCTGTCAGATAAAGAGAACAGCCAAGCCTCATTGCCGTTTGAAGTGGTCTCGATTAACCCGGTTGGGGCAGAAGTACGCGTTGAGCTAGCGCCTGTCGGTTGGCAAAGCCAAGAGTTGTGGGAAGCCAAACTTTCACATCGTTCTTTAAGCGAAAAACGCTTGAGTCGCGGCGATCAAGTCTTCGCTACACCGCAAGTGGGCTATTTCTTTGCCAGTGAAGGACAAAGTAGCCCGAGCGTCCTACGCTGGCCATTCTTGGCTCCGGGTAGTTTGATGTTTGAAATCTGATGCTTGAAATACGATGGCTGAAATTAGACCGAGAAAGAGTGCCCAAGGGCACTCTTTCTATTTGGGACGATTGCAATTAGCGCCTAATTCGGTAGTTTAGCCTGCAGTTTTACCAAGCAAAATGAAACACCAGTGACACAATAAAACAGAAGCGAGAGGCAAGCGTATGAAAACACTGCATTCCTTGAGTGAGCAGCTAGGAGGGCTACTGGCTAACCAGCAGCAGATCCTCGCTAGCGCAGAATCTTGCACCGGCGGTGGTGTGGCTTATTGGGTGACTGAAGTGGCCGGAAGTTCGGCATGGTTTGATCGCAGTTTTGTGACTTACAGTAATGAAGCCAAACAAGAAATGCTCGGTGTTCGGCAAGCAACATTACAACAATTTGGTGCGGTTTCAGAGCAGACCGTTGAAGAGATGGCGCTTGGCGCGCTCTTGCATTCAAGGGCTACGCTAGCAGCTTCGATTAGCGGCATTGCTGGCCCTGGTGGCGGTAGCGTAGAAAAGCCAGTTGGCACCGTTTGCTTCGGTTTTGCCAGTGTTCAAGGTTGGCTCAAAGTGGAAACCTGCCATTTTGCAGGCGATCGCGAACAAGTGCGTCAGCAAGCCATAGCGCATGTGTTGCAAAGCTTGATTGAACATCTCGCAGCAGATCAGGTTCAAAACGTTAACTGAGCCAAACTTTTTTCTATACAGGGGTGGACACTGTACAAATCAACAGTATAATGAGCCCCAACATGACAAATCAGCGTCGACCCGATTTCGACACAATTACCTATCACCTGAGAGTGACTATCCGGAGAGAGTAATGGACGAGAATAAACAGAAGGCACTTGCGGCCGCCCTCGGTCAAATTGAAAAACAATTTGGTAAAGGCTCCATCATGCGCTTAGGCGACAACCGCGCGATGGATGTAGAAACCATTTCGACCGGTTCTCTGTCTCTGGATATCGCGTTGGGTGCTGGTGGCCTACCAATGGGACGTATCGTTGAGATCTTCGGCCCTGAATCTTCGGGTAAAACGACACTGACTCTGGAACTGATTGCTGCTGCGCAACGTGAAGGAAAAACCTGTGCGTTTATCGATGCCGAGCACGCGTTGGACCCGGTTTATGCCAAGAAATTGGGCGTGAATATCGATGAGCTACTGGTTTCTCAGCCAGATACCGGCGAGCAAGCACTGGAAATTTGTGATGCACTGGCTCGTTCTGGTGCGGTAGATGTGATTGTTGTTGACTCGGTCGCGGCTTTGACACCAAAAGCTGAAATTGAAGGCGAAATGGGCGATAGCCACATGGGTCTCCAAGCGCGTATGTTGTCGCAAGCGATGCGTAAATTGACGGGTAACCTCAAGCAATCCAACTGTATGTGTATCTTCATCAACCAAATTCGTATGAAGATTGGTGTGATGTTTGGTAACCCAGAAACCACGACAGGCGGTAACGCACTGAAATTCTACGCTTCTGTTCGTCTGGATATTCGCCGTACTGGTGCAATCAAAGAAGGCGAAGAAGTGGTGGGTAACGAAACCCGTATCAAGGTTGTGAAGAACAAGATTGCGGCACCGTTTAAAGAAGCCAACACTCAAATTATGTATGGCCAAGGTTTTAACCGCGAAGGCGAGCTCATCGATCTTGGTGTGAAACACAAGATGGTTGAAAAGTCAGGTGCTTGGTACAGCTATAACGGCGATAAAATCGGCCAAGGTAAAGCGAATGCCTGCAAGTATCTGAAAGAAAACCCAGAAATTGCGAAAACTCTAGATAAAAAACTGCGTGAAATGCTGTTAAACCCAGAAAACATGCAGCTGATCGCTGAAGCATCTTCTGCGGCGGATGACGTTGAATTTGGCGCGGTGCCAGAAGAGTTTTAATCGGCAGGCTGAAAGCAAATAGGTTCAGCCTCTCAATCTCGATGTGAATGAAGCCCTGCAATGCAGGGCTTCTTTTTGGCTGCCAATTGAGTGAGTGACTCAAAACTCACCGTTAGCCTAATAGGGAGTTCCATGAGTTTCTACTTAGCCACTTGCCGACAAAGTGCCTTGCAACTTCTGAGTCGCCGCGATCATAGCGAATATGAGCTACACCAAAAATTAGCTCTCAAAGGTCATCCTACCGAAGTGATTGATGAGGTTGTGAAGTACGTTTTAGAGCTAGGGTATTTGAGTGATGCCCGTTACGCAGCAAGTCAGGTTCGACAAATCGTTCAGAAAGGTTACGGTGAGCAGCGTTTGCGCCAGCAACTCAAAGAAAAGCGGGTCGCGGAAGAGGTGATTGAGCAAGTCCTCGCCGAGCAAACGATAGATTGGTTTGAACTAGCGAAAGAGGTCGCACACAAGAAATTCAAAAGCGGCATCAGCCTTGAGCGCTCGCAATACGCCAAACAAGTTCGGTACTTACAGTACCGTGGTTTCAATTTTGAGCAAATCCGCTATGCGCTTCAAGCCAGTGAGATTGATGAGTAACCGCTTTCACCCTCTACATTCCTCTTATTAATCCCGCTCTGGATTTTATGCATCTTGGCTGAGCTGCCGCTCGACACACATTCAGTTTGCTGAAGAGAAGAAACTAGGCGAACTGTTATCCTTGCTTTACAATAGCGCAAAATTCTAACTTGATTATTTCAGGAAGAGCTGCATGTTTATGAGCACGGATGAGGTGCGCCGCGCGTTCCTCTCATTCTTTGAAAGCAAAGGTCACCAAATTGTAGAAAGTTCTTCTCTGGTGCCTGCTAACGATCCGACCCTGCTGTTTACCAACGCAGGGATGAACCAATTTAAAGACTGTTTCTTGGGCTTGGAAAAGCGTGCCTACACTCGCGCCACGACCGCTCAACGTTGTGTCCGCGCGGGCGGTAAGCACAACGACCTAGAAAACGTCGGTTTCACTGCACGTCACCACACTTTCTTCGAAATGCTGGGTAATTTCAGTTTCGGTGACTATTTCAAAGAAGATGCGATCCAGTATGCATGGGAGTTTCTGACTGACGTTCTGCAACTGCCGAAAGAGCGCTTGTTAGTCACGGTTTATGAAACCGATGATGAAGCCTTTGATATTTGGAATAAAAAAGTCGGCATTCCTGCTGATCGCATTATTCGTATCGGCGATAAAAAAGGTGGCAAGAAGTTCGATTCTGACAACTTCTGGCAGATGGGTGACACTGGTCCTTGCGGCCCATGTACCGAAATCTTCTATGACCACGGCGAGCACATTTGGGGCGGACCTCCGGGTTCACCTGAAGAAGACGGTGATCGCTTCATCGAAATTTGGAACAACGTTTTCATGCAGTTCAACCGTCATGCGGATGGCACGATGGAGCCGCTACCTAAGCCGTCTGTGGATACGGGCATGGGTATCGAGCGTATCTCGGCGATCATGCAAGGCGTGCACTCCAACTACGAAATCGACGTATTCCAAACGCTGATCAAAGCAGCCGCAGACGCAATTGGTTACCAAGATCTGACTAATCAGTCTCTGCGCGTTGTCGCGGATCACATCCGTTCATGTGCCTTTTTGATTGTGGATGGCGTGATGCCGTCTAACGAAGGTCGTGGTTATGTACTGCGTCGTATCATTCGTCGTGCCGTTCGTCATGGCAATAAGCTCGGTGCGCAAGGTGCATTCTTCCACAAGTTGGTGGGACCATTGGCGGAAGTGATGGGTACTGCAGGCGTTGAGCTGAAAAAGCAGCAAGCTCTGGTTGAAAAAGTGCTACGTATCGAAGAAGAAAACTTTGGACGTACGCTGGATCGCGGCATGAGCATTCTGAATGACGCGCTGGATCAACTATCAGGCCAAGTGCTGGATGGTGAAACCGTCTTCAAACTCTACGACACCTATGGTTTCCCTGCGGATTTAACCAATGATGTGGCGCGTGAGCGTGGCTTTAGCATTGATGAAGCGGGTTTTGAACAAGCGATGGAAGAGCAGCGTCAACGCGCTCGTGAAGCTGGTCAATTTGGTACGGATTATAATTCGCTGATCAAATCCGCCACCAATACCGAATTCTGCGGTTACACGGCGAGTCGTGGCCAAAGTGTGGTACGCGAAATGTTCGTGGAGGGCGCGGAAGTTTCTGCGCTGTCAGCCGGTGATAAAGCCATCATCGTACTAGACAACACGCCATTCTACGCAGAATCAGGTGGTCAATGTGGCGATACTGGCGTTTTGAAAACCGACGCAGGTATTTTCCATGTTGAAGATACCCAAAAATTAGGTAACGCGATTGCGCATCACGGTGTGCTCGCTCAAGGCGTATTGGCAACAGGCGATCAGGTGGATGCCATCGTTGATGAAAAGCGCCGTGCGGCAATTTCGCTGAACCACTCGGCGACTCACTTGTTGCATGCAGCACTACGAAAAGTGCTGGGTGAACACGTGGCACAGAAAGGCTCTCTAGTGCGTGCGGAAACCCTGCGTTTTGACTTCTCTCACCTTGAAGCGATGACGCCCGCTGAGATCAAAGAAGTGGAGCGTTTGGTGAACCAAGAGATCCGCCACAATCACCACATCGAAACCAACATCATGAATATTGATGAAGCGAAAGCGAAAGGTGCGATGGCGCTGTTTGGTGAGAAATATGATGACCAAGTGCGCGTACTGTCGATGGGCGACTTCTCAACTGAGCTGTGTGGTGGTATCCACGCAAGCAACACAGGCGATATTGGCCTGTTCAAAATCATCTCTGAAGGTGGTATTGCTGCGGGTATTCGCCGTATTGAAGCGGTGACTGGTGAAGGCGCATTAGATTACCTCGACGCACAGCAAGCACAGCATGATGCCAAAGTGTCTGAAATGGCGGTAAAAGCCAAACTGCTGGAGAAAGAGATCCAACAGTTGAAAGATAAGCTGGCGGCGAAAGAGAGCGCGGGTCTTATTAACCAAGTTAAGCAGATCGCTGGTGTTAACGTATTGGTTGCGCAGCTCAACGGTGCAGACAACAAAGCGCTACGTGGCATGGTAGATGATCTCAAAAACCAATTAAGCAGCGGCATCATCATGCTGGGTAATGTGGCTGAAGGCAAAGTTGGCCTGATTGCTGGCGTAACTAACGATTTGACCAATAAAGTCAAAGCGGGTGAGCTGGTCAACATGGTCGCACTACAAGTCGGTGGTAAGGGTGGTGGCCGCCCTGACATGGCTCAAGCTGGAGGGACAGATGCTCACGCTCTGCCATCGGCCTTAGAGTCTGTCGACGCTTGGATTGCCGAGCGTCTATAACAGTGATAAATAGATTACGCTCAATCAATATTTGTTGATTGAGCGTAATTTTATCTGGTCTACCAAGTGGTTTAATTGGCGCAAATATATACCCTTCCTACTTGAAGCTGAAGCGGTGTTGGCTACGTTCGTTCACCCCAATCACATAGTGTATCTATGCTCATGGGGATGAACTCACTTGCCGCCTACCTGCAACTCTAAGTAGTTTGGGTATAGACTAAGCCAATTAGCCGCTTGGTTTTATTTTGGTAACGATCAAACCTTGTTCGACATGTAAGTTAAACAAGTTTGATCCCGATGAGACTTTGGTCTTGGGAAGGTGAATACTGGTGAAAAAGCCCCTTATCGTGCAAAAGTTCGGCGGAACTTCGGTGGGTTCAATAGAAAGAATGCAAACCGTAGCCGAACACATCATTAAGGCGAAGAATGATGGCAATCAAGTTGTCGTAGTAGTCTCTGCCATGGCAGGGGAAACCAATCGACTGGTGGGTTTAGCTCAGCAAGTAGATAGCGTACCAAACGCTAGAGAACTTGATGTTTTGCTCTCTGCTGGTGAGCAGGTGTCAATGGCCTTAGTGGCAATGACACTGCACAAAATGGGCTATGCCGCCCGCTCACTAACCGGAGCTCAAGCGAATATTGTGACGGACAATCAACACAATGACGCGACGATTAAACATATTGATACTCGAACGATTACCGAGCTTCTAGAACAAGATTTTATTGTGATAGTTGCGGGTTTTCAGGGCATTAATGAAAATGGGGATATCACTACGTTAGGCCGTGGTGGCTCAGACACCAGTGCTGTAGCATTGGCTGGAGCACTGAATGCCGACGAATGCCAAATATTCACTGATGTCGATGGGATATACACTTGTGATCCACGCATTGTACCAAGTGCTCGTAAGCTGGATGTGATTGATTTTCCTTCCATGGAAGAGATGGCACGCAAAGGCGCAAAAGTGTTGCACCTACCGTGCGTGCAGTACGCTTGGAAGCATGCTGTACCACTCAGAGTGCTCTCTACCTTTGAAGTAAACCAAGGCAGTTTAATTAAAGGCAGTGCCGCAACTCACGCAGTATGTGGTATTGCTATTCAACGAGACATGACCCTGATAAGAGTGGAGAGTGAATCTTTCCCAAGTATCATCAAGCAGTGCCAAATGCTCGGCATTGACGTCTGCACAACCATTGAAGAGCCTACCAATAGTGCATTTGTGATTAAACGCGATGCTTATGCCAAGCTACAATTAGTCGGCGCAGAGAAAATTCGTGGTTCAGAGCCCGTGAGCCTCATCACCAAGGTTGGTTTACAAGCTGGGGCATTAGTTACTCATGCACGTCAGACCTTAGCGCAACATGGTATCGATGTGCGTTATGTCTCGGCCTCGGAACAATCATCTATGCTAATGTTAGACCCTGCAAATGTGGATCGTGCGGCAAATATTTTGCACGAGACCTATGTGACGACGGAAATCCCTCAAGAGTTTGGTCTAAAACAAACCTTTTTAGGTTAAACGGGCACCATTGAGAGTTTACGTTGTCATAACTTTTGATGGATAATAGTGTGGTTGCAAGAAAATACAGAGATTACTCAAGGAGCTAAGAATGCTTATTTTGACTCGCCGTGTTGGCGAAACCCTGATGATCGGTGACGAAGTGACCGTGACAGTATTAGGTGTAAAAGGTAACCAAGTCCGTATCGGTGTGAACGCACCGAAAGAAGTGTCTGTGCACCGTGAAGAAATCTACATGCGCATTCAAGCTGAAAAAGGTAATGGTGGCGTTGCGTCTGGCAACTACTAATTATCGAAGAAAGGTCGGCCGTTAACGCCGACCTTTTTGTTTATCCCCGTGTTTTTATTTAGAAAGTGCAAATTCTCAGCGCTTTGGTTAATTTGCCAACGGTTGAGTTGTTTTGCTGAGTTTTCACCAAGAAAGTGTTTGACATATTTTTGGTAAATCGTAATATGTGCCTCCGCAAGACGGTGAGGTGGCCGAGAGGCTGAAGGCGCTCCCCTGCTAAGGGAGTATACGGTTTATAGCCGTATCGAGGGTTCGAATCCCTCCTTCACCGCCATTTCTTGCAATGCTTATTTCGATAAGCCACAGCGCGTCCGTAGCTCAGCTGGATAGAGTACCTGGCTACGAACCAGGCGGTCAGAGGTTCGAATCCTCTCGGACGCGCCATATTCTTCTGGAATATGAAAGTGGTGAGGTGGCCGAGAGGCTGAAGGCGCTCCCCTGCTAAGGGAGTATACGGTTTATAGCCGTATCGAGGGTTCGAATCCCTCCCTCACCGCCATTTATTGGCCTATGGTCAATTTTTTTGTTCTAGAAGAAAGTATTTGTGATACAGTTCACAACCTGCGCGCTCGTAGCTCAGCTGGATAGAGTACCTGGCTACGAACCAGGCGGTCAGAGGTTCGAATCCTCTCGAGCGCGCCACTATTTAAAGCTCCTGAATATTCGGGAGTCGATTGTGAAAACAATCAAAGCCTGCGCGTCCGTAGCTCAGCTGGATAGAGTACCTGGCTACGAACCAGGCGGTCAGAGGTTCGAATCCTCTCGGACGCGCCACTTTTATCTCGTTAAGAGAGAAAGGTAATACCCTAATACTGAGATATCGGTATTAAATCATTAAACATTGCGCGCTCGTAGCTCAGCTGGATAGAGTACCTGGCTACGAACCAGGCGGTCAGAGGTTCGAATCCTCTCGAGCGCGCCACTATTTAAAGCTCCTGAATGTTCGGGAGTCGATTGTGAAAACAATCAAAGCCTGCGCGTCCGTAGCTCAGCTGGATAGAGTACCTGGCTACGAACCAGGCGGTCAGAGGTTCGAATCCTCTCGGACGCGCCACTTTTATCTCGTTAAGAGAGAATGGTAATACCCTGATACTGGATTTTTCATTATCAAATCATTAAACATTGCGCGCTCGTAGCTCAGCTGGATAGAGTACCTGGCTACGAACCAGGCGGTCAGAGGTTCGAATCCTCTCGAGCGCGCCATATTAGAAGCCCTGCATGATAATGCAGGGCTTTTTTACATTTCAGGATCGATTTATTTACTATTTTTTCAAAACTTATTGTTTTGTGAAGGATATTCCCCGCGATATTAACTTCATCGCAGTATTTGCCCCTCTTTCGCGCTAAGTTAACTTTAGTCGGTCAAAAAGCAGCCTCTTGGTTTTGCTCTTTCATTGGTTTCAGCCTCAGTTGATGAGTTATTGTTCCAGTTTGTGCCAGAGCTAAAAGAGTGCTTGTAACCAAATTGACAATTATTGTTCAGTCGAGATAATCCCACTTCTTCTGTGCGAAGCATGAAAATGTTTGCACTCAGAAGAGGGTCAGGATGACACGCAAAGGAAGCAAAATGACACATATTGGAAGTCTATTATTGGATGCCGCCACTCTGATGGTCACCGGAATGTTTGTGGTATTCCTATTTCTTACTCTTCTCGTTTATCTCGTTCAGTTTATGTCTCGTGTGATACCGCAAGAGGTACCCGAGGCTGCTGCAACGCCCAAGAAAAGTCAAAAAGTTCAACCAGTCACTGATTCCGTTAGTCCACAAGTCGTGGCGGCAATCGCTGCGGCTGTGCATCAGCACCGCAGTGCGACAGCGAAACAGTAGTCTGGATTACAAGGATTAAAAGGAGTTAATGAGCATGTCTAAACCATTAGCCATCACCGATGTCGTCCTACGTGACGCCCACCAATCACTCTTTGCTACGCGTATGCGTATTGAAGATATGCTGCCGATCGCGGCTGAGTTGGATAAAATCGGTTACTGGTCGTTGGAAACTTGGGGGGGGGCGACGTTTGATGCTTGCATCCGTTTCCTGGGTGAAGATCCATGGGAACGTCTGCACGTTTTGAAAAAAGCGATGCCGAATACCCCAATGCAGATGTTACTGCGCGGTCAAAACTTACTCGGTTATCGTCATTACGCGGATGATGTCGTCGAGAAATTTGTCGAGCGTGCCCATGCCAATGGCATGGATGTTTTTCGTATTTTTGATGCGATGAATGATGTACGCAATTTTGAAAAAGCGGTAAAAGCGACTCTTGATGTAGGTGCCCATGCGCAAGGTACGCTCTCTTACACGACGAGCCCTGTGCACAATACGCAGACTTGGGTGGATTTAGCAAAACGTCTTGAAGATCTCGGCTGCCACTCTTTGTGTATCAAAGACATGTCGGGTCTACTCAAACCTTATGAGGCCGAAGAGTTAATCACGCGTATTAAGCAGTCTTGCGCGGTGCCTTTGGCGCTGCATTGTCACGCGACAACGGGTTTATCTACAGCTACGGCAGTCAAAGCAGTGGAAGCGGGGATTGATATTCTTGATACCGCGATTTCCTCAATGAGCCAGACTTATGGTCATACGCCGACGGAAACCGTGGTCGCGATGCTGCAGGATACGCCGCGTGATACACAACTCAAATTGGATCAACTTGAACCGATCGCCGCGTATTTCCGTGAGGTTCGTAAAAAATACGCCAAGTTTGAAGGTCAGTTAAAAGGTGTTGATTCACGCATTCTGATTGCGCAGGTGCCCGGCGGCATGCTGACTAATATGGAAAGCCAGTTGAAAGAGCAAGGTGCGGCGCATCGCATCGATGAGGTATTGGAAGAGATCCCTCGCGTTCGTCAGGATCTTGGGTTTATTCCTTTAGTGACTCCTACCTCGCAGATTGTCGGCACTCAAGCGGTGATCAACGTGTTAACCGGTGAGCGCTATAAGAGCATTACCAAAGAAACCGCGGGCGTCCTTAAAGGTGAATACGGTGCAACGCCTGCTAGCGTGAATGCTGAGCTGCAAACGCGCGTATTAGAAGGTGGGCAAGCGATTACTTGTCGCCCCGCAGATCTGCTGCAAGATGAACTGGACCATCTCACTAAAGAGCTGCTTGAAAAAGCGCAAGTAGAAAATATCACCTTAGCGGATGCACAGGTAGACGATGTTCTGACTTATGCACTGTTCCCACAAGTTGGCCTGAAATTTCTGAAAAATCGCCATAATCCAGAGGCGTTTGAACCTGCGCCCGGCAAAGAGCCCGCTCAGGTGGCTACCGCCCCTGCGACTACCAAACCTGCAGCGGGTATAGAGAGTTACAGTGTGAAAGTGGACGGCGTGGTGTATGACGTTGAAGTGGGTCCACAAGGTCAATTGACCTCAGTGGTACCCGCTGGCCAAAAAGCAGCACCAAAACCGACTGTTGTAACAACCATTCAAGGTGCTGAAGCGGTTGCCGCCCCTTTGGCGGGGACCATTTTTAAAATCCAAGTTGAACAAGGTGATGAAGTTGCAGAAGGCGATGTGCTTATCGTGTTGGAAGCGATGAAGATGGAAACTGAAATTCGTGCAGCGCGCAATGGTGTGATTCAGGAACTGCATGTCAAAGAAGGCGACAGCGTTCGCGTTGGCGCATCACTGCTGAGCTTGGCATAAGGGAAGATCATGGACGGATTAATCACCTTATGGCAAGAGACGGGCATTGCCAATTTTGAATTAGGCCAGATCATCATGATCATAGTGGGCTGTACGCTACTTTTTTTAGCCATCAGCAAAGGATTTGAGCCACTACTGCTGTTACCAATTGGCTTTGGAGCTGTATTAGCCAATATTCCTAATGCAGGTTTCACTGAGCCTGGTGGCCTACTGTACTATGTTTACTACCTTGGTATTGAATCGGGAATATTTCCGTTGCTGATCTTCATGGGCGTCGGAGCGATGACTGATTTTGGTGCGTTGATAGCAAATCCGAAAACCTTGTGGTTAGGAGCAGCAGCGCAGTTTGGCATCTTTGCTACTCTGTTCGGTGCTATCTTACTCAATTGGATTCCGGGTATTGATTTTACTATGGCGGATGCGGCTTCGATTGCGATTATTGGCGGAGCTGATGGTCCTACGGCGATTTTTCTGGCTAGTAAGTTATCGCCCGATTTATTGGGGGCTATTGCTGTTGCTGCTTATAGCTATATGGCTTTGGTGCCAATCATTCAGCCTCCGATCATGAAAGCGCTAACCACACCAGAAGAGCGCCAAATTAAGATGGCCCAACTACGCCATGTTGGAAAAACTGAGAAAATCGTCTTTCCTCTGCTGGTATTGTTGATGACTATTCTATTTTTGCCTGCTGCTACACCTCTAGTCGGCATGTTCTGTTTGGGCAATTTGATGCGTGAAGCGGGTGTGGTTGATCGTTTATCTAAAACGGCGCAAAACGAGCTGATCAATATAGTGACCATTTTCTTGGGACTAGGCGTTGGCTCTAAGCTACAAGCTGATACCTTTCTAAATGCCAATACGTTGGGAATTTTAGCCTTAGGTGCAGTGGCCTTTAGTCTTGGTACTGCCGGTGGGGTTATGATGGCGAAGATGCTCAATAAATTTTCGAAAGAGGATATCAACCCATTGATTGGCGCTGCGGGTGTTTCTGCGGTACCTATGGCGGCGCGAGTCGTCAATAAAGTGGGTCTAGAGGCCAACCCGCAAAACTTTTTGTTGATGCATGCCATGGGGCCAAATGTGGCTGGCGTTTTAGGTTCTGCTGTTGCGGCGGGTGTACTGTTGGCTCTAGTGGGTTAATCATAAGCTGGTTGCACTTTGTGCAAAATAGCGATGCAAAGTTAACGACTTAAAAGAAATTGGTATATATTCAAAGGGATGCTTCGGCATCCCTTTTTATTCGCGCGATAGGGATAGTGGAAATGGAAAACAAACGAATCGTCATTACCCAATTTGGTACACCGGATGTGTTGGCTATGCAAAGTGCGCCAATTCCAACCCCCAAAGCGGGTGAAGTATTAGTGAAAGTTGCTTTCGCGAGTGTTAACCCTATCGATGTGAAAACCCGGGCGGGTTTAGGATGGGCGGCAGCACAAAATAAAGACAAACTGCCGTGGATACCCGGTTACGATATCTCAGGACGAATCATCGCCGTTGGAGAAGAGGTAACTCGTCTTAAAGAGCGGGATAATGTGGCGGGATTTATTGGTTTTCCATTGCGCGGTGGTGGTTACAGTCAGTATGTTTGTGTGCCTGAGCAGGAATTGAGTCTGGTTCCTGATGCGGTAACGTTAGAAGCTGCCGCCGCACTGCCTTTGGCTGGGCAAACCGCCGCGCAAGCCTTGAGTAAAGCACAGGTTCAAGAAGGTGAACGTGTGTTAATTCTTGCGGGGGCGGGGGGCGTTGGGCATATTGCAGTGCAAATTGCACTGGCCGCTAAAGCAGAAGTGTTTACCACTTGCAGTGAAGCGAATCTAGACTATCTGGCCACGCTTGGCGCTCATGCGATCAATTACCAATTTGCGCCCGTCTCTCAGCGTTTAGAAGAGGTGGATGTGTTAATCGATCTGGTGGGGGGAGAGGCGGCGTTGGATGCGCTTAAATGCCTAAAAGATAACGCTCGCGTCATTACTGTACCGACGTTAACCGCCGAGCTTATCTGCGAAAAAGCCAAGCTACTCGGTTTTGAAGCTACGGGCATGTTGGTAGATCCGAATCCAGAGCAGCTCGATACCATGCTGTATATGGTCAGTGTCGGGCTACTGAAAATCGAAATTCAGCACATCTATTCACTGTTAGACGCCGCGCAAGCGCATGAGCAGATTGAATCCGGACACACGCGAGGCAAGTTGCTTCTTGATATGAAATGCTAGAGTGGTGGAATGACTCTTCTGCGCTACTCATTGCTCTCTTTGCTGAATCGCCGCTGAGTTTACTGTTCTGGAGTGGTTTTCTCAGTGCAACATTATTACCGGGCGGCTCTGAAGCTGCGTTGTTGGCGAGTTTATCGCTCGCTCAACATCCGGTTTGGCTCATCGTAGCGGTATCAACGGCCGGGAACACTTTAGGTGGCATGACCAACTACGCGTTAGGTTTATGGCTGCCACATCGAACTGATTCACAAAAACAAGGTCATAAAGCCAAGCTCTGGTTGCAACGTTACGGTTATTGGGCGTTGCTTGGGAGTTGGTTGCCGATTATTGGTGACCCACTCTGTTTAGCGGCAGGTTGGCTACGTTTAAAAGTATTCCCTGCATTTTTGATGATTTTGATTGGCAAGGCGCTGCGTTATTCATTGCTTGCTGCGCTGTATTACGGTTTGTTTTAAGGAGATGTGATGAGAAAAGTCGCGTTGTTTGGATTTTCTCTTTTGTTATTAGCGGGATGCAGTAGTTCTGACTCATCGTTGCCGCTGTTTTCTTCTTTGCCGAAAGGCGTCACCTTGGTCGAAGAGGTGAAAGCCGAACCGGGTAAAGTCATGATCCCGTACTCGAAGTATCGTTTGGAAAATGGACTGACCGTGATCCTTTCACCGGATGACTCCGACCCCTTGGTGCATGTTGATGTGACCTATCACGTGGGTTCCGCTCGTGAGGAGATTGGTAAATCGGGCTTTGCTCATTTCTTTGAGCACATGATGTTCCAAGGCTCTAAACATGTCGGCGATCAGCAGCATTTTCGTTTGATCACTGAAGCGGGCGGCTCGCTCAATGGCACCACCAACCGCGACCGTACCAACTATTTTGAAACGGTTCCTGCCAATCAATTAGAAAAAATGTTGTGGCTTGAGGCGGATCGAATGGGCTTTTTGCTCGATGCGGTTTCGCAGCGCAAGTTTGAGATCCAGCGTGATACCGTGAAAAATGAGCGCGCTCAGAATTATGACAACCGCCCTTATGGCTTGATGTGGGAAAAAATGGGTGAGGCACTTTATCCCGAAGGGCACCCTTATTCTTGGCAAACGATTGGTTATGTCAGCGATTTAGACCGGGTTGATGTCAATGATTTAAAAGCCTTTTTCCTACGTTGGTATGGCCCAAATAACGCGGTGTTAACCATAGGTGGCGATCTGGATGTTAAACAAACCTTAGCTTGGGTTCAAAAATACTTTGGCTCGATCACGAAAGGCCCAGAAGTGGTCGATGCACCGAAGCAGCCAGCAAGGTTGAGTGAAGATCGTTTTATTACGTTGGAAGATCGTGTGCAGCAACCGATGCTGCTCATAGGGTGGCCAACGCAATATCTGGGCGCAGAGGATCAAGTCGCACTGGATGCTCTAGCCAGTGCCCTAGGCAGTGGCAACAACAGCCTGCTCTATCAAGAGCTAGTAAAAACTCAAAAGGCGGTTGATGCGGGCGCATTCCAAGACTGTGCTGAGCTCGCCTGTACCTTTTATGTGTATGCCATGGCTCCCTCGGGAGCCAAAGGTAAGCTTGCTCCACTGTATCAAGAAACCCTGCAAGTGCTGGAAAAGTTTAAGCTGCAGGGCGTCTCTGCTTCGCGTCTAGAACAGATCATCGGCTCAGAAGAGGCCAGTGCTGTATTTGCGCTAGAGAGTGTCAAAGGCAAAGTCAGCCAATTGGCGGCCAATCAAACCTTCTTTGACCAGCCAGATCGCATTGAAAGTCAGCTAGAGAAAATCCGCGCAGTGACACCAGAGTCGGTGCAGCAGGTGTTCACTCGCTATCTGGATGGCCAGCCGAAAGTGACACTTAGTGTAGTGGCAAAAGGCAAAACGGACTTTGCGGTACGTCCGGCAACCTTTATCACTCCTGAACGTCAACTGCCGGAATATCAAAAAATTGGTGATGAGCAGCTTGCCTATCGCGAAGTCAAAGATAGCTTTGATCGCTCGCAGATGCCGCAAGTGGCACAAGCGGTTCAGCCACGTTTACCTAAACTGTACGATGTCTATTTTGACAACGGCGTACAACTGCTTGGCACGCAAACTCGTGAAACACCGACAGTACTGATTGAAATTCAATTACCTGCGGGCGAGCGTCAAGTCGCGATGGGGAAAGAAGGCTTGGCTAACTTAACCGCCAGCCTGCTGCAAGAAGGCAGCCAAAACCGTAGCGCCGAAGCCATTCAAGCGCAACTGGATAAACTCGGCTCAAGCATTCAAGTCGTGGCGGGAGCCTATTCAACCAGCATTGTGGTATCGAGTTTGAAGAAAAACTTGCCGGAGACGTTGCAAATCACCCAAGAGATGCTGCTCAAACCTGCTTTCAAACAGAGTGATTTTGCACGTTTACAGCAGCAAATGTTGCAAGGGGTGGTTTACCAACACCAGCAACCGAGCTGGTTAGCATCGCAAGCCACCCGCCAAGTATTATGGGGGGAGAGTTTGTTTGCCCGCTCCGGTGATGGTACGCAAGCTTCTATCTCTGCCTTGACCTTGAAGGATGTGAAGCAATTCTACCGTCAACATTACACCCCGCATGGCGCGCAAATTGCGGTAGTGGGGGATATCAGTGCGCGAGAAATTCGTCAGCAGTTGCAGTTTATTGCCGATTGGAAAGGCGAAGCGGCCCCGCTGATTAACCCACAAGTGGTGCCAACGTTAACTAAGCAGAAAATCTATTTAGTGGATAAGCCGGGAGCGCCGCAAAGTATCATCCGTATGGTGCGTAAAGGGCTTCCCTTTGATGCCACGGGTGAGTTGTACTTAACTCAATTGGCGAATTTTAACTTAGCAGGTAACTTCAATAGCCGGATAAACCAAAATCTGCGTGAAGACAAAGGGTATACCTACGGCGCAGGAAGTTATTTTGCCAGTAACCGTGAGATTGGGGCCATTGTATTTAACGCTCCAGTACGTGCGGATGTGACCGTTGAAGCGATTCAAGAAATGATCAAAGAGATGCATCATTTCAGCCAAGCGGGGATGAGCGAGGAAGAGATGAAATTTTTACGTCTCGCTGTCGGTCAACAAGATGCGCTGATGTATGAAACACCCGCGCAGAAAGCTCAACTTGTCTCCAGTATTCTGACGTACAGTTTAGATCGTGATTATCTACAGCAACGTAATGAGATAGTGAAAAGCGTTGATCGCTCAACACTCAATGAACTGGCGGCCAAATGGTTCAATCCTGAGGATTACCAAATTATTGTGGTGGGCGATGCCAAGCGACTCAAGCCGCAGTTGGAAAAGTTAGGCATTCCGCTAGAAGAGCTTGAAATCATCCGTTAGAGTACACATTTAATAGTGGGGCGGATTGCGCCCCAAACTCGCTATGCTGCTTAAGCACCACGCTTAACAGGCGGCGTGCGACTGGAACCACCTACATAAGCGAAGCGTATTTTGAGTAAATTTGCCGAGCGACTACAAACAGTTGCAAACAAACCAGAAGTATTTCAAAAGTTTAGCCGTGGATTGGAGCGCGAATCGCTGCGTTACACGCCGGAAGGTGCTCTCACGCAAACGCCACACCCGAAAGCACTGGGAGCGGCATTAACTCACCGTTGGATCACCACAGATTTTGCGGAGTCCCTGCTGGAGTTCATCACCCCTGTCTCGCATGAAGTCGATACTCTGCTGGCGCAGATGTCGGATATTCACCATTTCGCGCAGACCAAGCTGGGCGATGAAAAACTTTGGCCTCTCTCCATGCCTTGCTACGTCGGCAGTGAAGAGGGGATAGTGCTGGCACAATACGGTTCGTCGAACACTGGAAAAATGAAAACCTTGTACCGTGAAGGGCTCAAGCGTCGTTATGGCAGCCTGATGCAGATTATTTCCGGAGTACATTTCAATTTTTCATTCCCAGAAAGCTTCTGGGATGCCTTGTTTGGTGAGCAAGAAGAGTCGGCTCGTCAAACGAGTAAATCCGCGGCCTATTTTGGCGTCATTCGTAATTACTACCGTTTTGGTTGGTTGATCCCGTATCTGTTTGGCGCTTCCCCCGCTCTCTGCTCGTCTTTTTTACAAGGTCGCAAAACCGATCTGCCGTTCGAGTCCATTGGTAAAACCTTGTATCTGCCTTATGCCACCTCGCTGCGTCTAAGCGATTTGGGCTACACCAACAGCGCGCAAAGTGTGCTGCAAATTGGTTTCAATAGCATAGAGCAGTATCTGCAAGGGTTAAATGAAGCGATCCGCACCCCCTCAGCCGAGTTTGCCAAACTGGGTGTGAAAGTAGAGGGAGAATATCGCCAGCTCAATAGCAACGTACTGCAAATTGAAAATGAGCTGTATGCGCCGATTCGTCCAAAACGTGTGACACAAAGTGGTGAGCGACCTTCGCAAGCCCTAGCGCGTGCTGGGGTGGAATATATTGAAGTGCGCTCGCTCGATGTGAACCCATTTAGCCCGATTGGAATTAATGAAGATCAGGTTCGTTTTCTCGACCTATTCTTAGCATGGACAGCGCTGTCAGATTCTGATCCAATGGATGGCTGTGAACTGGCTTGTTGGCGTGACAACTGGCGTAAAGTAGTACTGGCAGGTCGCAAACCGGGCTTAGAACTGCAAATTGGCTGCCATGGTGAAGTGTTGACTTTACAGGCCTGGGCGAAACGTGTGTTTGCCGATCTACGTGTGATCGCTAAAACTATGGATGCCGCTCTCGGTGGTGATGCCTACCAAGCGGTGTGTGCCAAACTAGAGACTTGGATAGAAAATCCTGAGCTGACGCTCTCGGCACAAATCCTAGCAGAAATTAAACAGCACAGCGGCTTAGGTAAAACAGGCTGCGCGTTAGGTAATGAGTATCGAGCGGCTAATTTACAGCACCAATACCAGTTCTACTCACAAGATGAGATGGAGCAGGAAGTGCGCCGCTCGATTCAAGCGCAAGCCGACATTGAAGCGAAAGAGACGCTCAATTTTGATGCTTACCTAACGCAATATTTTGCCTATACCCTTCCTGCTTGAAGCTGCAGCGGTGTTGGCTACGTTCGTTCACCCCAATCACATAGTTTGCCTATGCTCATGGGGATTATGAGAGCCATCCTTGGCTCTCACCAAAGGCAGCCGATGGCTGTGCAAATTTGTTCCAGACAAATTTGTCACTTACTTGCCGCCTACCTGCAGCTCCAAGTCGTTTGGGTATACTGACAGGCGGCGAGTTAATTTAGTTTTAGTGGTGCGCAGTAAGCGAGCCAGAAAGGGAGAAAGGAAATGCCATTATTAGACAGTTTTACCGTCGATCATACCCGTATGAATGCACCGGCGGTGCGTGTTGCGAAAACCATGCAAACCCCAAAAGGGGATACGATTACCGTATTTGATTTGCGTTTTACTATGCCAAACAAAGATATCTTGTCTGAGCGCGGTATCCATACTCTAGAGCATCTCTACGCGGGCTTTATGCGTAATCACCTCAACGGCAGCCAAGTGGAGATCATCGATATTTCACCAATGGGTTGCCGTACTGGTTTCTATATGAGCTTGATTGGTGCGCCGACAGAGCAGCAAGTGGCACAAGCATGGCTAGCCGCAATGCAAGATGTGTTGAAAGTAGAAAGCCAAGAGCAAATTCCTGAGCTGAATGAGTACCAGTGCGGCACTGCGGCGATGCACTCGCTCGAAGAAGCCAAAACGATTGCGAAAAACGTGATTGCGGCAGGGATCTCGGTTAACCGTAACGATGAGTTGGCGCTACCTGAATCTATGCTCAATGAGCTGAAGGTTCACTAAGTCGGTTCTGTGCACGTTAAAAATGCAAAAGCCCGAATTTGAGTTCGGGCTTTTTTGTGTTGGTATGTTTTACACTAAGCTAGCTTTATTTTTCTTTGGGTAGACTTTGACTAGCTTAATACGGTTCTCTTCCAGTTCAAGGATCTCCATTTTATGCTGTGCCACTTTCACACTCAGGTTGCTCGCTGGGATCTCTTCAAGGTGCTCTAAAATCAAACCGTTTAAGGTTCGTGGTCCATCTGTGGGCAGCTTCCACTTCAGGCTCTTATTAATATCACGAATATTGGCACTGCCTTCAATCAAGAAACTGCCATCACCTTGCGGAGCAATCTCATCGGCCAAACTTGGAGACATGGACGTGGTAAATTCACCGACAATTTCCTCCAAAATATCTTCGAGCGTGGTTAAACCAATGATCTCGCCATATTCATCGACGATAAGGCCAATGCGCTCTTTATTGCGTTGAAACTTGAGAAGCTGAACGTTAAGCGGTGTGCCTTCAGGGATAAAGTAAATCTCATCGGCTGCGCGTAGCAGCATTTCTTTATTAAAGTCATTCTTCTCAAGCATAAAGCGAGAAGCTTCACGCAAACGCAAAATACCGACCACTTCGTCAATCTTGTCACGGTACAACACGATTCGCCCGTGTGGTGAGTGGACTAACTGACGCACGATCGATTTCCAATCATCATTGATATTAATACCGGTTATCTCATTACGCGGGATCATGATGTCGTTGACGGTAACGTTTTCTAAATCGAGGATCGACAGCAGCATATCTTGGTGACGACGGGGGATGAGTCCTCCCGCTTCATTCACCACAGTACGTAACTCTTCTGAGCTTAAATGATCGCCTTTGCCATGTTTCGGCGAGATGCCGAGAATGCGGATCAAACCATTGGTCATTAAGTTAACGAACAGCACCAAAGGTGAAAGCAGCTTCATCAAAATCGTCAGTAACACGCTGCTGGCGTAAGAGACTCGCTCTGGGTACAGCGCGGCTAGAGTTTTAGGCGTGACTTCTGCAAACACTAGAATCACTAAAGTTAAGGCTCCCGTGGCAATCGCGACACCTAAATCGCCATACAGGCGCATACCGATAATGGTGGCAATCGCAGAGGCGAGGATATTGACGAGGTTGTTACCAATCAGGATTAAGCCAATCAAACGATCTGGACGATCCAGTAGCTTCTCAACTCGTTTAGCACCTTTATGGCCGCTGTTGGCCAAATGCTTTAAACGGTAACGGTTGAGAGCCATCATGCCGGTTTCAGAGCCGGAGAAATAGGCGGAAATAATGATGAGACACGCGAGTAGCGCAAATAAGATACCCGTTGATATGTCGTCCAAAACGCGAATTTTCCTTATGACAGAGTTCTAATTAAAGGCTGAATGTATTGCGAGTGTCAAATGACAGCTCGATGAATCTTATTCAGCGCAGAATGATTTCACGTACAAAACGGCTACCGAAGTAAGCCAAGGTGAGTAACGTGGCGCCCGCGATAGCAAACCAAGTGACCTTTTTGCCGCGCCAGCCCTTACGGTAATGACCCCAGAGCAAAATAGAATACACAATCCATGCTAAGAACGAGAGGATGCCTTTATGAGCTTTGCCTTGAGCAAACATATCTTGCACAAAGATAAAACCAGTCAATAAGGTGCCCGTGAGCAGTAAGTTACCAATCAAAATGATCTTAAATAATTGACGCTCAACCAGCAGCAGAGGCGGTAAATTAGGATTAATAGAGAAGACTTTTTTACTTTTCAGCTTATGGTCGAGCCAAGCAAGCTGCAGCGCATACAAGGCACCGATGCTCAATGTTGAATAAGAGAATAGCGCTAAAGAGATGTGCAGCAGCAGTTTGGGATCACTTTCCAAATGGGTAATAAAAGTTCCCGGTAAGAATGTGGCTGCAGAAAGGTTAATGGCAGAAAAACTGTAGGCAACAGGCAGCAAAAACCAGAGGCGAGTTTTGAACATGGCTAAGCTCATCGCTAAAGAGATGATGAAGCTAATCAAGGAAGCCACATTAAGGATACTGAGGTTTTGCCCACTGCTGTGTAGGATCAAATCACTCAGTAACCAGCCATGAAACAGCAGTGCAATCGCTGCACTGATAAACACGGTTTTTGCTCGGATCCCGGTTTGATTGACCAGCCCGGGTACGATGGTCGCAATCGACAAGAGATATAACATCGCCGCGGCAATCGCGATTAAGTTGTCCATACCTGCCACATAGATAAGGGTTAAGTGGGCGAATTATACCTTGCTCTGTGCTAATGGGCTACTTTGTATCACCTTCGTTTTTGAGAGGTTAGAGCACAAAATATGGCTCAAAATGATATTCGTGAATGTGAGCATTGGGTAACGGGTATTCCTGACCGATTGTCTAAGGTATACTCACGCCAATTTATCGCCGCTTAGCGAAGAGAAAAAAGATGTTTGAGAATTTAACCGATCGATTGTCCAAAACGCTGAAGAATATCAGCGGCAAAGGTCGTCTTACTGAAGACAACATTAAAGAGACCCTGCGCGAAGTGCGCATGGCACTGTTAGAAGCGGACGTTGCGCTACCTGTCGTTCGTGATTTCGTCAACCGCGTTAAAGAAGGCGCGGTGGGGGTCGAAGTTTCCAAATCTCTGACTCCGGGTCAAGAGTTCATCAAAATCGTCCGCCAGCAACTTGAAGCGGTGATGGGCGAATCCAACGAAGCTTTGAATCTTGCTGCTCAGCCACCTGCGGTTATTTTGATGGCCGGTTTGCAAGGTGCGGGTAAAACCACCTCAGTGGGTAAGCTTTCTAAGCTTTTAAAAGAGCGTGATAAGAAGAAAGTGTTGGTGGTTTCCGCTGACGTGTATCGCCCTGCGGCGATCAAACAGCTCGAAACCCTAGCCAACGATTTAGGTGTTGATTTCTTCCCATCATCACCGGATCAAAAACCGATCGATATCGCGAATGCTGCGATTGATCACGCCAAGAAGAAATTCTACGACGTATTGATTGTCGATACCGCTGGTCGTTTAGCGATTGACGAACAGATGATGGCAGAGATTCAAGACCTGCATAAAGCGATCAATCCGGTTGAAACGCTGTTCGTGGTCGATGCCATGACGGGTCAAGATGCAGCCAATACCGCGAAAGCGTTTGGTGATGCATTGCCACTGACCGGGGTGATCCTGACCAAGGTCGATGGTGATGCGCGTGGTGGTGCGGCACTCTCGGTGCGTCATATCACAGGCAAACCGATCAAATTTATCGGTGTCGGTGAAAAAACCGATGCCTTAGAGCCATTCCATCCAGATCGTATCGCTTCACGCATTCTTGGTATGGGTGATGTACTGTCACTGATTGAAGATCTGCAGCGCAACGTTGACCAAGAGAAAGCCGAAAAACTCGCGAAAAAATTCAAAGAGAAGAAAGGCTTTGATTTAGAAGATTTTCGTGAGCAATTAGGTCAGATGAAAAACATGGGCGGCATGATGGGGATGCTCGATAAACTGCCCGGAATGTCTCAACTGCCTGCGGATATGAAAGACAAAGTGGATGATCGCGTTTTCAAACAGATGGAAGCCATCATCAACTCAATGACCATGAAAGAGCGTCAAAACCCAGACCTCATCAAAGGCTCACGCAAAAAACGGATTGCTGCAGGTTCAGGTACCCAAGTGCAAGACGTAAACCGCCTGCTCAAGCAATTTACCCAGATGCAGAAGATGATGAAAAAAATGCAACAAGGTGGCATGAAAGGCATGATGCGTAACATGCAAGGCCTGATGGGCGGCGGTGGCCGTGGTGGTTTCGGCGGCGGTTTCTTCGGTCGTTAATTCACTCGCACGCAACCGCTTGAGTGTTCAGTGAACTTTCCAATTTGTTAACTGAATCACGGTAATTTGTAGCGCTTTAAGCTGGCGAAAAAGTAGCTAAACCCCTTGCAAAGCCTCGGAATAAGAGTAAAATCCCGAGGCTTTATTTTGGCACGAGACCCTAAACTGATTTTGTGAATTTTTTGCAAAGTGGTTTTCGGGGTTAATTTTATTTTTGAAAAGCAAAGAGGACGACATGGTAACCATTCGTTTGGCACGTCACGGCGCGAAAAAGCGTCCATTCTATCAAATCGTTGTAGCTGACAGCCGCAACTCAGCAACTGGCCGTTTCATCGAGAAAGTAGGTTTCTTTAACCCTACTGCTACTGGTCAAGAAGAAGGCCTGCGTCTAGACCTAGATCGCGTGAACCACTGGGTTTCACAAGGCGCATCTCTGTCTGATCGCGTAGCACAGCTAGTTAAAACCGCTCAAAAAGCGGCTTAATTATTACTGTTAAGTAGTAACTAGTTTATGTCGATGAAAGGTAAACAAACAATGAGCAAGCAAGACGAAAGATTGGTTGTGGGAAAACTAGGTTCTTCTTACGGCATTCGTGGCTGGCTTAAAGTTTTTTCCTACACAGACAATCCAGAAAGTATTTTCGATTACAGTCCTTGGTTCATTGAACAAAAGGGCGAGTGGGTTGAATACAAAGTAGAAGGCTGGAAACGCCACAACAAAGGTTGGGTGGTAAAACTTCAAGGACTTGATATCCGCGAAGATGCAAACCTGCTGACTAACTTTGAAATTGCTATTGACCCCGCATCACTACCTGAATTGTCAGAAGATGAGTTCTACTGGCGTGAATTGTTTGGAATGCAAGTGGTGACCACTAACGGCTACGACCTTGGTGTTGTAACTGATATGATGGAAACCGGCTCCAACGATGTTCTCGTGGTGAAAGCGAATCTGAAAGATGCTTTCGGCCAAAAGGAACGGTTAATACCGTTTCTTGAAGAGCAAGTGATCAAAGTTGTTGATCGCCAAGCTCAACGGATCGAAGTTGACTGGGATCCTGCGTTTTAACTCAAAAATCGAATAAGCGAGGAAACATGTGGGTTGGCATTGTTAGCCTATTTCCTGAAATGTTCCGCAGCGTTACCGATTTTGGAGTAACAGGTCAGGCGGTTAAAAAAGGGTTGTTGTCAGTTGAAGCTTGGAATCCTCGTGATTTCGCTCATGACAAACGTCGCACCGTCGATGATAAACCCTACGGTGGCGGTCCCGGCATGTTGATGATGGTGCAACCTTTGCGCGATGCCATCCATGCTGCGAAACAAGCGTCACCGGGTAAGACGAAAGTGATTTATCTCTCTCCGCAAGGTCGAAAACTCGATCAACAAGGTGTGGAAGAGCTGGCGCAAAACCAGAATCTGATTCTGATTTGCGGTCGCTATGAAGGGGTAGATGAACGCATTATTGAATCTGAAGTTGACGAAGAATGGTCAATTGGTGATTTCGTAATGACGGGTGGGGAACTCCCAGCCATGACGTTGATTGATTCTGTCTCGCGGTTCATTCCGGGAGTATTAGGGGATTTCGCGTCAGCAGAAGAAGATTCTTTTGCCAATGGTTTGTTGGATTGTCCTCACTACACACGTCCCGAGGTATTGGACGGAAAAGAGGTGCCAGCGGTACTGAAATCCGGCAATCACGAGGACATTCGTCGTTGGCGACTCAAGCAGTCGCTTGGCCGTACCTGGCTTAGAAGACCGGAGCTCCTGGAAAACCTAGCTCTGACTGACGAACAGGAACAATTACTGACCGAGTACATTAAAGAGACTCGCCATCAGTAACCTATTAAATTTAGTATCAGTTTATTCTAGGAATTTAGACAATGAGTAACATCATCAAGGCTCTAGAACAAGAGCAAATGAAACAAGACCTGCCTCAATTTGCACCAGGCGACACTGTTGTGGTTCAAGTTAAGGTAAAAGAAGGTGACCGTGAGCGTCTACAGGCTTTTGAAGGCATCGTAATCGCAATCCGTAACCGTGGTCTGCACTCAGCATTCACCGTTCGTAAAATCTCTAACGGCGAAGGTGTTGAGCGTACGTTCCAAACTCACTCTCCAGTAGTTGATAGCATTGAAGTTAAACGTCGCGGTGCAGTACGTCGTGCCAAACTGTACTACCTGCGTGACCTATCTGGTAAAGCTGCTCGTATCAAAGAGAAGCTGGCTAAGAAGTAATGCTAGAACTCTCGTTCTCGTAGTAAAAAGCGGAGCCCTCGGGCTCCGCTTTTTTGTGTTCTATTTTTAAGGTCGAGGTTAATCTCTTCGATAAGTGGAATCTTTCAGAATCACTCGCGTTTAATCACGAGTGTCCTCTCCAATAGTGACAGGGAGTATTATCTCTTCACCCTTACGCAGCAGGGTAAAATCCACCACAGTACCGGGGCGAAGATCGGTGACGGTATCCGTGACATTCTGGCGACCATTAATTTTTTTACCGTCGATTTTCAGCAAAATATCTTGCTCTAGGAAGCCTGCTCGGGCTGCGGGTCCATTCGGGTCAACCCCTAAAATAATGATCCCGCCGACATGCTCATTCCCCAGCAAACGTGACGTCATCGAGTTAATATCTTGACCGTCGACGCCGATATAACCGCGGATCACGCGGCCATCAGCAATAATTTTGGTCATGATTTTACTGGCCAAAGAGTAGGGGATGGCAAACGAGATACCGTAAGTTTCGAGATCGGTGGCTTGTTGAAAAGAGGCGGTATTGATGCCGACCAGTTCACCTTGGGTATTAACCAATGCGCCACCTGAGTTGCCGTCATTGATTGCGGCATCAGTTTGAATAAAGGCTTGACGACCATCAGCACTGATAGATGAGCGCCCGGTAGCTGAGATAATTCCAAAAGTCGTGGTTTGCCCCAAGTTGTATGGGTTACCAATCGCCAATACCACATCCCCGACTTTAGGTTGGTAATTTGGATTGAGTGGAATCACCGGTAAACCTGTACCTTCAACTCGCAGTATGGCGATGTCGGTACGGCGATCTTTCCCCACCAATTGTGCCGCTGCTGCTCGCCCATCTTGTAGAGCAACGACAATTTGATCGGCCTGCGCGACGACGTGGTAGTTGGTGATGATGTAGCCTTTTTCGCTGACAATGACACCGGATCCTAAACCTTGAATCGACAGTTTACGGCGATCATTTTCGCTGTATTTACGGTTATAAATATTGACGACGGCAGGGGCGGCTTTGCGCACCGCTTCATTAAATGAGATTTGTAGAGCGCCGAGGTTGCGTGGTTGTTCGACAACGGGCATTAATTTGGCGCGTAGTGAGGGTGTCACCATAATAATGGCAATCGCAGCCAACAACCCAAGGCTGATTGAGCGAACCCAAAATTTCAGCATAGTTTCCCCAACTCAATATTGACTAAATTCCTCACTGCGAGTGGGCAAGAATAACACTGGAAAGGCATTTCGCCAAAGTTGCATCTGTAGCTTATGAATAAGTTTTTGTGCAAGTTTGGGGATTTTTGAGGGAAAGAAAGCGTTACCGCTCAGTAAGCGGTAACGCTGAGTGATAATTAACGAACAACCAAGTAAAGCGTTCTCTCTCCACGTTGGATATTCAATGCCAAAATATTCGGTGATTTTTCCATAATCGCACGCAACTCGGCGATATTTTTCACCCGCTTACGATTCACGCCAATGATAATGTCGTCTTTTTGTAGCTGGTAAGATTCAGCGGCAGAGCCTTTTTGAACCTCAGTAACCTTAACGCCCTGAATAGGATCGCTGTCAGTGGTGTTGCTTAACTCCGCGCCGCTCAAACCTTGATGCAGTGATTCTGCTTTGGTCTTGGCATTTTGCTGCTCCCCAAGCGTTACATCAATATTTTGATTCTTACCATCACGCAGCACTCCAAGAGTAATGGTTTTTCCTGCGCCTAGGGTCGCGACTTTCGCGCGTAGCTCAGAGAAGGTATCGATTTTTTTACCATTCAGCGACGTAATGATGTCACCCGCTTTGATGCCCGCTTTGTCCGCTGCACTGTCAGGAACCACTTGGCTCACAAAAGCACCTTTTGAGGATTCATAGCCGAGCGCATCAGCCAGTTCGGAAGTGATTTCACCGCCTTGTACACCAAGCATGCCGCGTTTCACTTCACCAAACTCAAGAATTTGATCGGTCAGATTTTTCATCATATTGGATGGGATGGCAAAACCTATACCTACGTTGCCACCGTTTGGACCAAGGATCGCAGTGTTGATACCGATGAGTTCACCATTAAGGTTAACCAGAGCACCCCCTGAGTTTCCGCTGTTGATGGCGGCATCGGTCTGGATGAAGTTTTCAAAATTTTCGATATTCAAACCACTACGCCCTAACGCTGAGACAATGCCAGAGGTCACAGTTTGCCCTAAGCCAAATGGGTTACCGATGGCCACTGCAAAATCACCGACTCGCAGTTTATCGGAGTCTGCGATACGGATCTCAGTGAGGTTTTTCGCTTTGTTTAGCTTGAGCAAGGCGACATCAGACATCTCATCACCACCGACAAGTTCTGCATCAAACTCGCGACCGTCATAAAGCTTGACGCGAATTTTTTCAGCACCATTAATGACATGGTAGTTGGTGACGACATAACCTTTATCCGCGTTAATGATGACCCCAGAACCTAAGCCACGGAAAGGCCGCTCTTGGAGTTGTTCGGTCGGAAAATCCGGTCCGAAGAAAAAACGAAACTGATCCGGCAGACGCTGTCTTGAAACTTGAGTTCCTTCCACAGCAATGCTCACCACTGCGGGTGTGACCTTTTCAAGCATGGGGGCGAGGCTAGGGATCTGCTCTCCATTGACTGAGAGAGGAAGCGCTGCAGTTGCAGGCAAAGGCGAGAGAATCGCGCTCAAACTAAGAGACAGAGCAGTTAAAACAAGTAAAGGTTTTTTCATCATAGGCTCCTCAACAAATTAACGTCCGGTTGAAGTAGAAAATATGTCCATTTCAAGAAACTTCAACTGACAGTCTGCGAGTTATGACTCAAAAACCTTTACAAAGTTCACCGTAAAGTAGTGGGAATCGATTAGCTGGCTTTGGCGTTAAGCAAATCCGCTGAGCGAATGATCGCTTTTTCTTCACCGCGCAAAAGGCCTGTGGCACCCAATGCGTAATCTTTAGGTGGTTGTTCGAGCTCTTCTGGCTGTTTGCTCTCTTCTTTTTGCTGAGCCAATTTACTGAATGGGTTGTCTTGCTCAGGTAAATTGGGGATCAAATCGGTGGCGGTTTTCGCCATGTGTTGATATAGCTTAGTGTAATCTTTTCCTAGGGTGTCGAGCATTTCTGCTGTCTGCGCAAAATGATCAGACAGTTCTTGGCGCTGTTGCTCTATGGTGAATTTTGCGCTCTCAAGTTCTTTTTGCAGGTTCTTCTGCGTCTTATATTGGGGGGTAGTCAAACGAGCAATCAGCATCCCGACAGCAATCCCCACTAGCAATCCAGCAATGGCATAGATCCAAGGCATAACAGCTCCTTATTGTTGTTATTTAACATGTTTTTTACCCATTGGTTACACATGTACGGGGGACATGTTACTATGAGACCCAAGTTGGATAAAGCAAAATGCACGTCAGCTATTTTGCGTTTATGGCTCTCCTTGTAACTGTAGTAGACCAAGATGACTCCGAAGCAGCGATACGAAAAAGATTTACAACGCACTGATTTTTATAGTGATGAAGCGCAGGCACGTGCCGTCGATGCCTTAGATAATTTGTATCACCAATGGCTAAATTACCTCAATCAGCCAGTGGTACGACCTTCTGTGTGGCAAAAGCTGTTCGGTAAGAAGCCAACAGTGACGCAACCGCCACAAGGTCTGTATATGTGGGGAGGCGTCGGACGCGGTAAAACCTATCTTATGGATACTTTTTTTGAAGCCTTGCCGACAGAAAAGAAGCTTAGGGTTCATTTTCATCGCTTTATGTATCGGGTGCACGATGAATTGCGCACTTTATCAGACGTCAGTGACCCACTTGAAATTGTGGCCGATCGCTTTTGTGCTGAGGCAAAGATTATCTGTTTTGATGAGTTTTTTGTCTCGGATATTACCGATGCGATGATCCTTGGAACTCTGTTCGAGGCTTTATTTAGACGCGGGATCGTATTGGTAGCCACTTCGAATATTGCACCTAAGGATTTGTACAGCAATGGGTTACAGCGAGCCAGATTCCTACCTGCAATTGCGTTGGTGGAAACGCATTGTCAGATCCTAAATGTAGATAGTGGTGTCGATTATCGTTTGAGAACCTTACAGCAAGCGGAAATTTATCATTACCCTTTAGATAGCAAAGCGACCGATAACCTACAGCGTTATTTCCAGCAGTTGATAAGCTCAGAGCAGACTCCAGAGACGCAAATTGACGTTAACCATCGAATGATTACGGTTGAAGCGGCTGGCGATGGAGTACTGTATGCGACCTTTGCTCAGTTATGCCAAACGGCACGTAGCCAAAATGACTATATTGAGCTGTCGAAAATTTATCACACCGTGCTGCTGGCAGATGTCAAACAGATGAACAAAAGTAGCGATGATGCCGCGAGGCGCTTTATTGCGCTGGTGGATGAGTTTTATGAGCGACATGTAAAGTTAATTATTTCTGCTGAAGTGCCCCTTACCGATCTGTATACCGATGGTTTGTTAGAATTTGAATTTAAACGCTGCCAATCACGCTTAATTGAAATGCAAAGTCATGATTACTTAGCGAAGGAGCACTTGGGCTGAGCACAAAATGGCTTCCCCAGTAAGGCGTGGATTTTTTTTCTCTTTTCATGCAAAAAAAGGTGATTTTTTCTGCGCCCTTCTCTATAATCCTGCGACCCACCGTTACTGCAGGTCCTTTGTGGCCGAGAGTGCCACCCACTCGAAGGGGTGATGACTGGGCTCTTAGACAGTGGGAGCGAAAGCTCCTTGAAGTGTAAATTTAAATTAACGGGTTATTATTAGCATGAAAACTTTCGTTGCTAAACCAGAAACTGTAAAACGCGACTGGTACGTTGTAGACGCTGAAGGTAAAACTCTTGGCCGTCTAGCAAGTGAAATTGCATCTCGCCTACGTGGCAAACACAAAGCTGAATACACTCCACACGTTGACACTGGTGATTACATCATCGTTGTTAATGCGGAGAAAGTTACTGTTACAGGTAACAAGGCTAAGAACAAGATGTACCACCGTCACTCTGAGTTCCCAGGTGGCCTGAAATCATTCAGCTTCGAGAAGCTGATTGAGCGTAAGCCAGAAATGGTACTTGAGTTAGCGGTTAAAGGTATGTTGCCAAAAGGTCCTCTAGGCCGTGCTATGTACCGTAAGCTGAAAGTTTACGCTGGCGCTGAGCACAACCATGCTGCTCAACAACCAAAAGTACTGGACATCTAATCGGGGATTTCGGAAATGGCAGAGAATCAATACTACGGCACTGGCCGTCGCAAAAGCTCAGCTGCTCGTGTTTTTATTAAACCAGGCAGCGGCAACATCGTAATCAACAAGCGTAGCCTTGAAGAGTACTTCGGTCGTCCAACTTCTTGCATGGTTGTTAAGCAACCGCTTGAACTGGTTGACATGGTAGAAAAACTGGATCTGTACATCACTGTTAAAGGTGGTGGTATTTCTGGTCAAGCTGGTGCTATCCGTCACGGTATCACTCGCGCTCTGATGGAATACGATGAGTCTCTACGTCCTGCTCTACGTGCTGCTGGCTACGTTACTCGTGACGCTCGTCGCGTTGAACGTAAGAAAGTGGGTCTACGTAAAGCACGTCGTCGTCCACAGTTCTCTAAGCGTTAATTTTTCCTTTTGGAAAAATACGCTCCAGTGTTACTGGATGTGGTTCAAAACCCGGCTTTATGGCCGGGTTTTTTACATCTCAAAGTCTGCTTGGCAGATTCCTAATTCCCCTCTTCTCAATACTCGATAAATAAGTTGTTCCTTTTGTGATGCCGCGAGCGATTTGAATTGACAAATGTTACAGAAAGGTAGCTTTATCTTGTCAAAAAGTAGGGTTTTATTTATCATTTGCTATCAAATAAATACAAAATAAACTCGTGTTTGTTAGCCTTGCTCTTTAAACGGAATAAGCAGGATCCATAAGGAGCAAATGGGAGAATGTCTGGATGAGTAATGCGCCTCTAAATCAAGGCCGCAGACGATTTCTGACCGCTACAACGGCCGTTGTAGGTGGTTTAGGAGCCGTTGCGGTTGCCGTACCTTTTATAAAATCGTGGAACCCGAGCGCGAAAGCAAAAGCGGCTGGTGCCCCTGTCGAGGTTGAAATCAGTAAACTCGAAGAAGGGCAGATGGTTCGTGTCGAATGGCGTGGTAAGCCTGTTTGGGTGGTTCGTCGTTCACAAGCTGTCGTTGAAAGTTTGAAAAGTCACGAAAACCAACTTCGTGATCCGAATTCTGACGAGCTACAACAGCCTAATTATGCTCAGAATCCTTACCGTTCGATTAAGCCTGAGTACTTTATCGCAGTCGGTATTTGTACTCATTTGGGTTGTTCACCAACTTATCTTCCAGATTCTTTTTCTGAGCAAGTCCAAGGAGTCAAATCTGGATTCTTCTGTCCATGTCATGGTTCAAAGTTTGATATGGCAGGGCGAGTATTCCAAGCTGTTCCGGCACCACTAAATCTTGTTATCCCGCCGCACATGTATCTCAGTGATACGCGGATTGTGATTGGTCTTGATGAGACAGGGGAGGCATAATGCAAGCTCTACTTGATTGGGTAGAAAAACGCCTACCTGCCATGAATGCGTACAAGAAACACCTTTCAGAATACCCCATGCCAAAGAACTTTAACTTTTGGTATCTGTTTGGTTCACTTGCGATGTTGGTCTTGGTTAACCAACTCCTTACCGGTATTTGGTTAACCATGAACTATGTGCCATCGGGAGAGGGTGCTTTTGCTTCGATTGAATACATCATGCGTGATGTGGAGTATGGTTGGTTATTGCGTTATATGCATTCAACCGGAGCTTCTGCATTTTTCGTGGTGGTTTATCTGCACATGTTCCGTGGTTTAATTTATGGTTCATACCAAAAGCCTCGTGAGCTATTGTGGATCTTCGGTATGCTGATTTTCCTTGTGTTGATGGCAGAAGCCTTTATGGGCTACTTGTTACCTTGGGGACAGATGTCTTACTGGGGCGCACAGGTAATCATTTCGCTGTTTGGTGCAATTCCGGTTATTGGTGATGATCTCACACTGTGGATCCGTGGTGACTACGTCATTTCTGGTGCCACACTAAACCGTTTCTTCGCCTTGCATGTGATTGCGTTGCCAATCGTATTGCTGCTTCTGATCGTGCTGCATATTCTGGCTCTGCACGAAGTTGGCTCAAACAACCCTGATGGTATTGAGACCAAATTACCGAAAGGTGCAATGGGTGAAGGCTACGAAACCCAGTTTAAATTCCATGAGTACTACACTAAGAAGTACGACATTATCGATTCGATCCCATTCCATCCTTATGGCACGGTGAAAGATTTAATTGGTGTCGCGGGATTCTTATTCTTGTTCTGCTATGTGTTGTTCTTCAATCCAGAGATGGGAGGGTACTTCCTTGAGCCGCCCAACTTTGAAGCAGCTAACCCACTGAAAACACCAGAACATATTGCGCCTGTTTGGTACTTTACGCCGTTTTACGCCATCTTGCGTGCGGTTCCAGATAAGCTGCTAGGGGTTATCGCGATGGGGGCATCGATTGTTGTATTGTTCCTGTTACCTTGGCTGGATCGTTGTAAGGTTCGTTCTTACCGTTACCGTAGCAAATTCCATTTATTCAATATTGCCCAGTTCACTGTTAGTTTTATTGCATTAGGGGTTTTAGGCGCGCTACCTGCAACTCCAACCTACACACTGTTGGCTCAGATATTTAGCTTGTGTTACTTCATGTTCTTTGTGTTGCTGTTCTTCTACAGCAAAAACGAAGCCACTAAGCCATTACCAACAAGGGTGACATACAAATGAAAAAATGGATTGTAGTTTTGTTTGCTATGCTGCCTTCACTGGCGATGGCGGCTGGAGCAAATGTGCATTTAGATAAAGCGAATAACGATTTGACAGATCAGGCTTCGCTACAAAATGGTGCCAAACTGTTTATGAATTACTGCTTTGGTTGCCATTCTACTCAATATCAACGTTATGAACGGGTTGCCAATGATCTTGGCATCCCAGCTGATTTAATGAAGGAAAACCTCATTTTTAATCCAGAAACCAAAATTGGTGAATTGATGGAAAATGCGATTCCGGATACCTCAGCGGCGAAATGGTTTGGCGCGCCGCCACCAGATTTGACACTGGTTGCTCGTGTGCGTGGAACCGATTGGTTGTATACCTATTTGCGCTCATTTTACACGGATCCTTCACGTCCTTTTGGCGTGAATAACATTGTGTTTCCAAGCGTAGGTATGCCCCATGTTCTTGAAGAATTACAAGGTACTCCTGAGCCTATTTTTGAAACCAAAGTCGTCGATGGCAACGAGGTTCAACATGTGGTTGGCGTGAAGTCACGTGGAAACGGTGAATTGAGTGAAGGGGAATATAACCAAGCAGTACGCGACTTAGTGAACTTCCTGGAATATTCCGGTGAGCCGATGAAGCTTGAGCGCCAAAATTTGGGCTGGTGGACAATGGGTTTCTTAGTGATCTTTACTATTGTCGTTGTCGCACTCAAGAAAGAGTATTGGCGTGATGTGCACTAATTGTGCTATTATGCTTCGCTAATTCCCGATTGTTAACTCATCAGTGGAGGCTCTAGCCTCCATTGATTTTTTGTACCCGCATCTGTACCGGAGGGCTCCATGGCTGTAGCTGCCAACAAACGTTCTGTGATGACTCTATTTTCAAGTGCATCTGACATGTATAGCCATCAGGTTCGCATTGTGCTAGCTGAAAAAGGCGTCAGTTTTGAAGTTGAGTTGGTTGATGAGAACAACCTTCCAGCGGAACTGATTGAGCTAAATCCTTATAAAACGGTTCCAACACTGGTTGATCGCGAGCTCGCTCTGTATGACTCAAAGATCATCATGGAATACTTAGATGAGCGTTTCCCTCATCCGCCCCTTATGCCTGTTTACCCAGTTGCACGTGGTAACAGCCGTCTGATGATTTATCGTATCGAAAGAAACTGGTATTCATTGGCAGAAAAAGTAGTGAATGGTTCTCCTGAAGTCGCTGAAAATGCGCGTAATAAGCTACGCAATGATCTGTTAACTTTAGGGCCTGTGTTTGCTGAGTTTGAATACTTCATGAGTGAAGAGTTCAGCCTGATCGATTGCTATCTTGCTCCCTTGTTATGGCGTTTGCCTGTGCTGGGCATTGACTTAATTGGCCCAGGTTCAAAAGAGCTGAAAGTGTATATGAACCGTGTATTTGAACGTGATTCATTCTTGGCTTCACTGACTGAAGCTGAACGCGAGATGCGTCTGGCTCGCTAATGGATGCCGGAATGGATATTGGTCAAATGACACCACGCCGACCATATTTGCTACGTGCATTTTATGATTGGTTACTGGAAAATGAATTAACGCCACATCTCGTCGTTGATGCCACTTTACCAGGCGTAAAGGTGCCACTTGAATTCGTTCAAGATGGTCAAATTATTCTAAATGTTGCTCCACGTGCAGTGGGAAACCTCGAGTTGGGCAATGATGAAGTTACCTTTAATGCCCGTTTTGGTGGTCGTCCTCATTTAGTTATCGTGCCTATTTACGCAGTGCAGGCCATTTATGCTCGCGAAAATGGCGCAGGTACTATGTTTGAGCCAGAGCCTGCTTATTTAGATATGGTCGATTTTCCTGAAGAGATTGATTCAGAAGACTCCTTCATTGAGCTAGAAACTGATGTTGCAGATGAGCACACTGAAGAGGCGCCACGCCCTAAAGGTAAACCGAGTTTACGTGTCGTGAAGTAAATTAATCGCATAAAACCAAAAAGGCAGCTGTTTCGCTGCCTTTTTCATATCCCAACCTTTCGGGAAAAATTGCTACTGAGCGTAATGAAACGCCTTCACAACCTGTTTGACACCTATGATATTTCTTGCGACATCAATAGCTATCTCTGCATGTTCAGAGGAAACGTATCCAAACAGATAAACAACGCGATCCTCTGTCACCACTTTAACTTTTATGCCGTTGAGCTCAGATTTCGTTAAAAGCGCCGATTTTACCTTGGTGGTAATCCAGCTATCGTTGCTGATTTCACCAACGGAGAGTGGCGCTTTAATTTGAACTTGGTTATGTAGTTCTTTCACATCTTTAAGTTGACGAGCTTGAGCCATAAATTGCTCTAAGATCGCTTGATTACGTGACTGTCCCAATAAAACGACGGTTCCACGGTATGCGACGGCAGAAATGCGGGCATCTTTGCGGTAAGGCTCTTTATTGGCAAGACCTGCAACTTCAAGTTCAACATTGTTATCCTTCCAGATCTCTTGCGTACTGCGCGGATCGGTAACGATATTGGCTGTGGTAGCGGCACCCGCGATAAACAGTCCTGCACACCCCGTTAGTGTGGCGAGCAAGACGGAGACGATAAGAAGTTTAATGTTTTTCATATTTACTCTTCATGGGCTGGAAATAACACTTGATCAATTAAATCACATAGGCAGTGTAGTGTTACCATGTGAACTTCATGAATGCGAGCGGTACGATGTGATGGTATCCGAATTTCCACATCATTCTCACCAAGTAGACCGGCCATTTCACCACCATCTTTGCCTGTGAGAGCAATGATAGTCATGTCGCGAGTTACGGCCGCTTCCATTGCTTTGATGATATTTTTACTATTACCGCTGGTTGATATTGCCAGCAAGATATCACCAGGTTGACCAAAAGCTCGAACCTGTTTTGAGAAGATTTCTTGATAGTGATAGTCGTTAGCAACGGCGGTTAGCGTAGTATTGTCTGCAGTCAGAGCCATTCCCGGCAAGCTTGGACGCTCGGTTTCAAAGCGATTTAAAAGGCAGGAAACAAATTGTTGTGCATTGACCGACGAGCCACCGTTACCACAGCAGAGAATTTTATGACCGTTAAGTAAACTCGCCACCATGGCTTGTGCGGCATGCATAATCGCATCGGGTAACGCCTCGGCCGCGGCGATTTGAATTTGAATGCTTTCGGTAAAACTGTCTTTAATGCTATCGAGCATTGTCTATCCTTCAGTAATAGCGTTTTTTAACCAATCAATATGTTGCCCTTGCTGGTGAATAGCAATCACATCAAAACGAAAATCCGCACTGTGACTATTAATCTTGTTGGCGAGCATCCAACAATTTGCGGCTTTGATCAAGCGAGCCCGCTTTGTTCTCGTTATGGTTTCGGAGGCGTGACCATGTTGAGTATTGTTTCGATAGCGTACTTCGACAAACACCAATGTGTTTCCATCACGCATGATTAAGTCTAATTCGCCAAACCGATAGTTCACATTTTGTGTGACTAAAGAAAGGCCTTGGCGGCGAAGATAGTCCGCCGCCATTTGTTCGTAATGATTTCCTTGTTGCCTAGAATTAACGAACACCATGCTCTGCCCAGCTGATTTCACGCTGAACCACACATTGTTCATCAATACTTAGTACACCAGTTTGCCCATCAATCGTATAACCTTCGACGATTTTCATCTGTGGAAGTTCCACCATCAAACGGTAGGCATCCATCCCCAGAGCTTGCAAGCGGCGCTCGGCATTTGAGCTTTCTGGCCAGATTTTGGTTAGCTGCTCTTTAAGGCTGGGTGCCGGCTGTATTAGCAGTGGAATATCACTGTAAGTGACGCCTGACAAATCTTCGTATTGACGGCCGCCTGTATTGCTGTTTGAGTTAGAGAACAGTTTTGGTGGGCGGGTATCTGGGTTGATAGCCACTTCAATAAATGGCTTGATCAAGGTGAGTTCTGAGCTGTTTGCGACAATATACACAGCATCGATATCACGGCGGCTACGAGGCTGGCTTTCTAATCCCATACCAAGCAGCGATTCCATCTGTGCGATATTTTGTTGGCTATCCTGTAAGCCAAAAATGGAGTTGATATTGCGTTGTAATTGACGCTTGTCGCCAAAAAGATTGACTGCCACTTTGTTTTTGCTGTAACGACGCCACTCTTCATTAAAGGCTTCAACCACGCGTTCACCATAAGCATTTTGTGGCGCGAGGATCAGTGGGTAGCGGTACCCTTGAGTGAATAGATGTTTCGCGGCTTGTGCCACTTCTTGTTCTGGTGATAATGCGAGATAACAAGCGCCTGCAGCAGTATCAATTTGATCTGGGATGTTCAACGCCAGAGTCGGGATCATCTGACCACGGCTTTGCTGGAATTGTTGCAGTTTTTCGATATTACTTTTGATCAGTGGGCCCACAACAAAATCAATTTGTTTGCTAGTCAGAATCGCATCAACAGATTCAAGCGTTTCTGCATTGGTGTCGATGATCGTCAACGCCGTGTTTGTTTGGCGATCAGAATCGTTCATCATGGCAAATACAAATCCATCACGAATAAATTGGGCTTGTTTAGCAAACTTGCCAGTTAAAGGTAATAGTAGAGCCGTGTTGGTCGGTTTGACGATTTCTAAAGCCAAAATATCGGTAATGGCTTTAGGGGTATAAATCGCCGCAGGATGCTTAGGATTTTCTGCTAGCCACTTTTCTAGGGTATTTTTCAGCTGTGGCAGATCGCTACCCAGCGTTTTCATGTAGATCGCAAGTTGTAGCCAACCATCCAGTTGTGCTTCATCTGGCTTGGCAGAAAGCTTGCTAATTTTGCTGGCAGAGTAGTGATTGAGATTGGCCCAGATTTGATCCGCTAAAGCCTCTTTGTCCTTATCAGATGAGAGGCCATAGAGTGCCACTAGCTCTCTAGTAGAATCAAAAGATCGATCAAGAGCCGTGAATATGTCCGCACGAAGCTGATGATATTCCTGCCATTGAACTTGAGGTAACGACCAATTTGCTTGGAAACTCAGTTGCTCCAGAGCTGCTTGATATTGTTCGGCATTGGCCAACAACTGTGCGCGCAGCAGTTGCCATTGTGCTTGCTGAGTCGGGGTCAAGGGTTGTTTCGCCAAACGCATAATCAGAAGTTGTGCTTGGTCGGGATTATTTTCCTCTATGGCAGCTTTGAGTGCCATGATCAGCCAATCAGTTTGCTGGTTACCTTGGCTGGCATCGGCTCGCATCAAATATGTCTGCGCCGTTAAGAGTGGTTGAGTGGTAATATCGACCACGTCCGGTGACGAGGGTTGGGTCGAACAGGCCGATAAAACGATTGATAATGCAATCGGAGTAAGTAAGCGTGGTACACTGCGTCGCTGATGGTGGTTCATAGCCATGAGTTCTTTCGTTAGTCCGTGTAAAATTGTCTCTATATTAATCGTTGATGTGATGGTAAACAAATGACAGATAATAAAACCGTGCCAAATGGTGCTCCAACTCTTTATATTGTCCCAACCCCGATTGGTAATCTGGGTGACATCACACAACGCGCTCTAGATGTATTAGCAAGTGTAGATATGATTGCCGCTGAGGATACGCGTCATACCGGAAAATTGTTAGCTCACTTCAACATTTCGACGAAAACATTTGCTTTGCACGATCATAATGAGCAGCAGAAAGCCCAAGTCTTGGTGGATAAGCTGCTGTCCGGTCTATCGATTGCCTTGGTGTCTGACGCGGGCACACCTTTGATCAGCGATCCAGGTTATCACTTAGTTACTCAGTGTCGTCAAGCAGGTGTTAAAGTTGTGCCGCTTCCTGGTCCATGTGCGGTGATCACAGCGCTGAGCGCATCTGGTCTTCCCTCTGATAGTTTTAGTTTTGAGGGTTTTTTGCCAGCAAAAAGCAAAGCACGTAAGGATAAACTGTTAGAGATCGCGAAAGTGAGCCGTACCTGTATTTTTTACGAATCGCCGCACCGGATCTGCGAGTCACTGCAAGATATGTTAGAAGTGCTAGGTGGAGAGCGTGAAGTGGTACTTGCCCGTGAACTCACCAAAACGTTCGAAACGATTCAAGGTATGCCTTTAGCACAACTGATTGAATGGATTGCTGAAGATGATAACCGTAAAAGAGGTGAGATGGTGTTGTTGGTTCATGGTTATCGCGATGCGGGTGAGCAGCAACTGCCAGATGAGGCTATTCGCACGTTAACGATTTTGACTAAAGAGCTGCCATTGAAAAAAGCCGCCGCCTTAGTGGCTGAAATTCACCAGCTGAAAAAGAATGCGTTGTATAAATGGGGCCTGGAGAATTTAGGCGAATAATTTTCTCTCCTATTCCCTTCCTACTTGAAGCTGCAGCGGTGTTGGCAACATTCGCTCGCCCCAATTACATAGTGTATCTATGCTCATGGGGATTCACTCATTTGCCACCTGCCTGCAACTCCAAGTCGTTTAGGCATATTACCTCTGGAAGTGATACCCATCTGAAAACAAAAAAGGGCGCTGATGCGCCCTTAGTGCTGTCAAAGAAACTAGTTCTTATAGATACACAGCATATTGAGGTAGCTATCGACCAGCTTATACACCGCTTCTTGTTCACCTAAACGGTTCACTTGTAAGAAGATGGAGTAGAAGATGCCGTGGAATAGGCTAGCCATGTTGTCGACATCGTGTTTCTCACACAATTCGCCACGCTCCATCGCTTTCATAAACATATTTCTGATCAGCAGTTGGTTCGTACGGTTGGTGGATACAAACAGTGGCCAAACTTCGTCACGGGTTGATGCACTCCACTCAAACCAGACTTTGAGCCAGTGACAATCGGTCATCGCCAATTTCACCATCTCTTTGCACAGGGTTTGTAGGTTGGTTTTCACATCCAAATCAAGATCGATGTGATCGGTCAAGAAGTTGGAGTACTGACGAACCACAAAATTCAGCACATCGTCGACGAGATCTTCGCGAGTTGGGAAGTAGTTGAACACGGTTGCTACGGAGACTTGCGCAATCTCTGCAATATCAGCGTGACCACCGCGACCAATGCCACGTTTAGCAAATACTTCCAATGCGATTTCCATCAGTTGTAGTTTACGTTTTTGAGGCGACAGCCGAGTTCGACGATTGATGCGTCCATAGGGGTATATCCTTGCCAATTGAGTTGTTGATTGAGCATTTTGCTCTAATGATTATTTTGTTATTTGCTATTTAAAGCCCTATGAGTGTAATGGTGCATATATTCAAGGTCAATCTTTGTTGGGTGAAAAATGTGCAACTATGTTAATTATTTGTCGTTTCAGTTTGTTTTATTGAGCGGGTGCATAACAAAGTGAGGATGAGTAGGGAAACGATTAACAGGATTTGAGTGAAGTGGTACTATACGCGCCACCAAAATCAGCGATGCTGACATCGCCCAACACAACGAGAATGGTATGAAACACACAGTTGAAGTCATGATTTCTGAGCAAGAGGTTGCCCAGCGCATTCGCGAATTAGGTCAACAGATCACGGAACATTATCAGGGGAGTAGTGATTTAGTTTTGGTTGGATTGCTGCGTGGTTCCTTTGTATTTATGGCAGATCTTGCTCGTCAAATTCATCTGACTCATCAAGTCGATTTTATGACCGCCTCTAGCTATGGCAATAGCATGCAAAGCTCACGTGATGTGCGAATTCTGAAAGATCTCGATGACGACATCAAAGGTAAAGATGTATTGCTAGTAGAAGATATTATCGATACAGGGAATACTTTAAACAAAGTGAAAGAGATTCTGGCGCTGCGTGAGCCCAAATCGATCCGTATTTGTACACTGTTGGATAAGCCAACCCGTCGTGAAGTGGACGTTGAAGTGAATTGGGTCGGTTTTGAAATTCCTGACGAATTTGTGGTCGGTGTTGGTATCGACTACGCGCAGAAATATCGTCACTTGCCTTATATTGGTAAAGTGGTGCCTCTGGCGGAATAATCCAAGCTCACGATTGACAATAAAAGATTGCCGACAACGCCCACGAACTCGTGGGCGTTGCTCTTTGGGAGAGAATTAACGACACAGTAGGCGATGATTAGGATTGAGTATCTTCTCTAACGCTTTGTGGTAATTATCTTCCACCGCACTGCGTGACGCGCAGCGTACACCGAGATATTCCAGTCGACCATCTTCGATACCGTAGACAAAACCGTGTACTTCTACCGCTTGTCCACGCTCCCAAGCATTCTGTAACACGGTTGAGTTAGCCAAGTTGTAGACTTGCTCGGCGACATTGATTTCCGCCAGTTTATCGGAGCGATCTTCGGCTGGCATCTGATCGAGATATTCACGATGTTTAAGGTAGTAATCGCGAATATGCAGTAACCAGTTATTGATTAAGCCAAGTTGTGGATTATCGATCGCTGCAGTAACCCCACCACACCCATAGTGGCCACAAACAATAATGTGTTTGACTTGCAGCACATCGACCGCGTATTGAACGACAGAAAGACAGTTGAGATCGGTATGGATAACTTGATTGGCGACGTTACGGTGGACAAATAATTCACCCGAGTAAAGGCCGGTGAGCCGTTCGGCTGGCACTCGGCTGTCGGCACATCCTATCCACAAAAAATCTGGGTTTTGCCCTTTAGCGAGTTTGGCAAAATATTCCGGAGTTTCTGCTTTGATCGATTCGGACCATTTTGCGTTGTTCTCAAAAAGTTGTTTAATTTCTGGCATCTTACTTCCCTTAAATAATTGCCAACAATATACACAATGTTACAAATTCAAGCTCATCTAATTTACTTTCTGCTTAACTCATCTGACGTGTTTTTACAACATTGGTCTTAAACTAGGGGCATTCGATGACACCTTAAGGAATAGTGCGTGTTTCAGGCGAGATTTGCGGATCTTAATTTACGTGGTGACCTGTTTGGTGGGGTAACCACCGCCATCATTTCACTGCCATTAGCGTTAGCGTTTGGGGTGGCTTCTGGGGCAGGAGCGGAGGCGGGTTTGTGGGGAGCGATTTTAGTTGGCCTTTTTGCCGCCTTATTTGGAGGCTCCTCCACGCTGATTTCTGAGCCAACCGGGCCGATGACGGTGATCATGACGGCGATTTTAACCGCCATGGTGGCACGCTATCCTGAATCGGGCGCAGCGATTGCTTTTACCGTGGTCATGATGGCCGGAGCATTTCAGATTTTGCTCGGTACCCTCAAGCTCGGTAAATACATTACGTTGATGCCATACAGCGTGGTTTCGGGCTTTATGTCGGGTATCGGGGTGATCCTGATTATCCTGCAACTCTCACCACTGCTCGGGCACCCTTCTCCTGGTGGCGGTGTGCTCGGTACCTTATCGGCGCTGCCCGATTTGCTCGCCAATTTAAAATTCAGTGAGCTGTTTTTGGGCTTGCTCACCCTCGGGATTTTGTTTTTTTTACCACAAAAATACCGCAAGCAAGTTCCTGCGCAGTTAGTCGCCTTGGTCGTCGTGACCCTGTTTTCGGTGATTTTCTTTGCTACTGATGACATTCGTCGGATTGGTGAAATCCCAGCGGGATTACCGAGTATCGTCGTGCCTACTTTCACTAGCGATATTGTCGTGACAATGGTGATTGATGCCCTTGTACTCGGTACTCTGGGCTGTATCGATACGCTGCTAACGGCAGTCATTGGAGATTCTCTCACGCGTAAAGAGCATGATTCGGATCGCGAGCTGCAAGGGCAGGGGATTGCCAATATGGTCGCGGGATTATTTGGTGCTTTGCCCGGTGCGGGTGCCACCATGGGCACAGTGACCAACATTCAAGTAGGGGCGCGCTCGCCATTGTCTGGAGTGACTCGCGCTTTAATGTTGGCGCTGGTGGTGTTAGTCGCTGGTGGATTGACTGAGCCAATCCCCATGGCGGTATTGGCCGGTATCGCGGTGTATGTTGGGGTGAATATCCTCGACTGGGCATTCATTCAACGTGCGCACAAAATCAGTCTGCAAGGTATGGCCATCATGTATGGCGTTATGTTGCTGACCGTTTTTGTCGATCTGATTGTGGCGGTTGGCCTTGGCGTATTTATCTCCAACATTCTGGTCATTGAACGTTTAAGCCGTGAGCAGGCTCGCCAAGTGAAGGCGATCAGTGATGCGGATGACGATGATGTGCCGCTGACGGAGAGTGAGCGTAAGCTGCTGGATAAAGCCAATGGTAAGGTACTGTTTTTCTACCTATCAGGGCCGATGATTTTCAGTGTATCGAAAGCCATTACGCGCCAGCACAGCAGTGTTGATCAATACCAAGCGATGATTCTCGATCTGACCGATGTGCCGATGATTGATGTCACTGTTGGTTTAGCGTTAGAAAATGCGATTCGCAATGCCTTAGAAGTGAACTGTGAAGTTTATCTTCTCTGTCCTAACGAGAAAACTCGTTCTGAACTCGAGAAATTTCATGTCATCGACTTGGTGCCGGATCAGAATATGTTTACCTTCCGTTATGAAGCGCTTAATGCGGCAGTCAAACAGGTGAATACCTAACCTTTCGTTGATGGCGATAGCCAAAATGCCGCAGTCATGCGGCATTTTTGTCTCTGACCTTTGAATCAAGGGCAAGCCTATATTAGCTATTTCTGTATTGATCATTGTCCAATATCCCCTTCCTACTTGAAGTTGCAGCGATGTTGGCTACGTTCGCTCACCCCAGTCACATAGTTTATCTATGCTCATGGGGATTATGAGATCCATCCTTGGCTCTCACCAAAGGCCAGCCGATGGCTGTGCAAATTTGTTCCAGACAAATTTGTCACTCTCTTGCCGTCTAGCTGCAATTCCAAGTAGTTTTGGTATAAAGGGTTGAAAAAACGCCATACAAGCGCAACATCCTTGTTGTTATTGATAACAAGGTTCCTACCATGTACGCACTGGAAATAGAACAACTTAGAAAAACGTATGCTGGTGGCTTTGAAGCCCTCAAAGGCATTAGTCTACAAGTCAAAAAAGGCGATTTTTACGCTCTGCTGGGACCTAATGGTGCGGGGAAGTCGACCACCATTGGCATCATCTCATCGCTGGTCAATAAAACCTCCGGCAAAGTTACAGTATTTGGTTACGATCTCGATTCACAGCTTGAGCTTGCGAAACAGCAGCTTGGTTTAGTACCGCAAGAGTTTAACTTCAACCCCTTTGAAACGGTTGAGCAGATAGTTTTGCAGCAAGCCGGTTACTATGGTGTGCCGAAAGCGTTAGCCAAGGAGCGTGCGCAAAAGTACCTCACGCAACTTGATTTGTGGGAAAAACGCAGCGAACGAGCAAGAAACCTCTCTGGCGGCATGAAGCGCCGTTTGATGATTGCGCGCGCGTTAATGCATGAGCCGCAACTGCTGATCCTAGATGAGCCAACCGCTGGCGTTGATATCGAACTGCGCCGCTCCATGTGGGAGTTTCTCAAGCAAATCAACGCGCAAGGGGTGACGATCATTCTCACCACTCACTACCTCGAAGAAGCGGAAATGCTCTGTCGCCACATTGGCATCATTCAACGCGGGGAATTGATTGAAAACACCACCATGAAATCTCTGCTTGGTAAGTTGCACGTTGAGACGTTTGTTCTCGATGTGGATGGCAACGCACCCATTGCACCACTGCAAGGTGTGGTTAAACAGCAGATGGTGGAAGGCTCGCTGGAGATCGAATTAGAAAAAAGCCAAGGGATCAACCATGTGTTTACCCAACTCACCGAGCAAGGGGTGAAAGTGTTGTCGATGCGCAACAAAGTGAACCGTTTGGAAGAGCTGTTTGTCAGCATAGTCAACAGCGGTAAGCGAGGTTAATCAACATGTATCAAATTTATTGGACGGCATTTTGTAGTCTGCTCGGCAAAGAAATTAACCGTTTTACCCGTATTTGGGTACAAACTTTGGTGCCACCCGCCATCACTATGACGCTGTACTTCATCATCTTCGGTAATTTGATTGGTTCTCGAATCGGCCAGATGAACGGTTTCAGCTACATGGAGTACATCGTACCCGGCCTCATTATGATGTCGGTGATCACCAACTCTTATTCCAATGTGGCGTCCTCTTTCTTTAGCTCTAAGTTTCAAAAGAACATTGAAGAGCTGTTAGTCGCTCCAGTGCCAAACTATGTGATTATCGCAGGTTACGTGATGGGCGGCGTCGCGCGTGGATTGTTGGTAGGCGCTATGGTGACGGCGGTTTCATTATTGTTTGTCGATTTGCAGGTCGATCATTGGGGCATCATTATTGCCACGGTATTTTTAACCTCGGTGGTGTTTTCACTTGGAGGATTGATTAACGCGGTGTTTGCCAAAACGTTTGATGATATCTCAATTGTCCCGACCTTCGTGCTGACGCCGCTGACTTACCTTGGTGGGGTATTTTATTCGATTAGCTTGCTGCCGGAGTTTTGGCAAGGTGTCTCGAAGATCAATCCGATTGTCTACATGGTCAATGCGTTCCGCTACGGTTTCCTTGGCGTATCGGATGTGGATATCACCACCTCGTTTGCGGTGCTGTTAGTCTTTGTTGCCGCGCTGTATGCGGTGGCACACTATTTAGTGACTAAAGGAAAAGGGCTACGCAGCTAATCAGGTAATCGATATAAAGAAGGTCAACCGAGGTTGACCTTCTTTGATCCAGAGACAAAGAGGATTATTCTTCTTCGCTGCTGGCTTTGGTGTCGGTTTGCAGATCGAGAACTTGGTTATCAATCAAACGTACTTTACCGAGGAAAGCGGACATCAGGATCACGGCTTGCTTACTGTCACTGCAGATGGGTAGCAGAGTGCGTGCATCACGAATGAAGATTTCATCTGGCTCTAAATCCGCCGCGCGCAACTGATCCACCGCATCTTCAATGATTGATGGATAATCATCACGACCACCACGAATGGCGCTACTGATCCAGCGCATAGTGCGCGCCAAAACGGGCGCACGTTGGCGCTCATCCAGCGTTAGCAAATTATTACGTGAACTCATGGCAAGACCATCTAACTCACGTACGGTCGCTACGCCAACAATCTCGATATCCATGCACAAGTCTTCCACCATTTGACGGATCACCGCCAATTGTTGGAAATCTTTTTCGCCAAAGCAGGCCACATCAGGCTGCACAATATTAAACAGTTTAGTGACGATCGTTGCTACACCACGGAAATGACCTGGGCGAGAAGCGCCTTCGAGCATGTAAGAGAGCCCCGGCACTTCAACAAAGGTCTGCTTATCCAACCCTTGTGGATACATGGTTTCTGGTGTCGGCGTTAAAACCAGATCAACCCCTTCGCCGTTGAGTTTGCTCAGGTCTTCTTCAAGCGTACGTGGGTAGTTTTTCAAATCTTCTGCGCGATCAAACTGCATTGGATTGACGAAAATACTCACGACGACGACGTCAGCGAGCTCACGAGCTTTACGAACCAGGGTTAAATGGCCTTCATGTAAATTACCCATGGTCGGTACAAAAGCGACGCGGCGACCTTCGCGCTTGATCTGTTTGATCTGCTCGCGAAGAACGGCGATGTCAGCAAAAACTTGCATGTATGACTCCTTAGGCAATGGTGTGGGCGAGATCGGGAAACGCACCACTGGTAACATCTTCGATATATTTGGCAACGGCTTGGCGAATATCGCCAGTCTCAGCCAAGAAATTTTTCGAGAATTTTGGCATGTAGTTCGCCGAAATTCCAAACATATCGTGCATCACCAAAATTTGGCCGTCAGTACCATTACCCGCGCCAATACCGATCACAGGAACATCCAAAATTTGAGTAATTCGGTTGGCGAGTTCGGCAGGAACGCACTCTAGCAGCACAATTTGTGCCCCTGCTTCTTGCAGCGCCAGTGCATCACGTACCATGCGGTCCGCTTTATCTTGTTCACGGCCTTGAACTTTGTAGCCGCCGAAGATGTTGACCGACTGAGGCGTTAAGCCCAAGTGAGCACACACAGGCACTGCACGTTCAGTCAACATTTTTACGGTGTCGACTAACCAATCGCCACCTTCAATTTTCACCATGTTTGCACCGGCGCGAACCAGTTTGGCCGCGTTTTCACACGCTTGTTCTGGTGTGGCGTAGCTCATAAAAGGCATATCTGCCATCAGCAGACAATTAGGGCTGCCTTTACGTACACAGCGGGTGTGATACGCAATGTCATCCACCGTTACGGGTAAGGTGTCGGCTTCTCCCTGTAACACCATGCCAAGTGAATCACCGACCAATAAGACGGGCATTTCTTGGCTCTCAAATAACTGAGCAAAACTCGCATCATAAGCGGTTGATGTAGCAAATTTGCGACCTTCCTGCTTCCATTTCATCAGGTCGTTTATGGTAATTTTTTTCATGTTTAGTCCTTACTCGACGTTGGCGAGTGCCAAATGCTGAGCCCATTGAGCGGTACTTGTTGCAATAACGCTTGGATTTCAGTCCCGTCTGGGAGGGTTAAATTTGGTGCGATTTCCGCGAGCGGGTAAAGCACGAATTCACGTACTTTCATTCCATAGTGAGGAATGGTGAGGCGCTCGGTCTCTATCACCTCATTGCCGTAAAGCACAATATCGAGATCGAGGGTTCTCGGTCCCCATCGTTCGCTTTTACGGACACGCCCTTGTTCTAGCTCAATGCGTTGTGTGCAATCGAGCAATTCCAGTGGCGTTAATTCGGTTTCGATGGCGGCGACAGCGTTGATGTAATCAGGCTGATTTTGCGGCCCCATCGGAGTGCTGCTATAGAGCGATGAAGCCGCGATAAGGCGCGACTTCGGTAAGAGAGTAAGCTGTTGTATGGCCAGTTGTGCTTGGGCGACAGGGTCGCCCAAATTACTGCCAATCGCAATGTAGGCAAGCATCATTCGCTGGATTTACTCTTGGATTTGTTGCGTGATGGTTTACGGCGGCGAGCGCCAGATTTGCTGCTGCCCGTTGCATTACCGATATCACCCACCATGGCTTGGCGCATATTGCGTCCCGCGCTTTGGAAGGTGGCCCACCATTCCGCTAATTGTTTGGTTTCACCGCCTTCAATTTCGCCACGCATTTCGAGGAAATCAAAGCCTGCACGGAACTTGTTCAGTTCAAGTAGACGGAAGGCCCTTTTACCACTGCGACGGGGTAAGCGCTGTTGCAACTGCCAAATATCACGAACTGTAGTGGTGTGGCGGCGCGGAATAGCGATACGCTTGACCACTTCATCTAAGATGCGGTTGCTGGCTTCGGTAATGGCATCAAACTCATTGAGATCGAGCGATTCCATTAAGCGATCCGCGAGATCAATCATCGGATACCACAGCATGGCGGCAAACATAAAGGCCGGATTGATGCGCAGATCTTCTTCAACCCGAATGTCGGTCGCATCCAGCACCAAATCCAACATCTGCTCAGTTTTTGAGCTGTAATCGGCAGTGAAATGCTCGGCTATAGTTGGGAAAAGTTGCTGGAACAGATTGTATTGACGCATTAAGTGGTAGGTTTCTAAACCATGACCCGCTTGCAGCATTTTGAGCGATTCTTCGTAGAGACGAGCCGCGGGAATATCACGCAGCAACGGCGCAAGTTGCTCAATCGGCGCTGCCGTATCTTCTTCAATATCAAAATCGAGTTTGACCGCAAAACGTACCGCGCGCAGCATGCGTACCGGATCTTCACGATAACGCGTTTCAGGATCGCCAATCAGGCGCACCAAACGATCTTCCAGATCTTCCATGCCGCCGGCATAGTCGTGGATGCTGTAGTCGGCAATGTTGTAATACATGGCATTGATGGTGAAATCGCGGCGCTCGGCATCTTCATCAATCGTGCCGTACACGTTATCACGCAGCAGCATGCCTGCTTCGGATTGCGCCGCAATATTTTGGCTTTGACTCGTCTCTTGATGGTGGCCACGGAAAGTGGCGACTTCGACGATGTCGCGTCCAAACATAATGTGCGCGAGACGGAAACGGCGACCAATCAGACGGCAGTTGCGAAACAGTTGGCGCAGCTGCTCTGGGGTTGCGTTGGTGGCCACATCAAAGTCTTTCGGCTTGCCACCCAGAAGTAAGTCACGCACACCGCCGCCGACCAGAAAGGCCTCAAACCCCGCACCATGCAGACGATAGAGCACTTTCAGCGCATTTTCGCTGATCTGCTGACGCGAGATAGGGTGTTCCTGACGCGGAATGATGGTCAAAGCTAAGTCTGGATATGTGCGAGTGTTGCTCGGTTCAAAATCGTTATTATTCATGTGCTTCTGACAATGATTGCTGTTGCCGCTGTAAGCGCTACGCTGCTTAATTTGACGCTCAAACGGACGGAATTTGGCGCTAATAATAGCTTAAGCAGGACCATTTGAGAATCTTGGTGTGATCTCGATCGCTTCCGGTAGCTGGCTCACCTGCCAATGTTGGCAGCCCCAAGCCAGCATTTGCTCTGCACTGGCATCGGAAAAATCCGCGGGCAGCGTAAAGCCTAAAAACAGCATCGCATGGGAAATGGTCTGCCGAGGCGCGGTTGAGTCAATGGCCGGAGCGTGATTCTGTTTCGAGAGTTTATTCCCGTTCCCATCCATCGCCAAAGGCAAATGTAAGTAGCTGACCGGCTTTTGTTTTAAAGTGTGATACAAGCTGATTTGCCGCCCTGTCGGTTCTATCAAATCGGCGCCGCGTACCACCTGAGTCACGCCTTGATCAATATCATCCAGCACCACAGCAAGATTGTAAGCAAACAAGCCATCGCGACGCTTAATAATAAAATCTTCTTCTGCTAATGCCTTGGGTATGGTGATGGTGCCGTGTTTCAAATCAATGAATTGTTGCACTGGATTATCCATTCGCAGCCGAATCGAGCAATCTTGTTGCTGTGCGGGCGGATGGTTTTTGCAATGGCCATTATAAAAGCCGCCCATCCCTTTGATCTCTTTACGGGTACATTGGCAGTAGTAGGCTTGGCCTGTTCTGAGCCAAGCATCGATTTGATCTTGGTATAAGGCGTGACGTTGGCTTTGGTAAACCACAGTGCTATCCCAGTGCAGGTGGTAGGCTTCTAATGTACGCAAAATGTGCGCGGCTGCTCCCGGCATTTCCCGGGGCGGATCGAGATCTTCAATACGGACCAGCCAAGTTCCTTGTTGTGCTTTGGCTTGGAAATAGCTTCCCAACGCCGCAATCAAAGAACCAAAATGTAATGGACCAGAAGGAGAGGGGGCGAAGCGACCAATATAGTTCATAGGGCGATTGACCTGTAACTCCAAGTAGTGTGGGGATAATGCAAATAAACAAGAAAAGGGAGCTTGTGCTCCCTTTTCTTTACGGTTTCATCTTAGCCAAGCATTTGCTTTTCTTTGATTTCTGCCAGTGTTTTGCAATCGATACAGAGATCGGCTGTTGGGCGTGCTTCTAAACGGCGAACACCAATTTCAACACCGCATGATTCACAGTAACCGAAATCCTCTTCTTTGATTTTGTCGAGGGTTTTTTCGATTTTCTTAATCAAGCGACGCTCACGGTCACGATTACGCAGTTCTAAGCTGAACTCTTCTTCTTGAGAAGCTCGGTCAACAGGGTCTGGGAAGTTGGCAGCTTCATCCTGCATGTGGTGAACGGTACGGTCCACTTCTTCTCTTAGTTGGTTGCGCCACGCTTCCAAAATCTTAGTAAAATGTGTGATTTGCGCAGGTGACATATACTCTTCACCCGGCTTCTCCTGATATGGCTCAACGCCAGCAATGGCTAGGATGCCTAGCGTTTTCTTTTTAGACTCTGTCATACAGATCTCCTACTAACCCTAGTCAACTGCGAGAGCAGTTAAATTTAAGGCGGGTATCTATAGCAAAAAGAAGTGGGGGAGGCAAACAATCGAAGGTAAAGTTATCGTCAATGTGAAGACACCATCAATTTTTTGTCACTTGATGGGCAAATTTGACCTCAGATACCATTTTGATCTCGTGTTTTGAAAGTGACGCTTTGTAGCACAACACTTCCACTCCGGCTTCTTGTGCCGCTTTTAGTAACTGTGAATAGTTCGCGTCTATATGGAGAGCAGGAGCGACTTTTTCAATCCCTGAATGCAAAACAGCAAATAAAAGTATCGACCTGCTTCCATCTTTGGCAACTTCAGCCAGTTCACGTAAATGCTTCTGCCCACGGATTGTCACCGTATCAGGGAAGTAGCCCTGCCCTTTATCGCCTTGAATCTCATCCAAAAGAGTGACGCTTTTTACTTCTATAAAGCAGTGTGGTTGAGAATCTGACTTTAGCAAGATATCAATACGGCTATTTTCATTACCATACTTCACTTCAGTACTGAGGGTGTCATAACCCCGTAGTTGTGGGATCTCTCCTGCCAAAATCGCTTCGACTACCAATGCGTTGGCTCGCGCGGTATTCACGCAAATCCAGTGACCTGCTTGGGTCTGCGTCAACTCCCAACTGTGGGCGTATTTACGTTTCGGATTATCCGATGTAGAAAACCAAACCGTACTGCCTGGCTCGGCGCAGCCAGTCATGGCTCCCGTGTTCGCGCAGTGCATGGTGATCACCGAACCATCTTCCAGCGCGACATCGGCCAAAAAGCGTTGGTAACGTTTGAGTAAAGTTCCTTTTTGCAGAGGTGGGGAAAAATGCATTTTTTTCTTCTTGTTCATAGCCAATTTCGAGGACATTTAAACATACCCTAGTGGCTTTTGTCACAATCGCAATCTCCTTCCTATTGCAAGTGGTAGCCACGGTGTTTCAAGCTGTTAAAGGCCGATGCCATCGAGAGGTTAGCGGCAGGTGAGAAAGTACATCATTGGCCTCTGGTGAAGCGTTGAAGTTGAACATATAATGGCGACCCGCCCGAGTCTGGGTATCTGTTTTTGAGTAAGATTTCTTGCATAAGTTTTTGAAAAATATAGCCATATTTAAGGTTGTATTGTTGGCTGTTCTCGCGTTGTCCATTTGGTCTACTCGTATTCCCGATATGCCTTATCATCAAGTCACGCCCGAATTAAGCCGGTCTGATTTCCATGTGATTGAATTTAATGATGAGGGTGAAATGCACCTGCCTGGGCAATACGAGATGTTGAAGGCGAGGTTAGCCAAAAACCCAGGTTCAGAACTGCTGATTTTTATTCACGGTTGGCACCACAATGCGGCTCCCACTGATGATAATTTTGTCGCTTTTCAACGTTTTCATCGCCAGATGGCGAAGACCAATCCCGGTCTCATCGGGTTGTATATTGGTTGGCGTGGTGATCAATATGACCCCTTGTGGTTAGATGGTTCGGATGATCCGGAAAGTCGGGTAGAAGCGTTGGATTTTCCGACCATTTTAAGCACTAAACAGGTGGCGCGAAGAGTGGGCGAGAATGGGGTGAGAAAGCTGCTGAGTTCTCTGGATAAGCTGCACCGTCAAGGTACGCTGGGGCGCTATATTCTCGTGGGTCACAGCCTTGGTGGCGTGGTTGCGCTGCACGCTCGCAAACAGGCGATTTTAGATAATCTGGCGGCAGGGCGCGGTGAAACTCATCTTACTGTGCTTTTAAACCCCGCCGCTTCCGCCCAAGAGTATCAGCCGCTGGATAAGTGGATGAGCCCTGCCGGTTTTGGGCCATCCATGCTGGTGTTGCAGTCTAAAACTGATTTTGCGGTGCGTGAGGCTTTTAACTGGATCAAAGATGGCGAGCGTGCCGTCGGTAACTCGTGGGCAATCACTCATGATGTGGATCCGTGCTCTGGACGCGACTGCAATAAAGTAGTCAAAATCCCTCAGTGGCTGCTTGATCACGATGCGAAACCCGGTTGCATGCAGGTATTGGAAGGGGCGGGCTGGAAAATTCGCGCCAGATTGCACGCCCGCAAAACCGTACAAAGTTGTGAAGATGCTAACCGTCAGGCGGTGTGGGTACTTGCTGTGGCCGATGGTGTCATTGCTGGCCATAACGGCATTTTAACGGATGATCAGGCATTAGCTTTGAATGCTTGGATGAAGTCTAAGATCGCGGCAGCAATCGAACTCGTTCCTACTGAAGCCGTGGCGGAGCCCAGTGTTATCTCTCCCCATCTTAGCGATGAGCCTGTGCTGCCGAGTGTGGAAAACATGCCCTCAGAGGTTGTAGCTGAATCGCTTTCCAGTGCGACAGAGGCAGAACTTGAACTCCAAGAGAGTGAGTCTGCGATATCTGAACCCACTCTGGAGGCACCTTTAGGTGCCCAACCAGAAGACTCAGCACCACAGTAAGTCGGTTGTATGCCTTGCTTCTTGCTAGGAATGCACTTTGGGCACTGACTCCATTTTATGTACAATGGCGCGGCCATTTAACCTTGTAGGAAGCGCCCTTGTCACTACTGCCGATTATTGAGGTGATGCCGAAGTTGTTGTCCGGCATCTCCGACTCTCCACAGCTCATCCTCAAAGCCGCACCCGGTGCCGGTAAGTCCACCTACTTTCCGTTGCAGTTACTGCAAGCGGGACTGTTCCACGGCAAAATCATTATGCTGGAGCCTCGGCGTTTGGCTGCGCGTAATATTGCCCGTTATTTGGCGCAGCAACTGGGGGAAGAGGTCGGGCAGCGTGTAGGGTATCGGGTGCGCGGTGAAAACCGAGTCAGCCGAGCCACTCAGTTGGAGATTGTCACCGAAGGCATTATGACGCGCATGTTGCAAAACGATCCTGAATTGGATGGCATAGATGTGCTGATTTTCGATGAGTTTCATGAGCGCAGCATTCACGCTGATACTGCCTTAGCGTTGGCGCTCGAAGTGCAGTCTGCGCTGCGGGAAGATTTAAAAATCGTGGTGATGTCGGCCACACTCGATCAGCAAGCTTTGCAAAACTTACTGCCGCAAGCGAGCTATGTCGAATCACAAGGGCGCGGTTTCCCGATAGAGATTCGCTATCAACCTCTACGTTCTGATGAGTCGTTGGTTATCGCGATGCAGCGACAAATTCGTCACCTGTTGCAGCACGAAACGGGCTCATTGCTGGCCTTTTTGCCCGGTGCCGCTAGCATCAACCACTTAACCGAACAGTTAAGCGATTTGGCTAGCGAGGTTGAAATCTGCCCTTTGTACGGACAGATGGAGTTCGCCGCGCAGCAGCGCGCGATTGCTCCCCCACTTGCTGGGCGGCGCAAAGTGGTTTTGGCAACCAATATTGCTGAAACTTCGTTGACCATTGAAGGCATTCGCATAGTGCTTGATAGTGGGCTTGAGCGCAGTGCGCGTTTTGATCTCAAAACCGGCATTACTCGCCTTGAACAAGTGCGGATTGCTCAATCCTCTGCCGAGCAGCGCGCAGGGCGTGCCGGACGTTTAGAGCCGGGAATTTGTGTGCGCTTATACAGCGAAGCGCAGCTCAAGCAGCAGCCTTGGGTACCGGAGCCGGAAATGCTACACACGGATTTAGCGCCGCTGGCGTTAGAGCTGGCGCAATGGGGTGCGCAGCCGAGCGATTTGACTTGGTTGAATTTACCACCGAGCAGCGCGTTTATGCAGGCGCAGCAATTGTTGCAGCGTCTTGGCCTTTTGGATGCAAGAGCACAGCTCACTGCGTCCGGTAAAGAAGCACATTTACTCGGGGTTGAACCACGGATTGCCGCAATGCTGCTGAGCGCTGATCGCTTAGGCGAGTCCGCGCGGCAAAGCGCTTTAGCTCTGGCGGTACTGCTTGAAGAGCCAGAGCGACAAGTGCTTGATGTACAGCACAGCTTGCACCGCTTGCAGCAAGGTCGTCATCCTAAGCAACAACTGCTGCTCCAACGCGCCCAATCTTTGGCGCACAAGCTCGATACGGTATTTTCACTCTCCTCGGTTGATTCAGTATGGCTGCCTTTAGTGGCGTGTTTGGCCTTTCCAGATCGGATTGCCCAGCAGCGCGGCCAGCAAACGGGGCAATTTTTACTCGCCAATGGTCATGGTGCGTGGCTGGCGGTGGAAGAGCGTTTGTCCGCCGCCGATTATCTGGTCGCCTTGGATTTGATGCGTGGTCAAACTCAAGCCAGTCAAATTTTTAGTGCGCTTGAGCTGGATATCCACGCGCTTGAGCGTGTATTACCAGCGCTGATTTCTCGGGTTGAACAAGTAGATTGGGATGAAAAAGCGGGTCGCTTGAGCGCACAAGCGCAGTGGCGAATTGATCAATTGATTCTTCGCCGTGAAAAGTTGCCTGAGCCAGATAGACAAAAAATGACACAAGCTTTGCTGAGCTATGTCCGGCGCAAGGGCTTAACAGTGTTACAGTGGAGCGAAGAGGCAAGCGAGTGGCTTGCTCGTGCGCGCTGTGCTGCCGAATGGCTGCCGGAAGAAGCTTGGCCAACTTTGGATGATGACGCATTACTTGCGAGCCTAGAACTGTGGTTAGAGCCTTATTTGGTGGGCGTGACCTCGGTAAAAGGTTTACAGAGTGTTTCCGTGCTGCAAGCACTAAAGCACTATCTTGGCTGGGAGCTTAGTCAGCAGCTTGATAAATGGTTGCCAACCCATCACCTGCTGCCAACGGGGAATCACAAAAAAATTCGTTATCAGCCGGGGATGGAGCCAACACTCTCCGTGCGCATGCAGGAAATGTTCGGTGAGCAAAGTTCGCCGCGCGTTGCCAAAGAGACGCGCGCGGTGGTAATGGAACTGCTTTCTCCCGCGCAGCGACCATTACAAGTCACAAGCGATCTCGCCAGCTTTTGGGCAGGCGCGTACAAAGAAGTACAAAAAGAGATGAAAGGCCGTTACCCGAAACACGTGTGGCCGGATGATCCTGCCAACCATGTGGCAACCAGTAAAACTAAACGACAATTGAACGCATGACGAGAAGAAGTAGTAACAGATCGCGTGGCCGTAAAGCGCGCAGTGGTAAAAGAGCCTCTTCCTCCAAGCTGCAAATCTGGCTGGGAAGGATTTGGAGTATTGGCTGGAAATTAGCATTGACGCTGGCCGCAGTGCTGGTTTTTATTGGTATTTATCTCGATTCGATAATCAAGCCGCGCTTTGACGGTCAGTTATTTGATCTGCCGACCGTGGTGTATGCACGCATCTTGAATCTTGAACCGGGCAACGGCCTCAGTTTGCAGGAACTGCGTAATGAGCTGGATGTACTCAACTACCGTAAAGTCGCTCAGCCACGTTTTCCCGGTGAGTACGCGTCTTCTTCAAGTCGAATTGAGCTGATCCGCCGTCCATTTGAATTCGCGGATGGGCCAGAGCCGGATCGCCGAGTGATGCTCACCTTTGATGGCAGTGGTTTGAACAAAATTGAATCATTAGAGCAAGAGCGGGAACTAGGCTACCTGCGTTTAGATCCCAAATTGATGGGCATGCTGGAAAAAGATTCGTCGGAGCAGCGACTCTTTTTACGTCGCGATCAATTCCCTGAAGTCTTGGTTGATGCGCTCTTGGTCACCGAAGATCGTGATTTTTATCAGCACGATGGCGTATCGCCTCTCGCGATTGGGCGCGCTATGGTGGTCAACCTCAAAGCGGGGCGCACGGTGCAAGGGGGCAGTACTTTGACCCAGCAACTTGCTAAAAACATCTTCCTTTCTAGTGATCGCACCTTGTGGCGTAAGCTGCGTGAAGCCTATATGGCGCTGATCATCGATTATCGTTACAGCAAAGATCGTATTCTTGAAGCCTATCTCAACGAGGTCTATTTAGGGCAAAGTGGCGCGGATGCGATCCACGGTTTTGGATTGGCTTCTCGACTCTATTTTGGTCAGCCACTGCAAGAGCTACGGATTGATCAATTGGCATTGTTGGTCGGCATGGTTAAAGGGCCTTCTTATTACAACCCAATGCGTTACCCAGATCGCGCTCGCGAGCGGCGCGATCTGGTGCTGAAGCTGATGATGGAGCACGATATTCTGACCGCACAAGAGTACCAGCAAGCGGTAACTCGTCCGTTGGATGTGCAGAAAACCGCACAAATCGCTAGCCGTCAGCCAGCGTATTTCCAGCAAGTATCGATTGAGCTTAAACAAAAACTGGGCGACAAATTTAAAGCGGATTCCGGATTGAGAGTGTTTACTTCACTCGATCCCGTCTCGCAATCCAAGCTGGAGCAAGCAATTCACGAACAGATCCCGCAATTGGCGAAAACGGCAGGCAAAGATTTGGAAGCTGCCGCGATCGCCGTGGATCGTAATAGTGGTGAAATTCGTGCCATGGTTGGCGGTAAGCGTACTGGTTATGATGGTTTTAACCGCGTGCTCAATGCCAGTCGGCAGATTGGATCTCTGGTTAAGCCTGCTGTTTATCTCACGGCTTTAGCCCATCCTGAGCAGTACAATTTAGCGACGACCTTGGAAGATACACCGCTGACTTTGAAAGCGGGTGATGGCTCATTATGGACACCAAGGAACTACGACCGTGAATACCGTGGTGATGTACCTCTCTATCAGGCTTTAGCTAAGTCACTCAATGTGCCAGTCGTTAAGCTAGGTATGCAGCTTGGGCTTGATCAAGTGTCGGCAACCTTAGCCAGTTTAGGTGTTAATCGTGATGAAATACGCCCAGTGCCTTCTATGTTGCTAGGCTCATTTTCGCTCACCCCATATCAAGTGGCGCAGATGTACCAAACTATGACCAATTCTGGCAAAAAAGCGCCTCTTTCTGCGCTGCGTTCTGTGCTCGATCTGGACGGTAATGTGCTGTATGAATCCCTGCCGAAAGTGTCACAAGCGGTAGATCAGCAAGCCGCTTGGCTGACGACTTACGCCATGAAACAAGGGGTACAAGAAGGTACAGGACGTTATTTGAACGCGCAGTTCAGTAGTGCAGCACTGGCGGGCAAAACAGGTACTACCAACGATAACCGTGACAGTTGGTTTGTTGGTGTAGATGGCCGTGAAGTGACCACTATTTGGCTTGGCCGTGATGATAATCAGCCAACCAAGCTCACTGGCGCGAGTGGGGCATTGCGTGTTTATGCGCAGTATTTGACATACCGTATCCCTGAGAAATTGCAGTTACCTTGGCCTGAAGGCATCACGACCTTTGGTTTTGCGAAACAGACGCAAGGTGGATTGAAACTCGACTGTGATAATGCGTTTAAACTGCCTATTTGGGACAATCAACAGCAGTTAAAACAGCAGTGTGAAAACCGCCCAACCGAGTGGATCAAAAAGCTGTTTGATTGGTAATACATTCGCTGGCGTGAAGTTGTCTTAACGGCAGCTTCACGTTGTTTGTGTGGCAATAGGTGACTATTCCCTTCCTGCTTGACGTTGTAGTGGTGTTGGCTAAGTTCGTTCACCCCAATCATAGAGCCTGTGCATGTTCATAGGAATGAACTCACTTACCGTCTACCTGTAACTCCAAATGGTTTAGGTATATATTAGTTTGATTCTTAAGGATTTCGAGGATAACTCACGTGATGAAATGGGCGGTATCATTCAGCGCAGTCGTAGGGATATTGTTTGCCCCATTGGCCTTGGCACAAGAAGTTAAAGCTCAAGTTGCCAAACGACCTAAAATCGCGTTAGTTCTGGCAGGGGGCGGTGCCAAAGGCGCTGCGCACATGGGGGTGCTGCGAGCGTTGGAAGAGATGCACGTCCCCGTCGATATCATCACTGGTACCAGCATGGGGGCTTATGTCGGTGGGTTATACGCAACAGGAATGAGCGCTGAGGAGATTGAAGCGCTGATTTATAGCGTGGATTGGAACCGAGGTTATCGAGATCGTGTCGATCGTAGCCAGCGCCGAGTCCGTGACAAAGAGTATGAAGATCGCTACCAAATCACCACAGATCTTGGCCTACACTGGGGGGAAGTCCGCGCGCCAAAAGGCGTAGTGCAAGGACAAAACATGCTGCGCATGTTGCGTGAAACCACAGGCAATCTTCCCGCCTTCGATTCTTTTGATGGGTTGGTGATCCCGTATCGCGCGGTAGCGACCGACATTATTCACCTTCAAGAAGTCGTGCTTGATAAAGGCTTTTTGGTGGATGCCATGATGGCCAGCATGTCAGTACCCGGTGCGTTACCACCTTATGAAATTGACGGGTTGTGGCTGGTGGATGGTGGTGTCACCAATAACATGCCCGTTGAGGTCGCGCGTGCGATGGGAGCGGATATTATCATCGCAGTCGACATCAGTACCGACTACAAAAGCCAAGAGGATTTCACCAATCTTTTTACGGTTGCAGACCAGCTTTCCAATTATTTAGTTCGCCGCAGCACGGAAAAACAGAGCGATCATTTGACCTCGCGCGATCTGCTGCTGCGCCCACCCGTGGGCAAAATGGAGACCATGGAATTCGACAAAATGCCGGCGGCGTTTGCGATGGGCTACCAAGAAGCGATGGATAATCAGGCTTTTTTCAAGAAAATTGCCCTAAGTTCAGCGCAATACCAAGAATATGTGGATGAGAAAGAAGAGCGGCGTAAAACCTTGCGCTATGGTGATAATGTTCAGGTGGACGACATTGTTCTGCAAAACAACACCCACTACAGCGATCTGCTATTACTGAACCGACTCAATTTAGAGCCCGCACAAAAGCTCAGCACCGAAGAGATTGAAGCCAGCATAGAAGATCTCTATGCCCTAGATCGCTTCGAATTGGTGCGTTATCAATACGAGCAACTCGATGACCAACAACAACTGGTAATCGATGTGCGTGAAAAGTCTTGGGGGCCCAATTACGTCAACTTCCGCTTCTTTTTAGAAGATGACTTTGATACGGAAAGTCAGTATGCCCTTGGAATTTCGACCAATTTTACGGACATCAGCTCACACGGTGCAGAGTTGGCTCTGAATATGGATATGGGGACTGATAAGCTGATTGAAGCCGAGCTTTATTCGCCACTGTTATCAGGACAAAAAACGTTTACGACAGCACTGCTGCATTTTAGCAACGAGCGACGAAACGCTCCTTTAGCAGGTTTTGATGACACCTCTCTCGCGGCTACGGAGAATTACTTACCAGTTACCTATTCCGAATGGGTTGCCGAACTGGCACTCGGTTATCAGATCGAGTTATGGCGAGAAATGAAACTCGGTACTCGCTACAGCAAAGGCAATGGCGAAGCTTCTTCATTACCGGTTTTTGGGGATTTTTCCTTCCAGCGCCGCGGGGTGTTTTTCGATTATCGACACGATACTTTGGATGACTTCAGTCTGCCTCAGCAAGGGATTTATTTTGACTTGGAATATCTGATCTCTAAAGACAGTTTTGATGGTAGCAATCCCATTTCAGGGGAGTCTCCCTTCTCCGATACCGTATCGGAGCTTTCTGGGCGATTGATCGCCGCACACACCTTCTCACGCCATACTTTAGTCGCAAACTTGGATATGGGAGTGGTGAAAAGTAAACACTCATCCACCCCAATTGATCCGAAAAGCATCGGTGGTTTTCTCAACTTGTCGGGCATACCTCGCAATAGCTTGATTGGTCAAAACAAGCTGTATGGAAACCTCGTTTACCGTTACCGTTGGTTTGATAATGACTTTGGCATGTTTACTTCTCCCGTCTACTTAGGGGCATCGATTGAATACGGTGGCGTCTGGTCTGATCCCGATTTGCGTTTGCAAGATGCCCCTTTGTATGGCGCAGGTTCGATCTTCGCTGGGGTCAATTCGCCGATTGGGCCGATTATGTTTGGCTATGGTCGCACCGAGCAGAATTATGACTCGATCTATTTCATTATTGGTACCACATTTAAATAGTGAGAGCTTGAGACGGGTGGGGTTTGCACGCTTTTCACTCAGTGAGAAAGCTAAAACTTTAGTCTCAAGTTGCTATGTTGGTCAAAATGATGAGATTTTAATTTATCGTTAAACTTGCTATTCTGACGCCCACAGTTTGGCCTCTATGGCGCTGTTTCTCAGTCAATTTGAGTGAAAACAAGGGCTAGGGAGAGCCAAGTTTCCAAGGATGTTCGCTCGTATTTTTATAATCAACTGAGTGAACCGCAATGAGAGGAAAAAGTCGTGCTTGAAGCCTACCGTAAACACGTCGCAGAGCGTGCCGCTGAAGGAGTTGTACCTAAACCCCTAGACGCAGAGCAAGTCGCAGGACTTGTCGAACTTCTGAAAAATCCCCCACAAGGTGAAGAAGCTTTCATTCTTGACCTACTTGAAAATCGCATTCCTCCGGGTGTCGATGAAGCGGCTTACGTGAAAGCGGGTTTCTTGACTGCCGTTACGAGAGGCGAGGTCGCATCTCCGTTGGTGAGTCGTGAAAAAGCGGCTGAGCTACTCGGTACCATGCAAGGCGGCTACAACATCGAACCGCTGATTGAATTACTGGACGATAGCGCGCTGGCTCCGATTGCCGCGAAAGCGCTGTCTCATACCCTATTGATGTTTGATAACTTCTACGATGTGGAAGAAAAAGCCAAAGCGGGTAACCCATTTGCGAAACAAGTACTGCAATCTTGGGCTGATGCAGAGTGGTTCCTATCTAAGCCGGCACTGCCTGAAAAAGTGACCTTAACCGTATTTAAAGTGACGGGTGAGACCAACACGGACGATCTCTCTCCAGCACCTGATGCATGGTCACGTCCTGATATTCCTGTACACGCATTAGCCATGCTGAAAAACGCGCGCGATGGCATTGAGCCGGATGTACCGGGTAAAGTTGGCCCGATCAAACAGATCGAAGCACTTAAAGCCAAAGGTCACCAACTGGTTTATGTGGGTGATGTGGTCGGTACCGGTTCATCACGTAAATCGGCAACCAACTCAGTGTTGTGGTTTATGGGAGACGATATTCCTAATGTGCCTAACAAGCGCACGGGCGGATATGTGCTTGGCGGTAAAATCGCTCCAATTTTCTTTAACACCATGGAAGATGCTGGCGCGCTGCCGATCGAAGTGGATGTCGCTAAGCTCAATATGGGCGATGTGATCGACGTTTACCCATTTGAAGGCAAAGTGTGTAACCACGCGACGGGCGAAGTACTGGCGACTTTCAAACTGAAAACCGATGTCCTGTACGATGAAGTGCGTGCGGGTGGCCGTATACCGCTGATCGTTGGACGTGGCCTGACAGACAAAGCCCGTCATGCATTGGGTTTGGATGCGTCAAAAGAGTTTCGTCGTCCCGTGGCGGTTGCCGATAACGGTAAAGGCTATACGCTGGCTCAGAAAATGGTGGGTAAAGCGTGTGGCGTACAAGGTATTCGCCCAGGGACTTACTGTGAACCTAAGATGACGACCGTCGGTTCGCAAGATACTACAGGCCCAATGACGCGTGATGAATTGAAAGATCTGGCCTGTCTTGGTTTCTCTGCCGATTTAGTGATGCAGTCTTTCTGCCATACCTCGGCTTATCCAAAACCAGTTGATGTGCAAACCCACCACACATTACCTGATTTCATCATGAACCGTGGCGGTGTTTCACTGCGTCCGGGCGATGGTGTTATTCACTCATGGTTAAACCGCATGCTACTGCCAGATACGGTCGGTACTGGTGGTGACTCACATACTCGCTTCCCTCTCGGGATCTCATTCCCAGCAGGTTCTGGTCTGGTGGCGTTTGCGGCCGCGACGGGTGTAATGCCACTGGATATGCCTGAATCAGTTCTGGTGCGCTTTAAGGGTAAGATGCAACCGGGGATCACGTTACGTGATCTGGTGCATGCCATCCCTTATTACGGCATCAAGCAAGGTCTGCTCACGGTAGAAAAAGCAGGTAAGATCAACGAATTCTCAGGTCGTATCCTAGAGATCGAAGGGGTTGAACACCTAACAGTTGAGCAAGCCTTTGAGTTGTCTGATGCATCCGCAGAACGTTCAGCGGCAGGTTGTACCGTGAAGCTGTCGCAAGCATCGATTGAAGAGTACCTCAACTCGAACATCGTGATGTTGAAGTGGATGATTGCTGAAGGTTATGGCGATCGCCGTACTATTGAGCGCCGTATTCAAGCGATGGAAGCTTGGTTAGCCAACCCGACACTGATGGAAGCGGACAAAGATGCGCAGTACGCGTATGTCATTGAGATTGATCTTGCTGAGATCAAAGAGCCAATCCTATGTGCGCCAAACGATCCAGACGATGCCCGTCTGCTTTCTGAGTGTGCGGGTGAAGCCATCAATGAGGTGTTCATCGGCTCTTGTATGACCAACATCGGGCACTTCCGCGCGGCGGGTAAATTGCTTGAGAAATTCAATGGCCAATTGAATACCCGTTTGTGGGTCGCTCCGCCAACCAAGATGGATCGTGACCAGCTGATTGAAGAGGGTTACTACGGTATTTTCGGTCGTGCTGGCGTGCGTATCGAAACGCCGGGATGTTCGTTGTGTATGGGTAACCAAGCACGTGTAGCGGACAAAGCAACCGTGATGTCGACTTCAACGCGTAACTTCCCGAACCGTTTGGGCACTGGGGCTAACGTTTATTTGTCATCTGCTGAACTCGCTGCAGTCGGTGCCATTCTGGGGCGAATTCCTACTATGGCCGAGTACATGGAGTATGCGAAGCAGATTGATGCAGCGGCTGCGGATACCTACCGTTACCTCAACTTCCACCGTATGGGGCAGTACACCAGTAAAGCAGATTCGGTCATCTTCCAAGAACCTGCGTAAGCAGAGTGATTGAATCCTCTTTTAAAGCCGCGCTTGTCGCGGCTTTATTATGGGTATTTTTCCGTCGGTCTAATTCGGTGGTCATCACTTGTCTAAGTATCGTGACGGGGTTTGCGATATACTCGCGCCATTGTGGATCGGTGGAGTGTTCACCATGGAATTTGAATTTATTAAAAATACCCTGCTCGGTGAGTATGCGGTGCGATGCAATATGGAGCACCAAATCGTCGGGCGATGGCTACAAGAAGAGATTGGCCAAGACCTAGCCAAACTTAATCAAGTATTAGGGCTGATCGATAAGGCAGAACAATCACCAGCCCAAGAGTTTTTATGGACGGGACGTGAAATCTCATTACTGGTGCAAGGCGATGAAATCACAGTGCAAGACAATGCGCTGGCTTATGAGAGTGAGCATGAATTAGAAACCGATTTTGCTCTGTATGACAGCGAAAGTATTGCCGCCTGTGGGCGAGAGGACTTTGTGGCCTTACTGACACAGTGGCAAAGCTTTATTCAAAATCAGGGTAGGTTCTAATCCATCCTGCTCATACGCTGTGCGTTATTGTTGGGAAAAGGCTGCACCGAATCGGTGCGGCCTTTTGTTTTTTTACTCAACAAATGCCTATATATCCATAAAAATCATTAAGTTAAAAAGTTGGCACGCCCCTTGGATAATGAAGAGTAAATGGACGACTGCTTCAGAGAGGAAGAGATGAAACTGATTAACGCAATCATTAAACCATTCAAATTGGATGATGTTCGCGAAGCGCTGGCGGATGTTGGGATTGAGGGGATGACGGTGTCTGAAGTGAAAGGCTTTGGACGTCAAAAAGGACACACTGAACTGTACCGCGGTGCTGAGTATCAGGTCGATTTTCTCCCTAAAGTCAAAATTGAAATTGCGACTCAAAGCGACAATGTCGATCGCGTGGTTGAAGCGATCATTAAGGCGGCACACACCGGAAAAATCGGTGATGGCAAAATTTTTGTGTATGACCTAAGCCAAGCGGTGCGTATCCGTACTGGCGAGATGGATTCAGAAGCCCTTTAAATTCAAGGATGAGATTTGATTATGGAACTATCAATCACAGTTACTGAGCTGCGTTACGCACTCGATACATTTTTCTTCCTGATCTCAGGAGCGCTCGTCATGTGGATGGCGGCAGGTTTCGCTATGTTGGAAGCGGGTTTGGTTCGCTCCAAGAACACCACCGAAATTTTGACGAAAAACTTTGTTCTGTATGCGATTGCTTGTACCACCTATTTGATCGTCGGCTACAACATCATGTATGTCGATAATACGGAAGGTGGCTGGTTGCCTTCGTTTGGTGCGCTGATTGGCTCACAGGCCGATGGCGCTGACCATTCGCTCGAATCGGACTTCTTCTTCCAAGTGGTGTTTGTGGCAACCGCGATGTCTGTCGTCTCTGGTGCCGTCGCAGAACGGATGAAACTCTGGGCGTTTTTGATTTTCTCCGCAGTATTGACCGCGTTCATCTACCCCGTTGAAGGTTACTGGACTTGGGGGGGGGGCTTCTTATCTGAAGCGGGTTATAGCGATTTTGCTGGTTCTGGCATAGTGCATTTAGCGGGGGCTTCAGCAGCATTAGCGGGCGTTCTTCTGCTCGGGGCTCGTAAAGGTAAATACGGCAAAAATGGTGAAATTTACCCAATTCCCGGTTCCAACATGCCATTGGCCACACTTGGTACGTTTATTCTGTGGTTCGGCTGGTTTGGCTTTAACGGTGGCTCACAGTTGATGGTGTCGGATTTTGAAAATGCGACGTCCGTGGGCAAAGTTTTCCTCAATACCAATGCGGCTGCGGCGGCAGGGGCTATCGCTGCACTTTTAGTGTGTAAAACCACTTGGGGTAAAGCGGATCTCACCATGGTACTGAATGGTGCATTAGCGGGCTTAGTGGCGATTACGGCTGATCCTCTCTCTCCTTCACCGCTTTATTCGGTAGCGATTGGCGCAGTATCTGGTTCTCTGGTGGTGTTTAGCATTATTGGCCTCGATAAGCTGAAAATTGATGATCCAGTGGGTGCGATTTCCGTCCACGGCGTGTGTGGTTTCTTCGGTTTGATGGTGGTACCACTGAGCAACGCTGATGCAACCTTTGGCGCACAATTACTCGGTGCTGCGGTGATCTTCGCATGGGTGTTTGGTGCAAGTCTGGTGGTTTGGGGCGTACTTAAAGCGACGATGGGGATCCGCGTCTCTGAAGAAGAAGAGATGGAAGGGATGGACATGCACGATTGTGGTGTCGGTGCTTACCCAGAGTTTGTTACTGTTAAGTGAAATATCATTTTACAAATTGACCCGAACAAAACCTGCCGTAAAGGCGGGTTTTGTTTTTTTGCCAATTGTTTTCTTATTGAACATTCCTATAATACATTGCGATTGATAAAGGTTATCATTACTAGTCAAAAAGGAATACTCAATGAAAAAACTGCTCAGCCTGTCAGCGATAACGCTCAGTGTGCTTGCCCCTTCTGCTTTTGCTGCTCAAGAAGTCAATGTTTACTCTTATCGCCAACCGTTTCTTATTGAGCCGATGTTTGCTGAATTTACGAAAGAAACTGGCATTAAAGTTAACGTGAAGTTTGCGAAAGAAGGTATTGCCGAAAAGCTTGCTCAAGAAGGTGAGTACAGTCCTGCTGATGTGGTTTTAACTGCTGAATTTAGCCGTCTATTTGAGTTGGCGGAAAAGGGCCTGACGCAGCCACTGGATAGCAAGATTATTGAAGAGAATATCCCGGCTCAATATCGTGATAGTGGCGATCAATGGTTTGCTCTGACTCAGCGTACTCGCAGTGTCTATTCTTCACGTGATCGCCTAGGTAAGCTCGGTGATGATTTTGACTATATGGATCTGGCAAAGCCTGAGTTCAAAGGCAAAATCTGTACTCGTAGTGGTAAGCATCCTTACAACATCGCATTAGTCGCTTCCATCATTGCTAACCACGGTGAAGCGGAAGCCAAAGTTTGGCTAGAAGGCGTTAAAGCGAATCTAGCACGCAAACCGCAAGGCAACGATCGTGACCAAGTTCGCGCGATCAAAGAAGGTCTGTGTGATGTCTCATTGGGTAACAGCTACTACCTAGGCGCCATGCTGAATGATCAAGAGCAGAAATCTTGGGCTGAAGCGGTGTACATCAACTTCCCAGGTCAAAATGTGCAAGGAACACACGTTAACGTGAGTGGTATGGCGATGGCTAAATACTCACCTAACCGTGAAAACGCGCAGAAACTGATGGAGTTTTTGACTGGTGAAACGGCTCAGAAAATGTATGCCGAAGTGAACTACGAATACCCAGTCAAACCGGGTGTACAACGTTCTGCATTGGTGGAGTCTTGGGGCGAGTTTAAAGCCGACAGTCTGCCACTGGAAAAAATTGCAGATAACAATGCTGCAGCGATCAAATTGATCGATGAAGTCAAATTTGACCTGTAAGTAAAATCAGGGGTATAACGTACCCCTATTTTATTTGAGGGATGCAGTATCTGCTTGCTGTTCAAGCCTTATACTGATAGGCGATGAAAGAAAAATATTTTGCCTGGAAAGCCAGCAGCCTAGTGTTAACCACTCTGCTGGTTTTACCGATCTTAGCGATCTTCTATACCGCATTCGGCAACAGTGATGAGGTTTTTGCTCATCTTCTGGCGACTGTGATGCCCACTTATATTTTTAATACCTTGGTATTAACCTGCTCGGTATTGCTCTTGGCTTTACTGTTTGGGGTACCGTCAGCTTGGCTGATTGCCATGTGTAAACTGCCCGGTGAACGTTGGCTGCAATGGGCGCTTGTCCTGCCATTGGCGATGCCTGCTTATATCATTGGGTATTTATTTACCCATTGGTTTGATTACGCAGGTCCCATCCAAATCGCCTTGCGTGATTGGACCGGTTGGCAAGCGGGTAGCTACTGGTTTCCTGATATTCGTAGCCTAGGCGGTGCGAGTGTTGTACTAGCACTGGTGCTTTATCCTTATGTGTATCTTTTGTGCCGCGCGGCGTTTATGGAGCAAAACGTCACTTTGCTTCAGTCTGCGCGCTTACTGAAGTGTTCACCGTGGCAAAGTTTTCGACGTATTTCTCTGCCGTTAGCACGGCCTGCGATTGCGGTGGGTTTGTCTTTGGTGGCCATGGAAACCATTGGTGATTTCGGCACGGTAAGCCTGTTTGCGGTGAATACGTTGACCACCGCGGTTTACGATACTTGGCTCGGTTATTCTAATCTTAATGCGGCTGCAAAAATCTCGGCAATTATGTTGTTGATGGTGCTGCTGCTGCTCAGTAGTGAGCGCTATAGTCGTCGTCGACAAAAACTGTATCAAACCCAATTTAATAGCCATGAAGAGTATCGTTATAGCTTAAAAGGCTGGCGCTTATGGGCAGCTTTAATCTGGTGCTGGGGATTAGTAGCCGTGGCGTTTATTCTGCCTTTGCTGCAACTTATCAGTTACGCGTGGACCTATTTTGCCCAGAGTTGGACCACCCAATTTAAAGAGTACGCGATCAACAGTTTTACCGTCTCGATCAGTGCAGCTGTTGTAGCGGTCTTGGTGGCTTTAGTGGCTAACTTTTATGCTCGTTTACAAAATAATCGTACCAGTGTTGCCTTGATGCGCCTCTCTTCGATGGGCTATGCGGTGCCGGGAACCGTTCTGGCTATTGGCATTTTAGTGCCTGTGCTCGCACTGGATCATTTGATCAACGATATCGCTAAAATGATGGAGTGGGGACGTCCTGGGCTTGTTTTCTCCGGCAGCTTATTTGCGATTGTGTTCGCGCTGGTGGTGCGTTTCTCGGCGGTAGCCATTGGCAGCATCGAAAGTAGCCTCAGTAAAGTGTCACCTTCGTTGGATATGGCAGCGCGCACTATGGGCTGCCATGCCAATCAAATGCTCAAGCGTGTACACTTGCCGCTGATTCGCCGCGGCGCATTAATCGCAGGCTTGTTGGTGTTTATTGAATCGATGAAGGAATTGAACGCGGCGATTTTGCTGCGCCCGTTTAACTTTGAAACTCTCGCTACTTACGTCTATAACTACGCTTCAGATGAGCGTTTAGAGTTGGCGGCGCTACCCGCCATTTTACTGGTGTTGGTCGGGCTTATTCCTCTTGTTATGGTTAACCGTTCTTTGGAGCAAAAGCACTAATGAGTTGCGCACTGCTGATTGAAAATCTCACTTGCCAATACGATGCACAAACCGTATTGAAATCTCTCTCTTTGCAAGTCAATCCGGGCGAAATTGTCTGTCTGCTTGGCGCAAGTGGTTGTGGTAAAACCACCTTGCTGAAGGCGATTGCCGGCTTGCTGCCTTTGGCTTCTGGTCAGCTTAGCCTTAACTGTGTCACCTTGGATGACGGTAAACGCTGGTTGCCTCCTGAGCAGCGCAATATCGGAATGATTTTCCAAGATTACGCATTGTTTCCCCATCTTACCGTGGCGCAAAACGTTGGTTTTGGGTTAGATGCGATGTCCGCGAAGCAAAAGCAGGCCAAAATTGCCGAGATGCTGGCTCTGGTTCATCTTGACGCTTTCGCAGAGCGTTATCCGCATCAACTATCGGGGGGGCAGCAGCAGCGTGTTGCCATTGCTCGTGCCTTAGCGTATAAGCCCGATCTGTTACTGCTTGATGAGCCGTTTTCCAATATCGATACTCAAGTGCGCCATGAGCTGATCATTGAGATTCGTAAGATCTTTAAACAGCACGGAGTCACGGCGATTTTCGTCACTCACTCACGCGAAGAAGCGTTTGCCTTCGCTGATAAAATGGCGGTGATGAATCGTGGGGTGATTGAACAATACGGCACCGCCGCAGAGCTTTACTACCAACCATCGAGTCAATTTGTGGCCGATTTTCTGGGCGGGGGCAGTTATTTAAGCGCCAAGCGGATCAGTGAAACTCAGTACCAAACGGCGCTTGGGGTGGTCGAAGCGATTGCGCGCCAACCGATCGCGGTAGAGGCGGAGTGTAAGTTACTGCTGCGTCCACAACAGGTGCAAATTCGCGCGGAAGAGGAGAGCCGTGTGACGGTGACGGAGCAGCAGTTTATGGGCGACCATTGTCGCTATCTGATTGATGCACATGGCACTCAGCTTATCGCGACCTCTTCGCAACCGCTGGAGTTAGGGCAGTCAGTCTCGGTCAATATTGATACCCAAGGCGTGCTCGCTTTCGCCTAAATCCTTCTGCCAAGCGTCTTGTGTTACCCAAGTATTTTACCTGCATAAAAAAGCCCGACGTCGAGCGTCGGGCAAGTGTTCTTCTCCGCTGAGGGGACTTAACCTCAGGGGATGATTTGACAAGGCGATGATTACAACGCCAAGAAAGCTTTCATCTGTTGAAGAACACGCTCCGCAGTATCTTTGTCGGCCATTTCGGCGAAAATACGTAATAAAGGTTCAGTACCGGAGAAGCGGGCAATTACCCAGCCACCATTCTTGAAGTAGACTTTCGCCCCATCTTCATAGCTGACCTTGTCGATGTCGAATTCAAACTCAGGCAGTTTTTTCTCAATGTAGACTTTGTTGTAGATCTCATCACGCTGGGCGGGCTTAAATTTGCAATCGCCTTCCGCAGTGTAGGCATAGCCGTAACGGCTATAGATCTCGGTTAACAGCTCAGAGAGTTTCTTGCCCGTCACACTGATCATTTCCACCAATAGGCTAGAGGCGAACACGCCATCTTTACCCTTGATGTGGCCACGAATCGTAAGGCCACCCGAGCTCTCTCCGCCAATCAGAGAGTCGTCTGCTTCCATTTGCGAAGAGATGTGTTTAAAGCCTACTGGTACTTCAAAGCATCGCTCACCATGATCGGCGGCGATCTTATCCAATAGATGCGTAGTTGCAATGTTACGCACCACAGACCCTTTCCAGCCCTTGTATTCAAGCATGTAGTAGTACAGCAGGATCAGCACTTCGTTCGGGTGAATAAAGTTGCCTTTTTCATCGATGATGCCAAGGCGGTCCGCATCGCCATCGGTACCGATACCGATGTCATAACCTTCGTGTTTCACCAGATGCTTCAAGCGATACAAGGTGGCAGCGCTAGGCGAAGGCATCAAACCACCGAAATCAGGGTTTTTGCCATCGTTGATCACGTCCACGTCGCAGCGGCCATTGATCAGTACCGTTTGCAGCGCGTTTTTCGCCACCCCGAACATCGGGTCGATCAACACTCGCAGATTGGCTTTTTTGATCGCTTCAATATCGATGAAGTTGATGATGCTGTCGACGAACTCGTTCATCGGGTTGATGATGTCGATCAGTTTGTCGTTGACGGCTTGATCAAAGTCGATCGATTTCACGTCTTGTAAAGTCAGTGTGGCAATTTGCTGCTCGATCTTCTGAGTGATCACTTCATCTGCATCACGGCCACCACGAATAAACACTTTGATGCCGTTATAGTCGGCTGGGTTGTGTGAGGCGGTAATACAAGCTGAATAAGCGCAATCCATTTCTTTGGCTTTAAACATCACCACAGGGGTTGGTACGAACTTATCAATAAAGCTCACCACAACGCCATTGGCGGCTAACACTTCAGCAAACCAGCGCCCTGCTTTGTCTGACAGAAAACGGCGATCGTAACCAATTACGAAGCCTTCGTTTGCGGCTTGTTCATGATGGATGATGTTGGCTAACGCTTGAGCCACCAAGCGCACATTATCTTTAGTGAATTCTTCACCAATAAACGCACGCCAGCCGCCAGTACCAAATTTAATCATTTTCTCCCCCTATCCCTTCCCACTTGGCGCTGCAAGAGTGTTGGCTGCAACGACAAGTGGTCTGGGCATATAAAACGCTTAGGTATTAGCAAACGGGCACTCAGCGAGTGCCCGAAAATGGATTAACCTAGAACAACCACGACTTGGTTAACGCTGCCTGCGGCTTGCACAGGAACGGCACCTTCAATCGCTTGACCATTCAGGGTGATGGATTTCACGCCTTTTGAAACACCTTGCGGGTTTTCAACTTTGATCTGGTAAGTCGCATCACGCCATTCGCGAGTGACTTCAAAACCCGGCCATGAAGTTGGGATACAAGGATCGATCTCCAGTGCATCGAAGCCCGCTTTGATACCCAAGATATAGTTGGTGGTCGCATGGTATGCCCAGCCAGAAGTACCGGTTAACCATGGGTGGTTAGCGCGGCCGTGATCTTGGTGGTCACGCCCCATGATGAACTGTACGTAAGAGTACGGTTCAGCAATACGGGTTTCGATGATGTCGTTTTGGTTGTATGGGTTGAGTGCGTCATACAGCTCCATCGCACGATCACCACGACCCAGTTTCGCTTCGGCTACCCATGCCCATGGGTTTGGATGCGAGAAGATCGCGCCGTTCTCTTTCACGCCTTGGTAAACGCGAGTCACGAAACCGATATCATCATTTGGCGTTGCAAATGAGGGGGCGTTCAGATGTAGACCGTATTTGGAGAACAGGTATTTGTAGACCGCATCCATCGCTTTGATGCCGCGCTCATGGCTAACCGTGCCTGACAGAACTGCCAGCGAGTTAGACTCTAAATGCACTTTGCCTTCCACTTGTTCGAAGGTTCCGATCTTGTCGCCATTTTTGGTCAGGCCACGGATGTACCATTCGCCTTGTTCATCCCACAAGTGAGTTTCACACGCTTCGCGTACACCATCGGCCATCGCTTGGTACTTGTCGGTTGCCGCTTCATCATTGCGATAGCGTGATAGTTCAAGGAAAGATTCCAACGCCCAGAAGTGTAGGAAAGAGACCATAGAGGACTCACCACCACCGAGGTTCAAACAGTCGTTCCAGTCGGCACGCAGACCCTTACAGATACCGGTTTGACCCACATATTCTGCAGAGAAATCTAGCGCTGCCATCATGTGCTCATATACGGTTGCGTTGCCGCCATCCGCGTAAGGGATCACCTCGTCGATAAAGGCGAAGTCACCGGTCTCTTTCACATAGTTGAGGATGGTTGGCACAATCCATAGGTGATCGTCAGAACAAGTATCTTTAATGCCGTGGATCTTGTCTTCATCCGACGGTGTGGGGACAACTGTGGGTGATTTAGACGGTTTAACATCCGCTTTTTCTGGATCGAACCAGTCAGGATCAAACAGGTGCAGACCGTAACCGGCTTTCACTTGACCACGCAGTAGGTCAACGAGGCGCTTACGAGTCATTGCTGGGTTAGTGTGCGGTACGGAGATCGCATCTTGCGCAGTATCACGGTAGCCAAGGCCTGTACGGCCGCCGACTTCAATGAAAGAGGCGAAACGCGACCACACCACACACGTTTCCGCTTGGTACAGAGTCCAAGCGTTGATCATGGTATCGAGACCTTGGTTTGGTGATTTCACTTGGAATTTCGCACAACGCTCATCCCAGTGTGCTTTGATACCTGCAAAGGCCGAATCCACTTTGCTCAGGTCTTGGTATTTTTCACGCAGTTTTGCGCCGTTGCCTTTACCTACACCTAAGATCACCGCAAAGCGCACCTTCTCGCCCGGTTGCAGCACGAATTGCTTATGCAGTGCACCACAGTGGTTGTAACAAGTTTGCGCGCTGTTTGAGCACTTACCTTGCGCCACGGCGATTGGGTTGGCTTCATCACGGTACATGCCTAGGAATTGGTCACGTTGGCCGTCGTAGCTGTCGGCATCGAAAGTTGCAGTCAGGTAGTAGAAGCCGAGGAAATCATCGGTGTTGTAGTACAGGTCATACTCAATCACGCCATCTTTGAACGCTGTTCCCGCTGAGTAGAGCGACATCTGATGGTTTTGGTTATCTGATTTGATGTGGCTGAAAGAGAACTCAACATAGTTGAACGCACTGATGGTGCGCACTTCGTTCGAAGTGTTTTCAATCAAAACATCCCAAACTTCGGCATCTTCGCCTTTAGGAACAAACAGAGTTTTGGTGGCGTGAATGCCGTTGTACTCACACTTGAATTTTGAGTAGGACAAGCCGTGGCGAACTTCGTATTTCGCTTGTTCAAGGCTTTTCGCAACTGGTTGCCAAGAGATTGACCAGAAATCGCCTGTCGCATCATCGCGTAGGTAAACATAGTGCCCGGGACGATCTTGGGTAAAGTTTGGACGAAACTTGGTGACGCGGTTGTACTCAGGTGAGTGGTAGAATGAGTATCCCCCTGCGTTGTGCGAAATCACAGTACAGAACTTTTCAGTGCCGAGGTAGTTAGTCCAAGGTGCGGGTACGTCAGGGCGAGTGATGACGTATTCGCGGTTATCATTATCGAAATAGCCGTATTTCATTGTGCTTTCCTTTTAAACCAGCTGCCTTGTGGCAGCTAAAAATTTTGCTAGTGAAAACTGGCGTGAATTCCGTCACGCCATTGTTACGATTTCGGAAGAATGTCTTCCAAGGCAAAATTACTTCCAAGGCGCGCGGTAAGGGATGCCTTGCTTATCAAGCAGAGGTAGGTGCCCTTTCAAACGCGCGAGATAATCCAACCAGTTACGCTGGGATTTCTCTGTCCAACCGCCTTCTGCTAATGCCGTGAGACGTGGATAGAGCATGTATTCCATGCGTTCTGAGTTATTGATCAATTCACACCACAAAGCGCATTGAATACCTAAAATGCGTTTACGCAGTGGGTCATTGGCCGGAACGTCGGCTAACGGTTCATAACCGTAAGCACGCTCTAGCGGAGTAACACCCGCCCAATCCACGCCCGGCTCTTCAGGAGCGTAGTCTTGAACGATATCGAGATAGGTGAATTGTCCCGGTTGCAAAATCACGTCAAAGCCTTGTTTGGCGCAATCCAAGGCGGCTTTTTCCGATAACCAAGAGTAAATCACCGTATCTTTACTCACTTTGTCGCCGTGATGGGCTTCTTCCCAGCCGACCATGCGCTTACCCAAGCTCTTGAGTTTTTTCTCGGCGTAGCGCAGTAAGTGGCCTTGCAGCTCTTTCGGGTCGGTATAGCCTTGCTCTTGCATTAAGGCTTGGCATTTCGGGCTATCTACCCACACGCCGTGTGGGACTTCATCGGCACCGATATGGATAAATTGGCTTGGAAACAGCGCAGCCACTTCTTCCAATACGATGTCGAGGAATTGATAAGTGCCCGGCAGTGCAGGGGAGAGCACATTGTCGTTGTAGTACTGAATACTGCGATATTGCGAGCAATCTTCCTCATCAACCAGCCATTCCGGCAGCGCTTTAATCGCGGCGCGGCTGTGCCCTGGTACGTCAATTTCAGGGATGACAGTAATGCCACGATCGCTGGCGTACTCAATCACTGCACGGATCTCATCTTGGGTATAGAAACCGCCATGACGCTCGGTGAGTAAGCTGTATTGAGGTTCAAGCACTTCATCCATGCCACGCCATGCACCAATGTCTGTCAGTTGCGGCAGGCGTTTAATCTCAATACGCCAACCTTCATCATCGGTCAGATGCCAGTGGAACACGTTAAATTTGTAGTGTGCCAGTTGATTGATCACTCGTTTGACCTGCTCAAGCGAGTGAAAATGGCGGGCGCAATCGAGCATCATGCCGCGATACTTAAAGCGCGGTGCATCGACAATTTTGACCAGAGGAAAGCGCAATGAGCCTTGATGCGCTTGCGCCAGTTGCAGCAAAGTCGCGCTGGCATGCATAAAGCCACTGTGGCTACCTGCTTCAATCTTGATCCCTTGCGCTTCGATATTGAGTTGATAATGGCCCTCATCGAGCGTGGGATTACTGCGGTAGACGATATCGCTATGGCCAACCGTATTCAGTTTGAACCCATGCAGTGCATGCAATTCTTGCTCTAACCAGCGTGCAGCACGCGCGGCCGAGTCCGATTGCAGCGAGATCTGGCTGGAGTGGTTGACCACAAACTCACCTTGGAAACGTTGCAGTGAGTTAGGTTTGGGGATGAGGCAGAGCTCAGCCGCGGTCACTTCAGGGATCTGGCTACGCTCGCGAAATGGTGATGCGAGAACGATAGGGTTAACCGCGACGTTAATACGTTCAACAGGCTGTTTATCATTGAGTTGGACAAACGCGTGCTTTACCCCATCGGTGTAGAAATGGTAAGGCGCGGTTTTGATGATGAACTCACAATAAAAGTGGCCATTAGCTGGCAACACTTTTTCCGTTGGAACAATCGAACATAAGCTGCCGACTTGGGTCAGTTGACCGTTGGTCACACTCATGGGTTGGATGTAACGATCAATCACAAAATACAGCGACCAATCATGCAAATCTTGATCGCTCAAATTGTGCAGGGTTAAACCAAAACGGCAATCCGGTTTTTGTTCCGAGAGCACCGCAAATTCAATTCGATAACTCATAAACCATCCTTATACAGGTTGTGCTCAGGCTTACCGGCAAACATTAATGCGCCTTCGATAGCATCCGATTGCGGTTTGACAATCCACTGCTGTACCGGTGGGGAGAGCCAATCTTGAATGCGCTCAGCAATGCTGCCCATTAAACAGATGCGTTCTGCGCCTTTGTGGTGTAAGGCGAACAGGAGCATTTCAATGTCTGCGGCGGTCTGTTTGAGTAATTCAATCGCGAGAGGATCGCCGCAATAAGCATGGCTGAAAATCTGAGGTGAAAATTGCCCATAATCGCGAGGTAGAGCGGTTTTAGACCAAGCCACAATGGCATCAATATCTTGGTTAAAGTGGTTCATCACCACATCACACAGCGGAGTATGGGGACGGATGCCATCTTGTGCGAGCAGCACTTGTTGAATCAGGCGTAAGCCCATGACGGCGCCGCTGCCTTGATCGGAGATTGGGAACTCACGACCGCCAACCACGTACTGTTTGCCACCTTTTAGCAAAATGCCACACGATCCGGTTCCGGCGATCATGATCGCGCCCTCTTCTCCAAGGTGCGCGCCAAGACAAGCGCCATAAGCATCGGTGTTAAGCGTGATGGAAGCGAAAGGGTGCGCTTGCTGCATAAAAGCGTGCCACGCCTCTTTTTGCTCCGCACCAGCCAAAGCAAGACCTACATGCATACGAGGGAAGTCGTCTGGTGATAACCCGGCTTGCTCTGTCGCTTGGGTGATCGCATCGACTACAGAACGCAACGCCACCTCAACACCGAGCATGATGTTGGCGCTGCCACTTTTGGCTTCGCCAATCCATTCACCTTGCTGATTACGAATGCGAGCACGGCAGGATGTACCGCCGCCATCAATGCCTACGTAGTAGTTCATTGGTTCTCCTCCCCGTGAGCGGTAAAGTGAGCAAATTGGCTGATGATGGCAAGCAGATACCAAGCGCCATGCGGGATCCATTGTTCTCCCCAACGCCAGTTTTGCAGCATGTCATCTTTTTGCCCTGCTGGGTTAAACGCGATATCTCTTGGGTCATCAAAGCCCGCGGTTATGCCGTTACACACACCGCCTTTGGCATTGAAAAAGCCTAAATGAGGTAAGTAATCGGGATTATTGTGCCCATGTCCATCGAGCATGCACATGTTGTAAGGATTGAGCCCGACAATCCAGTTCAGGGCATTTTGTGACCACTGTTCAAGCGGTTTAGCGATGGCGGTACTCAAATGAGGCTGAGCAAGATAGGCCATGCTCGCCAGAGAGGCGAGACGGGCATTTTCACCTTGCCACCAGTAACCACTTTCGTTGTCTTGGGCGATAAAGAAACTGGTGCGTTTGGCGCTTTCCACCCCTTTGACATACTGACGCGGGTACCCAAACGGGTTGGAGACTTGTTGAGTTATCGCTAATTCGAATTGGCAGGCTTGCTCGACCACTCTTTGGAGTTGAGCGTAGTTAGCAGTATCCGTTTCAATATTCAGATACTCGCAAAGTGCAATGACAGGCAGACCTGCATCACTGGCGTGGAAGTATGGGCGCTCACCGTTGCTGGTGGCAGACCAGTAGTGCGCAATTTGTTCATCGCTGCATTGACGCTTGGCTAAACGCTGTGCCCACTCACGAGCTTGAGCCAGATATTGGTCATTCTCTGTCGTGCGGTAAAGTTCGCAACACGCCAAGAGTGCACAGTACTCATCAATGATGTTTTCAACCCCATCATTGAGGTAGGCGAGGTTATGCTCTTTGAGGTGCCAGTAGCCTTTTTCTGCCGCCTGTAAATAGTCAGCTTGTGTGAACTCGCCGTGCGTATCCAAACGCGCGGCTGCGGCAAGTGCCGCAATCGCCATGCCACCACCTTGACGAAAACCCGCTTGATAGTCATCGGATTTATGGCCTTGTTGGGTCGCGTAGGCACAAATCTCCCGTTGTTGGGTGTCTTTGCTCCATTTGTCAAAGACGGTCATATAAAAAAATCCCTCGGAGTTTTGCATACGGCGTAGAAAATCAGCACCAAACAACGCTTCATCCTTGAGGCGAGTGCGAGAAAACGATGCAAAACCCGAGTGATGTTGTAAAACCGCTAACCCTTTGAGCATGTTCCAGACCACCAAAGGTGTTTGTTGTGGGTTCAAATAGTTAGCGTAAGAAAGGTGACTGAGATACTTGCTAACGTCACCTGAAGCGTCGTACCAGCCACCGTGCACATCGGCAGTGGTTGATGTGCCCAGCAGCGGTACTTGCTTGTCTTGTTGATCAAACTGCCCAGAGCAGCGTTGCGATTTAAAGTAGTGCAGCACATCAGAAAATGTGCGTTGCATTAATACGCCTCGCGCAATAGTAAAAGTGGCAGAATGCGTGTGTTCCAGGCGCAGATAATAGTCGCCTGGCGTCGTGAAATCGGAAAAATCGATACGATGAAATTGTCCCTGATGCCAGTTGTCGATCTTGCCGTGCCACTCAATAGCGAGCTTGGCAACGGTTTGGTGACTACGGGCGCAAACCAAAAGCACACAATCGTCCATGAGTTGTGTTTGTCCACACAGCAACACCGCCTGTTTAGGGCCTTGGGTTTCATAGCCAATGTGGTTGGTCAGTAACAGCATTCATTTTCTCCACAGTATGGATTGAGCAAGCTCCCTGCAAGAGGGAGCTGCTGGTTTTATTTTTCAAACAGATAACAACGCACAAAGTGGTTGTCAGACAGCTGAGTAACTTCTGGCAAGGCTTCGCGACATTTCGCGGAAGCGTGCAAACAGCGGCCTGCAAATGGGCAGCCGACAGAGTTAGGTGTCCACAATGGGATCTCGCCTTTGTTGCCTTCTAATTTCTCGTGGATCGACTTTTTCGGATCCGGCACTGCAGAGACTAACAGCTTGGTATAAGGGTGCTGTGGATCGTGAATGATCTCATCGGTATCGCCCCATTCCACCATATGGCCTACGTACATAACGGCCAAGTCTTCAGCGATGTAGCGAGCGGTCGCGATGTCGTGCGTGATGTACAACAGTGACATTTGACGCTCAAACTTCATCTCTTCCATCAGGTTGAGTACGCCCGCACGGATTGACACATCGAGCATTGAAGTGGGTTCATCAGCCAGAACAACCTCAGCACCAACAGCAATGTTACGTGCCAAGTTAACGCGCTGACGCTGGCCACCAGAAAGTTGGTGCGGATATTTTGCGGCCGTGGCTTTTGGTGGGATGAGACCGACTTGTTCAAGCAATTCGTAAACACGCTCTTCCAACTCTTTTTTGTTGCCCGGCGTAACCTTTTTGTGGATCAGCAGCGGGCGAGCAATGTGGTGGAAAATAGTATGGGTTGGGTTGAGTGAGCCAAACGGATCTTGCCATACCATCTGTACGCCTTCGCGGTAATGCATCAGATCGTTACGAGAAACGATGTCCTGAATATCACGGCCTTTGTACTCGATAACCCCAGAGGTCGGCGCGTACATTTTGGCGATCATCTTGGCGGTGGTGGATTTGCCTGAGCCAGACTCACCCACCACAGATAAACCGCGACTTTTGTACATTTTGAATGATACGTCGTTGATGGCACGCATCATGGGTTGTTTGAGTGCGTTACTGTTGATGGCAAAATCTTTAACCAGATTTTTTCCCTCAACCAGTAATTCGCCATGTGGTTTGCTCATAATTGTCTCCAGAAATTCTTTGCTACTGCTTTGTCGTACGCCTTAGCGTTTTATAGTGGCATTCGATTGCGTATAGAGATGGCAGTTAGAAAAGCGGCCATGCTCGATTTGGCGCAGTACGGTCGGTACCTTAGTACAAGCTTCATGAACTCGATCGCAGCGAGCTTGGAAACGGCAACCTTGAGGAATGTCCAACAGGTTGAGCGGGTTTCCAGGGATCCCTGTGAGTTTTGTTTTTGGTCCAGTTAATGGTGGAAAAGAACTTCCCAACCCTTTGGTATAAGGGTGGTAAGGGGTTTCCAGAATTTGTTTTGAAGGAGCAACTTCAATCAATTCACCGGAGTACATGATGCCGATACGGTCTGAGAACTCGACCATCAGTGACAAGTCATGAGTAATGAACAGAATAGAGAAACCAAACTCTTCTTTGAGTGCGTAGATCTTCTGCAGAATTTCACGCTGAACGACAACATCTAGCGCGGTCGTAGGTTCATCCATAATGATCATTTTTGGATTGAGTGCGAGCGCAATCGCAATCACCAAGCGTTGACGCATACCACCCGAGAACTGGTGCGGATAATCGTTAAGACGGCTTGGGTGAATATCTACAATTTCTAACAGCCCTTCAGCACGACGTTTTGCTTGTTCACGCGTCATATTGGTATGGCGCATGATCACATCGCAAAATTGCTCTTCCATGGTCAGAACTGGGTTCAGCGCGTTCATCGCACTTTGGAACACCATCGACATTTCTTTCCAACGGAACGCTTGCATACGCTCATCACTGTATTGCAGGATGTCTTCACCGTTGAAGATCACCTCGCCACCAGTGATGAACGCGGGCGGCTTGTGCAGGCGCATCAGCGAGAAGGCAACGGTGGATTTACCACAACCGGATTCACCCGCAAGGCCAAACACCTCACCTGGGGCTAAATCAAAGCTCACATTGTTACAGGCACGGACGTCACCAGCATCGGTAATGTAGTCCACGCATAAGTTGCGGATTGAGATTAATGGCGTAGTCATGATTATTTATCTCCGCTCCAAAGTGCATTTTGTGGTGGTACGTTCGGTTGACGCGCTTTTTGGTCTTGCTTGGCCAGATTTTTCCAACGTTTCATGCCTTTGTGTGAACGCAGTTGCGGGTTAGCAATTTCATCAACCGCAAAGTTCAGCAAAGCGAGACCTGTGACCAACAGAGTCAAAGATAAACAAGGTGCCAGCAGTTCCCACCAGGCGCCAATCAGCATCGAAGATGAGGTTTGTACGTTGTAGAGCATGATGCCCCAACTGATGGTGTTCGGATCGCCCAAGCCTAAGAAGGAGATCGTCGCTTCCATCATGATCGCGTACATCACCGAACCGATAAAACTTGCGCCGACAATCGAAATCAGGTTTGGCAGAATCTCAATAAAGATGATGCGCCATGAAGATTCGCCTAGTACTTCTGCGGCTTTCACAAACTCTTTCTCACGCAGTGCCATGGTTTGCGAGCGAACCACACGCGCACCCCAGGCCCAGGACGTACAGCCAATAATCAGCGCGATGGTGAGAGGTCCTGCTTCCCCAATAAAGGCAGCTAATACGAACAGCAGTGGGTATTGTGGAATCACCAGCATGATGTTCATGGCGGCCGTCAGAAAATCATCAATCTTCCCACCAAAGTAACCCGCTGAAATACCGATCACTGTAGCTAAGAAACAAACCGTAATCCCCGCGCCGAAGCCTACTGCGAGGGATACGCGAGCACCATAAGCGACTTGTGACCACACATCACGCCCCATACGTGTGGTACCAAGTATGTGGTCGGCTTTTTTCGACATCGCAAGAGTACGGCGATCTGTCGCTAGGTTTTCAGAAATCCAGCCATCAGGATTGGCTTTAGCTGCTTTTACAATAAACGCAGGGTATTCATGTGGATTCCCCGTACGTTTATCCGGTGCATAGGAGGTGATCAGTGGTGCGGCTAGCGCGATAAATAAAAATATGCTTAAGATGACCACACCAATCATCGCCATACGGTTGCCGCGTAAAAGTTTCCAAAGTGCTTTCATGATTATTTACCTCCCTTGCGTAAGCGAGGGTCTAGAACAACGTATAACATGTCTGCAAGCAGGTTAAAGAACAGCATGAACAGCGTCATGATGAGGAGCTGGCCTTGCAGAACTTGGTAGTCACGTGCGGTAATTGCGTTGAACAGTACGGTGCCTAAACCTGGGTAGTTGAAGATGATTTCGATAATCAACTGACCACCAATTGCCATACCGAGTGACATCGATAGTGCCGTTACACTTGGTAGTAGGGCATTGCGTGCGGCATAGTTGAACACTACTCGGTTTTCGCTCAGGCCTTTGCCTTTTGCCATGGTGATGTAATCTTCAGCGAGCAGGTTAATCATGTTGTTACGCATGTTGACTAAGAAGCCACCGATTTGCACGATCGAAGCACAAAACAGAGGAAGGGCTGCGTGATAGCCCACGTCTTTGATGAATGCCCAGTTCGTCCAATCTGGTGTAGTACCTGCTGTGTATGCGTAGCCAGTCGGGAACCAACTTAAACCGATAGCGAAAGTGAACATGGCGAGCATGGCAATAACCACTTGGGGTACAGCCTGAATCACCAGCATTCCCGGAGTAATAAAGGTGTCGTAACGGCTACCCCGTTTCCATGCAGCAAAAATACCCAGCACAGAGCCGATTGAGAAAGAGATGATAACCGCAGTACCGGCAAGGAATAGTGACCAACCAAATGCACCACCAAGCAGCTCATTCACACTTAAAGGGTAGAATTTGATTGAAGTACCCAACTCCCAAGTCAGAATGCTTTTGATGTACGTCAGATACTGCACATACCAAGGACCTTCAACAAAGCCAAGTAACTGTTTCATGGCTTCGATACGTTCTGGAGTAACCTGTGCGGTTGCGTGAGCAAACATCATGGTGACCGGATCACCTGGCATGGCACGCGGAATAATAAAGTTTAATGTTGCTGCGACCAGCAACGCGGCAAAATAGAACGACAATCGTCTTAAAAAGTAACCCATAACTTACACCTTACTCACCCAGTTTTGTCCTGTCTCTGGTTTCAGGTCTCGCCCCTAGCGAATTTGAGAGCGAGAAATCCCCTGACGACGAGCGCCATATGTTTACTTAACAACATGAGGGGATTTAGATAGGCGGCGCACAGCGTGCGCCGCAAGAAATGAACGTGTATTACTTAACTGGTTTCAGATCCAGTACGTGTAGTAGACGCTCTGGGATACCAGCCCAAATGCTTGGACGGCCCTTCGGATTTTCTTCGCTCCACCAGCCAGTGAAACGAGTGGTGTTGTACTGATACATCCATGCACCAGACATTACAGGGATAGTCACTTGGTTTTCAGCAATGATCTTCTGAATACCATGAGCGATCGCTAACTGCTCGTTCTTGTCCGCTGTTTTGTAGAAGCTGTCTAGCAAACCATCGAGCTTCTTGTCGGTGAAGTAGTGCATCGCAAAGCGTGGCATACCGTCACCAGATTGTAGTGCTGAGTTGTAAGCGCTATTGAAGTAAGTGTAAGGATCCGCACCATGGAAGTAGTTGGTGTAAGCCACATCGTAAGTACCTTCCAGCATTGCTTGGTTGTAAACCGCGAATTCTGGAGTACGAGCACGTGCCTTGATACCCACTTCTTGTAGCTGCTCAACCGCCAGTTGAACTGTGTTGTTAAAGTCAGTCCAGCCGTTTGGAGATTGGATCAGCAGTTCAAAAGACTTGCCTGATGGGGTGTCAACAAAGCCGTCACCATTCACATCTTTGAAGCCTGCTTTTGCCAGTAGTTTTTTCGCGCCTTCAACGTCATAAGTGTTGAAGCCTTTGTACTTTTTGTGGGTCGCTTCATCAGACCATGCTTCGAATGCGTAGCCAAGGCCAGATGCGAAGTCATTCACTGTACCGCTGCCGTAGAATGCGATGTCAATGATGGTTTGACGATCCAGAGCCATAGAGAACGCACGACGGAAATCTACGTTAGTCAATGCTTCTTTTTTCGCTGGATCTGGGTTTTTGAAGTTTACCATGAACGCCTGTGTACCTGATGCTGGGTACCAGTAATGGTGATTAGGGTTCGCTGCGGCGTAAGTACGGTCGATATCTGGAACGAATGAAGAGGTCCAGTCGAGTTCAGAGTTAACGATTTTGCCCAGTAGTTGGTCGTTGTTTGCGATTTGTGGAACACGCAGACAGTCAACTTCTAGGTTAGCGGCATCCCAGTAGTTCGGGTTACGACACTGGATGTACAGTTGTGGAGTGAAAGTATCGATCACAGTGAAAGGACCAGTACCTACTGGGTTTTCGTTAGTGAAGGTGGTTGGCTCTTTCACATCTTTCCACACGTGCTCAGCAACGATAGGGATCAGAGAAATTTCATAAGGTACGTTTGAGTTTGCTTCAGACAAACGGAAACGCACTTTGTACTCGTCCACTTTCTCAACGCTGGTAACCCACTTGTTGATACCACGTTGATCGAGTTCTGGTTTCGCTTTCAGCAGGCCGAAAGAGTAAACCACGTCGTCAGCTGTGAATGCTTCACCGTCAGACCACTTAACGCCTTTGCGGATATCGAAAGTTACGCTCATCAGGTCGTCAGCCATTTTGTAGCTTTCTGCCAGACGGAAAACAGGCGTATTACCTTTCATTTCATTGAATACAACAAGAGGCTCGTAGATAAAGTCAGTGGTTGTACGCAGGTTAGTCGCTAGGTACGGGTTGAAGTTACGTACCATTGTAGGGTAGAAATCTGGCACGATGGTGAGCTCACTACGTGCAAACGCTGGAGCTGAAACACTGGTTGCTGCTGCGATTACTGCGGCGGCTAGTGCTGTCTTTTTAATATTGGCAAGCATAGCTGTTCCTTACTAGTTGCTTTCATTTCACTAATGGATGGAATGTCATCAATTGATAAACACTCTCCAAGACCTACCTCATCACTTTTACCCCGTCGGAGGGTGGGGAGTCATGAGTGGCCTGTAGGCCTTTGGCAGGAGTAAGAAAACACCTAGCCAAGAAATTTATCAATTGCAATTCCCGTTAAAAACGTCAAAACCTAGATGCCCTACGTCATTAACGTCAAAATACCTTCTGATGTGTGATTTTTGTACAAAAAATGCGAAGTGATTCAACTCGCAAAACGGGTACGGTTTAGTTAGGTTTGTTAGTGTTTACTTACTTATTTGGCCTTGTTTGATAATGGTTTTTTGCCTGAGTGCTATTTGCGAGATCTCGCTCACTAGCCTGATTTTACGTTAATTTAATCGATTAAATTAAATCTGGCGAATTGTTGTGACTCCCTTCGCAATCTCAAACAAAGACTGGCGAATTGAGGAGTATGAAGTCTTTTCTTACCGTTTTATCCCGACTTTTTGAATACAAGAAGAGGGGAGTAATATGCTTTTTTTATCTCTTGAATCAAGTCTGAGTATGTCACTCTAGTGCTCAATATAAAGAGACGAATTCATTTGCGATTGGAAGCTGCGTGGTATTGGTTTTGTTGGTTCACCCTAATCACATAGTTTACCTATGCTCATGGGATTCACTTACTTGCCGCCTACCTATAACTCCAAGTTGTTTGGGTATGGTGTGTCTAGAATGGTTTATCTGTGCTCATGGGGATAAATTCTGTTGTTGTCCAGCGGCAATTCAAGTTGCTTGGGTATGCCACTTCAAGACCCTGATTAACCGCGCTGGGAAAACGTTTTGTAATGGACATAAAAAACCCACCATGCGGTGGGTTGGCAGTTATCACTGTTTGGCGAATGGTGTTACTCACTAGTCAGGAGCTTTTGCAATTTGTCGCGCTGCATTTCGATATGGGTGCGCTCAGGGCCTGATTCTTTGCAATGCTCAAGAATGTAATCGAGCGAGTTCAGTACGGTTCGCCAACGCGGTGTTTTAGGCAGTGTCTCAATTCGTAAGTATTTGTCTAGGGTACGAGTTTGTAGTGTGCTGCGGTCAAGATAAACGCGCCATAAGCCACTTTGTTCGGCAAACGTGAACTTGCTTTGTCCTGAGACTCGTTCCCAATAGTTCAAGGCACTGGTCATGGCTTCGACTAACACGGCGCGCATCAAATCCTGTTTCGATTGATACTCGCCAGAGGCTTTATCAGCAATACGAGTAAACTCACCACCCAGCTCCTTGAGTTTTTGCAGCTTGTCTTTATCGCCTTCGAAGGCATAGCTAGACAGGGCTTCTATCGCGGTTTCTAGGTTATGAATCCGTGCGGCATTGACGCTGCCGCCGACATTAAAAATGTACATCGCTTGTAAGCCAGAGCCTTGTGGCAAGCGCAGGACATCGGCAGAGAGGTGTTGGCGCACATCATCGACGTAAACATCAATATTGCCGCAGTAATGTTCTTGTTCAATATTCAAGAATTTAGGTGCAATCAGTTCTTCGGCGTTGGAGCGTTTGAGCTGCTCAGGGGTACGTCTAAATAAACGTGCTGCCGCTTCGTTAGCAAAACGTACTTTATTGCCTTCTTTGACGCACAAAATCGCTTCTGGCGCAGATTCTAGTTGCTCCAATAAGCGGCCTTGGGTTTCCAATAGGCTTGCTTCTACCATAGCGCGATGCTTCAACTCTTTTTGCAGTTGGGCATTCTCAATGCGGCGCAGTTCGGCTTTGCTCGCCGTGAGGTGAGCGACAATGCGCGCGGCCAGCTCTTGTTTGTTGAATGGTTTGGATAAGTAGTCATTGGCTCCAGCTTCAAACCCTCGTACTCGGTCATCAGATTGGTTGAGGGCCGTCAGCATAATAATAGGCAGTTCAGCGTGGTCGTAAGTTTGTCGAAGTTTTTCACACACTTGATAACCGCTCATGCCTGGCATCATGATGTCGAGTAACACCAATTCAGGTTTTTCACGTTTAATTGCTTCAAGTACTTGATGGCCATCTTGTGCGGTATGGACGCGATAACCTTCAAGACGTAAAAAGCTGTCCAGCACACGCAAGTTGACAGGCTCATCATCGGCGACCAACAGAAGTGGGCCATGTTCATTTTCGGGTAAGGTGCTTTGCTCGGGCAGTTCAGTATCTAACACTTCCGGTGCTTGGAAGTGGGGGAGCTCGGTCAAGCGCGCTTGAGCAATCTCTTCTTCGCTCGCCAGAGGCAGCGTGAAGCTAAAGGTAGTGCCAACCATCGGCTGACTACTTACGTAGAGAGTACCGTGCATCAATTCGATTAACTGGCGACTGATGGAAAGCCCGAGTCCTGCGCCTTGGCGATAGCGACTCGCATCGTGGCCCGCTTGAATCAATGGCTCAAAGATGTGCTCCAGTTGTTCTGCTGGAATGCCTTGACCTGTATCCACCACCTGCACACGCACTTTATCGTCAATATAGGTTGCGGAGATAACAATTTTGCCTTCAGAAGTGTACTTAATGGCATTACCGATCAAGTTATACAGGACTTGCTCTAAGCGTTGAGGATCTGCTGAAACCCAGACCGGTTGTTCTGAGACTTGATTAATAATGCGCAGCGTTTTCTTGCCAAGTAAATGGTGAGAAAGCTCTAAGACCAAGCGCGTAGCGCTCGATAAATCGACGGCACACCTTTGAATATCCAGCGCACCATAGCGCATTTTGTGGTAATCGAGTAGATCATCAACCAGAGTCGCCAAACGCTGACCACTGCTGATAATGATGTCGAGTTGATACTTGTGCGCCGCTGAAATAGGGCCATTTGCCCCCGAGATCAGCGCTTCGGCAATGCCAATCATGCCATGCAATGGGGTTCGTAATTCATGTGATGTGGTCGCGAGGAACTCATCTTTTAGCTTATTGGCTAGTTGTAACTCATCGTTTTGCTTACGAATGATCAGTAAATTGCTCTCTAACTCTTTATTTTGCGATTTGATCAGCGATATTTTTTCGCGAATGGAACGCTGCATACGCTCAAAACTGACCGCCAAGCGGCCAATTTCATCTTTGCGTTCGGTATTGATCATGGCTTCATCAAGATCGCCTGCCGAAACACGTTCGGCTGCCCATGTCAGCTTCAAAAGCGGTGAGGTAATGAAATTGGAAAGGTAATGCGAGGCGATGACCACTAAGACAATGGCCGTCAACATCGCAAAAACAAACAGTTTTTCTAACTGACGAACGCGGGCAAACGCTTCTTTCTCAGGCAGTTCCACCACCAAAGCCCAATGAATATTTTTCAAATTGATCGGTGCGTAGGCTGCGATGATCTGTTCACCATCGGTATTGGTGTAAGTGCCTACGGCGCGTTTACCCGATAAGGCTAAATCGACCACTTCTTTGCTTTTTTCAACCGCAATTTCGGCGGAAGTTAAGGTTCTTGAGCGGTGATCTTGCCCCACTAAAATAGTTTGCATAGAAGGATAGCTACTGCCTTCTGCGATAAGTTTTGTGATCGCATTGCTCGGTAAACGGAACATGGCGTAGCTATGTAAATAGCCTTGCTGAATAATCGGTGCGCCAAGCCAAGCGTATTGTTTGCCATTCTCTTGCACAAAATCAGAAATCACGACGGGGGTGAAATCTTCGTTGTTTTTGCGCTGTTCATTGACCGTTTGTTCTAAACGTTTGAAGGTATGGCCTAGATTGGAGTCTTGGTATTTGCCCGTTAATAAGTTGGTGCCAAAATTGTCGTATTTATAGATCGAATAAACGACGTTGCCATCAATATCGACTAATAAGATGTCATCAAAATCCGACCGTTTAAGTAGTTCTAAATAAGCCCAGTGATAGCGTTTATGCAGCAGTCTGTAGCGTTCACTGCCTACATAGCTGCTTGATTGAGGAAGTATTGATGTTTTAATTTGGTCACCAGAGCCAGCAATATAGCGCTGCTGAGCATGTTCACGAGCCGCTTCAATACTGACGTCTAAGCGCTGAAAAGCATTGACCAGACCATAAAAACGTCCGCCACTGGCATAAGCTAATTCGGAGCGGACAAAGCCCATCACTTCTGACTCTTTGGCCATCATATAGTCGATGACCTGTTGCTGTTTATTATCCCGAACTGAAACCAAGTAAGATGTGCTCTGCTGCTCCAGATCTTTACTGTGTGAATGTAGGAAAAACAACGCAGTAATAGTCAACGGAATAATGCTGAGGGCAAGAAATGCCGCCATCAAGGTATTTTGCAGGCGTTTGAATTTTTGTTTTCGATAGAACCTAAACATAATTAAGGTGTTACTTTCGGTGAAACTCTGCGGCGATCGCCAAGCATGAGTGGGTGATAGACAAGGAAAACCTAAAGTAACGAAATTAACGAGTTTTTTTACTTTGACAAGTAAGTCCAAGCTAAAGCGTGGGCATAGACGCAAAAAACGTGAGGAGAATGCCGCTTTTGAGGCTGATTTACGTTAAAAGCGGCAAAATGTAACCAGTTATTTTTTTGCGTGATAGATGGCAAATTTATTGGTTTTAGCGGCGATATCGCAGTGACCAAACGCTTGCTCAAGAATTGGCGGATATTTCAAAAAGCTGTTTGCCACCACCCAGATCGAGCCTCCCGAAGCAAGATGATCTACAGATTCGGCAAGAAGACGCTCTGTGGCGTTATAGCTGGTCTCCAATCCCGAATGGAATGGTGGATTGGTCACAATATAATCGTAGTGATGCCCGGTGTCGGAAAACATATCGGATGGATAAACGTCGCCGTGCAGTTGGTTAGCCACTAGGGTTTCTTGGCTAGAGCGAATCGCCAGAGCGCTGATGTCTGTCATCTCTAGTGCAATATTAGGGTTGAGCTTTGCCATCACACAGCCCAAAACGCCGGCACCACAGCCAATATCGATTACCTTGCCATTCAGGGCTGGTAGGGTATCGAGTAGTAAGCGACTTCCCAGGTCAAATTCGCCATGGCTAAAAACACCCGGCAAGCTACGGATAATCAGCTCATGACCTTGATAGTTTACCGCGTAAGATTTAAACCAGTGCTCAATCTCAAAAGCGGCTGGAGTATGGACACAGTGTCCCCAATAAAATGAGCAGCGGCGTGCGGAGTCGTATTTGTGGATTGGACCATAAGCTGCGAACATTTTTTCAATGCTCTTCACTCCAGAGCGGTTTTCACCGACCACCACAATTTCAGTGCCTGTACCGAGCTTTGCCAGTAGCATCGCGAGTAAGTATTCCGCTTCTTGCTTGGCTTTAGGCCAGTAAAGCAAAATCAGGTCAGCATTGAGATCTGCTGTTAATTGCTCGCCAAAGTAGCGAGTAATCTCAGGGTAAGCTTTGAGCTGCGAATAGTAGCCGTAATGCGTGGTAAACACCGAAACGGAAGCGCAATATTGACGAAGTTCGATGGGAAAACGATCTTCAACTTCGCCCGCTACCAGTACATGCTTATCAGCAAAATAGTCGAGTTGACGAAGGGCGATTTCACTCGGGGCAGTATAAGGTTGCATGACACGCTCTACTCAAGAAAAGGGGGCAGATTTTCGCACACTCTGCCCCTTGAATGAAACCCTAACTTAGACTTAGCTTCGGTCTTGCTGATCTAAAAAGCTGCGAAACTCTTCTTCGTAGATATTAAACAGCACCATGGTGATGGCAAAAATCAGCGGGCCATAAATTAAGCCAATTAAACCAAACAACTGAATACCGCCGAGCAGGGAGAAGAAAATCATCAAGGTATTCATCCCTGCACTGCCTTGCATTAAGAAGGGGCGGAGTAAGTTATCAATCGAGCCCACAACCGCAACACTCCAAATGGCGAGGAAAATCGCCCAAGTCGTATCACCGGTTAAAAATAGATAGAGTGTCGCAGGGATCCAAATTAACGCGGTACCGACGACGGGGATAAAGGACGCAAAGCCCATCATGGTTCCCCAAAAAAGTCCCGGGAAACCTGCCAGCCACATGCCGATTCCCCCTGCTAAACCTTGTGCGATGGCGGTTAAAAATGAGCCCATTACCGCTGACTTGGAGACATTTTCTATCTCGCTGAGCAGGCGATCTTCTTGGCTGCGAGAGAGGGGCAGAATATGGCGAATCGCACTGATGATTTTGTCGTGATCGCGCAGCAGGAAAAACAGCACAAACAGCATCAGGAAAAAATGCATTACGAAGCTGGTGGCATCCCCGAGAATTTTTGCGCTAATACTGACTAAATTACTGCCGAATGTGGTTGCTAACTGACCAATTCGTTGGGCGATTTGTTGGGGGCTGATCTCTTCAAAAGGCAGATAGTGATTGGCTAAGCTGAGCCCTTTGACCACCCAAGGATGGTTAAAGAGAGCCTGAATTCCGCCTTGTGTAACCCATGCGTAGAGGTTTTGTGAGAACTTAGAGCCTTGTTGAACAATGGCCCCAAAAATAAACAGTAGGGGAATAACGATGATGACGGTTAGCACAACACAAGATAAAAAGGCCGCTAAATTGTTGTGTGAAGGCAGTTTTTTTTCAAACCAATCATGGATTGGAAACATCAAGAGCGAAATGATGAAGGCCATTATTATCGAGTTGATGTAAGGCTCGACCAACCAGTAACACGCGAGTGCAGAAGCGAGCAGCGCCACAACTAATACGCGATGACTGGATGCTAATTTGATTTTTTCTGACACAGGAGTTGTCCACCTAAAGGAATTGGAAGCGTTATAATGACGCCAATTCAGCTGGTTAGCAATCCGGAGGTCGAGATGGGCTGTTGTGATAAAAATGAATGTTGTGACAAGAAAGCGAAACGCAGACCGATTCCGTGGTTTGGCGTAGTGCTTTGTGCTCTCGTGCTACTGAGTCTCTATTATTGGCAATAGATCTGCACTCAATGAAAAAGGCAGCCGAGGCTGCCTTCGCAAAGTGGTGACCCAAATTAGGTGACCCACAGTAGGTTAAGCTTTCGCTTCCGCTGCCAAAATCGCAAAGCTACGATCTGCGGCTTCCAACGTGGCTTCAATCTCTTTTGAACCGTGCGCCAGTGAGGTAAAGCTTGCTTCAAAGGCAGAGGGGGCGAGATAAACGCCGTGTTGCAGCATCAGATGGAAGAAACGTTTGAAACGCTCTACATCGCAACGGGCGACATCTTCATAGCAAGTCACTGTCTCTTGTTCGGTAAAGAAGAAACCGAACATTCCGCCAACTTGGTGTACTAAAAGTGGAATACCATGTTGATCGGCCAGAGATTTAAAGCCATCAGCCAGTTGCTTGGTTTTCGCGGCTAAGCGCTTTTCATTGCCTTCTTCACGCAGTAGATTCAGACAGGCATAGCCTGCTGCCATCGCGATTGGGTTGCCTGATAGTGTACCAGCTTGGTAAACCGGGCCTGTTGGCGCAATGTATTGCATCACTTCACGGCGACCACCAAAAGCGCCGACAGGCATACCGCCACCGATCACTTTACCAAGTGTCGTCAAATCGGGTTTGATGTTGTAGTGCGCTTGAGCGCCGCCCAATGCGACACGAAAACCAGTCATCACTTCATCGAAAATCAGTAGTGCGCCTTCTTGGTCACAAATTTCACGCAGCCCTTCGTGGAAGCCTTCCACTGGTGGGATACAGTTCATATTGCCAGCCACGGGTTCAACGATAATGCAGGCGATTTCACCTTGATTGGCCGCAAACAGCTCACGCACTGAGTCTAGATCGTTAAAACGAGCAGTTAAGGTATGTTTAGCAAAATCAGCAGGAACGCCGGGTGAGCTTGGTTGGCCTAGAGTCAAAGCCCCAGATCCCGCTTTAACGAGTAAGCTGTCAGCATGACCATGGTAACAGCCTTCAAACTTGATGATTTTGTCACGGCCTGTATAACCACGCGCAAGACGAATGGCACTCATCGTGGCTTCAGTGCCCGAGTTCACCATACGCAACTGTTCCATTGAAGGAACGAGCTCAGACACCAACTCTGCCATGGTGATTTCCATCTCGGTGGGTGCACCGAAACTTAAACCGCGTTGTGCAGCTTGAATCACCGCTTCACGAATTACCGCATGGTTGTGGCCGAGAATCATTGGTCCCCATGATCCTACGTAGTCAATGTATGCTTTACCATCGGCATCAAAAATCAGCGCGCCATCGGCACGATCAATGAAAATCGGTGAACCACCCACTCCGTTAAAGGCACGAACAGGAGAGTTAACTCCACCCGGAATAGTGGTTTGCGCCTTTTGATACAACTCGGCTGATTTGGTCATGCTAGTTTCCTCTTATGATGAATCGGACCAATTTTGGGGCGCATTGTACGCCTATGCTCCAGTGGGTGAAATGTTTTCGCTACATTTTGATCGATTTTCCCTGCCTGTATCCGCAAAATAGCGAGCAGGAAAGCGAATATATCCGCCAAGTTGATTCGGATTAAGGCTAATACTTGAACGGCCAACTCAGGTATTAGATAATCGCCGCCATTATCACTATTAGATGTGCAGCACATCGGATTTTGCGGTGTTGTTGTATTTTCCACGAATGAGAGAGGTCATCGTGAGCGAAGTTAATGTTCCATTATCCTTTTCTGATGCGGCAGCACAACGTGTTAAAGCGTTGATCGCAGAAGAAGAAAATCCATCGTTAATGTTGCGTGTTTACATCACTGGTGGTGGTTGTAGCGGCTTCCAATATGGCTTTACTTTCGATGAAACCGTCAACGAAGGTGATACCAAAATTGAGAATAGCGGCGTCATTTTGGTGGTTGATCCTATGAGTTTGCAATATTTGATCGGCGGTGTGGTCGACTATACCGAAGGTCTCGAAGGCTCAAGATTCTTCATTAACAACCCCAATGCAACGACCACGTGTGGTTGCGGCGCATCATTTAGCGTCTAATCCTGAGATTTTTCAGGAAAATAAGGCCAGTCGATAAACTCGATTGGCCGACGCTGCGTATTAGGATGTCACGTAGCGATTACAATAAGGAATAGTTATGTTTCCGCTCAAAACATCTTCATCTAAAGCGCGCGACTACTTTCTACATCAACCTTGGTTGATTTCTTTTGCCTTAATTATTCTGTTAGCACTCTGGTTAGGTCTAGGTGATTCCAATGCTAAAGAGCCGAAAACGGCGACGGAAATACAAGTCCCTCTAGCCAAAGTCGGTTATCAAACTTTTAACGCCACTCAAACCGATAAAGTTATCGAGTTGTATGGCCGCACAGCGCCGGATCGGCAGGCTAAAATTGGCGCTGAAATTGCTGGGCGGATCGCCGAGGTGAAGATTGCGAAAGGGCAAGTGGTCACCAAAAACCAGATAATCGCCTTGATTGATAAAGGCGATCTGGATGCCCAGTTAGAGCGAGCGAAAGCGCAGCTCAAAGTGCGACAACAAGAGTTTAATGCGGCTAGTGCACTGAAAAATAAAGGCTTACAAGGCGAAGTCGCTTTTACCAATGCTGCGGCTGCTCTCACAGACGCACAATCCTCGCTCAGTACTGTGCAACGTTTACTGGATAATACCCAAGTTCGCGCCCCCTTTGATGGTGTCGTGGAGACTTTACCTATCGAAAAAGGCGATTTTGTTGGGATTGGCGATCCGGTTGCCTCCATTATCGATCTGCACCAGTTGGTGATAGAAGCGGATGTCAGTGAGCGACACATTCAACATGTGCAGCTTGAACAAGCGGCGCGGATCCGCTTTATCGATGGCACGCAAACACAAGGTAAAGTCCGCTATATTTCTAGGCTCTCATCGCCTGCAACCAATACCTTTGCTATTGAAGTTGAGGTCGATAACCCACAACAAGCCATTCCTGCAGGGGTAAGCGCAGAAGTTGAGTTGAGTCTAATGTCTCAAGCCGCGATCAAAATCACCCCCGCCATGCTCGCTCTCGATGAAGAGGGCAACCTTGGCGTGAAAACGTTGCAAAGTGAATACGTCAAATTTGTGCCAATCCAACTGGTGAAAGCAGAACAAGATGGTGTCTGGTTAACCGGACTTGGCGAGCAAGTGGATATTATTACCCGTGGACAAGGATTTGTTCGCGATGGGGATAAGGTTCTCGCCACTCAACTCAGCGCAACCCACTAGGAGTCGCAGCATGTTCACTCTGATTGATGCGGCGCTGTCTCGTACGCGCACCATGTTGACCTTACTGGTGTTCATTTTGGTTGCGGGTGTGGCGACTTACCTGACCATTCCCAAAGAGTCGAGCCCCGATGTCACCATTCCTATCATCTACGTTTCGGTGAGCCACCAAGGTATATCTCCCAGTGATGCAGAAAGATTGATTGTTCGTCCTCTTGAGCAGGAAATGCGCTCGATTGAAGGTGTGAAAGAGATGACGGCCACAGCATCAGAAGGGCATGCTTCTGTCGTACTGGAATTCAATGTGGGTGTCGATTTAGCCAAAGCGATGGCGGATGTGCGTGATGCAGTCGATTTGGCCAAACCCAAATTACCGGCGGATAGTGATGAGCCGACGGTGAATGAAGTGACGCTGGCGGCGGAGCAGCCTGTTTTATCTGTGGTGCTCTACGGTACAGTACCGGAGCGAACGGCAGTTCTGATAGCCCGTCAATTACGCGATAAATTGGAAAGCTTTCGCCAGATCCTATCTGTTGATATCGCAGGGGATCGTGAAGAGATCGTGGAAATCCTCGTCGATCCACTGCTTATGGAGAGCTACGGACTGGATCAAAGTGACATCTACAATCTGATTGCACTCAATAACCGAGTGGTCGCCGCCGGATTTGTTGATACTGGTTACGGCCGCTTTTCGGTCAAAGTGCCTTCCGTATTTGAATCGTTGAAGGATGTGTTAGAGCTGCCGATTAAAGTCGAGGGTAAGCAGGTTATTACGTTCGGTGATGTGGCCACAGTACGCAAATCTTTCCGTGATCCTGAGAGTTTAGCTCGCTTAGATGGTAAACCCGCCATTGTTTTGGATATCAAAAAACGTTCTGGTGAGAATATTATTGAAACCGTTGAGCTAGTCAAAGCGGTTTTAGGCGAAGCTCAAGCGCGTGACGATTGGCCTAATAATTTATTGGTGAAAACGATTTGGGATGAGTCGAAAGATGTCAAACTCATGCTCAATGATCTACAAAACAATATTCTGTCCGCCATCATTCTCGTCGTGGTGGTGATCATTGCGATTTTGGGCGTACGCACTTCGCTATTGGTTGGGGTTTCGATTCCTGGGTCTTTTTTGACTGGGCTATTGGTACTGGCCGTTTTCGGTCTGACAGTCAATATCGTTGTGCTGTTTGCTCTCATCATGGCCGTTGGCATGCTGGTGGATGGTGCAATCGTAGTCACCGAATTTGCGGATCGACGCATGCAAGAGGGTATGCATCGAAGTGAAGCCTATCGCGATGCGGCGAAACGTATGGCTTGGCCAATCACCGCCTCTACCGCGACCACGCTGGCTGCTTTTGCCCCGCTGCTGTTTTGGCCAGATGTGACTGGCGAATTCATGAAATACCTTCCGCTGACCTTAATGGCGACGCTCACTGCCTCTTTAGTGATGGCGCTGCTCTTTGTTCCGGTATTGGGAAGCTTGTTTGGTCGTCCGCAGAAAGTGACCCAAGCTAATCAAGCGCGGATGGTGGCGCTGCACAATGGTGATTTTTCACAAGCGACGGGGATCACCAAAGCCTATTACCACACGCTTGCCATAGCGATTCGCCACCCGATCAAAATTTTGTGCGGTGCGCTACTGATGTCTGCGGCGATTGCGTTTGCTTATGGCAAAGCAGGTTTAGGTGCAGAGTTTTTTCCTGAAGTGGATCCGCCTTTTTTCTCGGTCAAAGTGCGCTCTTATGGCGATCTGTCGCTGAATGAAAAAGATCGCATCATGAGTGATATTGAGCAGGTGATGTTAGGCCACGATGAGTTTGAAAGTGTCTATACCCGTACGGGTGGCGATGACGAAATTGGCGTCGTACAGATAACCCCCGTTGATTGGCAATATCGTCGTAGTGTTAAAGCGATTATTGAGGAGCTGGAGCAAGTCACCAATACCTTTCCAGGGGTTGAAATCGAATACAAATTCCCAGATGCAGGGCCACCTGTTGAGCACGATCTGGAGATTGAAATTTCAGCTCGCGTTGCAGACGAACTCGATAAAGCCGCTCAGCAAGTGAGGTTATGGGCAAAGGGCAATCCGGCACTGACCAATTTAAGTGATAACGGCAGTAAGCCTGGGATTGATTGGAAAATTGATATTCGACGTGATGATGCATCACGTTTTGCGGCCGATGCTACTTTGGTGGGCAATACCGTACAGTTTGTGACAAATGGCCTCAAAATTGGCGATTATCTTCCTGATGACAGCGATGAAGAAGTCGATATCTTGGTGCGTTATCCGAGTGAATATCGCGATATTGGACGTTTTGAACAACTACGCGTAAAAACCGCGCAAGGTTTAGTGCCACTTACTAATTTTGCGCAAATTATTCCAGAGCAAAAGCAGGATACGATTCATAGGGTAGATGGTCGACGGGTGATCAGCGTGATGGCCGATCTCAAGGATGGGTACAACTTAGCGCTAGAACTTCCCGCCATTGAACAGGCGCTACGTGATCTCAATTTACCCACTAGTGTGGAATTTCGTATCCGTGGTCAAAACGAGGAACAAGAGCATTCAGCTGTCTTCCTCGAAAAGGCGTTTATGGTTGCACTCGCGGCGATGGCGATCATTTTGATCACTCAGTTCAATAGTTTCTACCAAGCCTTCCTGATTTTGACCGCGGTGATTTTCTCTACCGTAGGGGTTTTTGCTGGATTACTGATTTTCCAAAAACCGTTTGGCATCATCATGTCTGGTATTGGGGTGATTGCCCTAGCGGGGATTGTGGTGAACAACAATATCGTATTGATTGACACCTATAATCAATTGCTTAAGCGTGGCTTGAGCCGTGAGGAAGCGATATTACGCACGGGAGTGCAACGCTTGCGTCCAGTGCTTCTGACGACGGTAACGACAATTTTAGGTTTACTGCCTATGGTGCTTGAGATGAATATTGACCTCATCAATCAGAAAATTGAGTTTGGTGCACCGAGTACCCAGTGGTGGTCACAGTTGGCGACTGCGGTGGCCGGAGGATTGGCATTTGCAACGGTACTGACCTTAGTGCTTACCCCTTGCTTGCTCATGTTAGGGCGGCGAAGAAAAGGGGTAAGTGAAGACGAAGCCCCTCAAGATGCGCAGAGTTAAACATGCCATAGCGACAGAGTGAATGTTGATAAAAGTTAGGCCAGCGATTGCTGGCCTAACTTTTTTCCACCACGAGATGATTATTGATTGGCATACAGTAACTGACTGTAGCGTTCCAGTTTTGCCATTCGTTGCTTCGCATTTGCAATAAAGGTCTCTTTTGCTTTGCCAGTCAGTGATTGTGCTTGTGGCAATTCAACTGTACGCGGGTTTTTGTGGATGCCATTAACCAAGAATTCATAATGCAAGTGAGGGCCGGTAACTCGTCCTGTGCCTCCCAAGGTACCAATAGTTTGTCCTTGTTTGACTCGATCTCCGGTTTTAACTAGACGTCGCTGTAAGTGTAGGTACTTAGTAATGTAGGTATTGCTATGGCGAATGTAGACATAGTTACCATTAAATTGGTTATAGCTGGATTTCTCAACCACACCATCACCAGCCGCCCAGATAGGTGTTCCTACCGGTGCAACATAGTCGGTACCACGGTGAGCTTTAACTTCTCCCGTTACTGGATGGAGTCGGCGAGGGTTAAAGTTAGAAGAGACGCGACGAAAATCGAGCGGCGAACGCAAGAAGGCTTTTTTCATCGCTCGGCCATTCTGATCGTAATAGTTGCCTGTATTGTCATCCAAAATCGCAGTAAAGGTTGAACCTTGGTTGATAAAAGTGGCTGCAATAATGTTGCCGCGACCAATCACAGAGCCTTCGACGACTTTTTCTTGGTAGAGTAATTTGAATTGATCCCCTTCGCGAATATCGAGCGCGAAGTCGATATCCCAGCCAAACATATTGGCTAACTCAATGATCTGGTTAGCACTTAGCCCTGAGGCGATACCCGCATTCCAGAAATTAGAGGTGATTTTGGCTTCGGCGTAATTGAGTTGGAAGGTGACTTCTTTCTTATCAAACTCAGAGGTAAAACCAGAATCTGAACGGGTCACCACAAAGGTTTCATAAGGGCTAATGGTGCGTTTTAGCTGAACTAATTGGTTATTTTTGTCAAAGCCAAATTTCAATTCGTCTTTAGGCATTAACTTAGAAAGCTGACTATTGATGTCACTGTTGCTGGAGGTTAATTCGTAAAGAACTCGTGATGAGAGTCCTGCCCGCTGGAAGAGTAAAGCGGCACTTTCACCGTTGGCTACTTGGTAGGTTTCCCAACGCAGCATAACAGAGGGTGGGGCGATTACTTCTTCCTCTGGTCTCGTAATCAGTTGTTTATCGAGAGTGACAGGATAGTGACGTCCCACATCTAACTGAGCATCTGGTTTATGTAATTCTTCAGAATTGGGCAGAAAAAAAATGGCGAAGACAATAATGGCGCTAAACGCGGTGATTAACACTCGATGCAGCCAAGGAAGACGATTGAAAAGAGAAAGCATGTTCAGTTCAAATTCATTTAATTATTAACAAAATCGCTGTCGGGTAGTCTAACTGGTTTCAAAATGCATCGCTATTCAAGTAATATGTCCAACTATCATATTTTTGCCAAATCTGTGGGAGTGAACAAGAATGGCGAGTATTGAAGCCGCTTTAGCCGAGATTAAACGTGGTGTTGAAGAGCTGATCCCCGAAGAAGAGCTCATTGCTAAGCTCAAAGAAAATCGTCCGCTGCGAATTAAGTTGGGGGCGGATCCAACGGCTCCGGATATCCATCTAGGCCACACGGTAATCCTCAATAAGCTTCGTACTTTCCAGGATTTAGGTCATGACGTGACATTTTTGATTGGTGACTTTACCGGAATGGTCGGTGATCCAACCGGAAAAAATACCACACGCCCACCTTTGACGCGCGAAGATGTGTTGCGTAATGCGGAAACGTACAAGCAACAAGTGTTTAAGATCCTCGATCCTGCCAAAACCAAGATTCAATTTAACTCAGAATGGTTGTCACAACTGGGAGCGGAAGGGATGATCCGTCTGGCTTCAAACCAGACAGTCGCTCGTATGTTAGAACGTGATGACTTTAAAAAGCGTTACAACAATGGTCAGCCGATTGCGATCCACGAGTTTATGTACCCATTGCTGCAAGGCTACGATTCTGTTGCGATGGAAACCGATGTTGAGCTTGGTGGTACCGACCAGAAATTCAACTTGCTGATGGGGCGTGAGCTACAAAAATCCCACGGCCAAAAACCACAAGTGGTATTGATGATGCCTCTGCTGGTGGGCTTGGATGGCGAGAAGAAAATGTCTAAATCGGCGCATAACTATATTGGTGTGAGCGAAGCGCCGAGCGAAATGTTCGGTAAAATCATGTCAATTTCTGACGATTTGATGTGGAGCTACTACGAGCTGCTCTCTTTCCGTCCGTTAGAAGAAGTCGCCCAATTCAAAGCCGAGGTTGCTAATGGTGCTAACCCGCGTGATATCAAGATTTTGCTAGCAAAAGAGATCATCGCTCGTTTCCATTCACAAGCCGATGCTGACGCAGCAGAACAAGAGTTCATCAACCGTTTCCAAAAAGGGGCGATGCCTGAGGAAATGCCAGAGTTTGAATTCGAGGCTGGAATCGCTATCTCCAATCTACTCAAAGAGGCGGGACTTGTGGCTTCTACTTCTGATGCACTGCGCATGATTAAGCAAGGTGCGGTGAAGCTTGATGGCGAGAAGTTAGAGGATGCGAAGCTGATTCCTACTTGCGGTACATCGGTTTACCAAGTGGGTAAACGTAAGTTCGCTCGAGTGACCATCAAGTAATGGTTTCCAAACCTGAGCTAAAAATAAATAAAAAGCGCCAAACGGCGCTTTTTATTTTTCAGCTAGAAGCCTAGTTTGACTGGGATGCCAAGCGATTAAACTGAATAAGCTCCTGATAGAGCTGAGTTTCAAACTGAATGATCGGTGGTTCAACTGCTATTTCAGGATTGGGTTTGGGAGGAAAATAGTCGGTGACGAATTGAACAAATAGGGTCTTAGGGCGCTGATTTTCGTCCATCACAAAGCCCGCCATATTGTAAGTGCCATAAAGTGAGCCACTTTTCGCCTTAATTTGGCCACTGATTTGTGGCGCACGCATACTGCGTCGATATTGCAAAGTGCCCGATTCTCCCGCTGAAGGCAGCATCGCAATTAACCCAAGCTCAGCTTCGTGCCGATAAAGGTAGCGAAGAGTATCCAGCATCACTTGTGGACGCATCCGGTTATTACGTGAAAGGCCAGAGCCATCGGCAAGCTGAGTATCTTGTAATGAAATGCCAGTGCGAGAGTAAAAAATCTGTTTAATCGCTTGTGTTCCGTTGGTAAAGCTACCGGGTTGAGAGTAAAAACGGTGGCCTAAGGCTTTGGTCAAGGTATCGGCGATCAGATTGTCGGACTCTTGCAACATGGTTTTCAGTAACACAGGCAGCGGCTTGGACTGATGAGCAGCGATTTTCTGCGCTTGTTTGGTATTGGCTTTACCGACTTTAACCTCCCCTTTGAGCTGGATATTTAGCTGGTTGAGAAGACGATAAACCACTCGCTGGGTATAGAGCCCAGTATCTTGCACCGCAAATTTTAACGGTAAGGGTTTGTCTCGTAAGGCTAAACAGCCATCTAGCTTATAGTGATTCTCAGGTGTTACCGTCAGTTCTAAATCACACAGCAAACCTTCTTGTTCGCGCTGTGTCACGCTGATGGCTTGTGACTGAACATGCACAGGGTAGTGCTCTGGGACATAAACGCGCGTTTTACCTTGTGGCTCAGTATAAATGGAGGCCTCAATACAGTTACCATCGAGGTTGATGGCACTGGCTGGAGCGCTATAGCAGACGCCTAAAATATCCCATGGCCAGCCTACCGCACGCTCATATCCACTAAATACACTATTATCCAGCCACAAATCGCCCTCAATTCTGCCGCCACTTTGCGCTTTCATCGCTTTGAGCAGTGTCGTTAAATCCGTAGTAGTAAGGGTAGGGTCGCCTGAAAAGCGAATGATCCAATCTTGCCCTGAACGCATTAAATCAGTGTGAAAGCGAAACTCATCACCCAGTTCTAATTTTGCGGCGAGCGCCGTCAAAATCTTCTGGGTGCTAGCGGGGGGATAGTAAAGATGAGTATTGAGTTCGAGAGTGTTCTGCTGCGATGCGGCATCTTCAATCAATAGGCTATAACGAGCCCCTTGAGGAAGTTTAGTCGTTGCGGCAGTTAATGGTGTTTGCGCGTAAATCGGAGAGGCGATTAGAAAACAGCTAATGGAGAGTAACCAAACGGGTATGAAGCGAGAAAGCATAGCAATAACATCCACCAAGAAACGTTGCTGCAGTATAACGAGATAGAAAAACGCCTGCTAGTCAGCAGGCGTTTGGCGTGTGACCTGAAGTCAACAATTAGAAGTCGTAACGTAGACCGATAGCCAGTTCGTCTTCAGCGTCGATCTTAGTTGCTACACCTTTACCACTAACTTTACCCAACACATCACCAGCATCAATCATGTTGAAGTTGTAAGAGATGTAAGAGCGGAAGTTTGGTTTGAAGTAGTAAGTCGCGTCGATAGCAAAGTTATTTGCTGAAGTTTCTTTTGCTGTTTCTGCATTGTTGTATGTAGCAGTAAACGCAGCTTGACCTAGTTTGTAACCAGCAGCCAGCTCGTAGCCAGTGTAGTCAACATCTTTAGCTTTTTCACCGTCAGTGAATAGACCTGCGAAGTAGAAATCAGCAATAGCGTAAGAAGCCGCTAACATGTATTGGTCTTGAGTATCTTGATCTGCGTAGCCAGCACCGATATTGAAACCAGTGTCACCAAATGCGTAAACAGCAGACAGTGAGTAGCCGTCTTTGCCATTGTCAGAGTACTTGGCAGCGTTTGTTTCAGCTACAACATTACCCATTGCATCAACAGTGTTACGGTCAGCAAAACGATAGCTTGCTTTCACACCTAGATCACCAAATTGACCTTTATAAGCCAGCATGTTGTCCACGCGATCTGCGACTGCAATTTTGTCTGCAGCTGAGTTGCCGTGGTAAGACATGATATCGGTGAAGTCAGTAATTACGCCTAATGCGCCATCGTTTTTACCGTAAGTCACTTCACCGTAAGTACCACCGATACCTGCATAGGTATAACGGTTATCTAGGTTGTTGTTAGCGTTGTTTTCACCTTGGTCGTTAGTCTCAAATTGACCTTCGTAGAAACCCACACCGTACAGACTATCATTGATAGCTACTTTACCTAGGAAGTTTAGACGTACACGAGATTTATCATCTGCTTTACCGTCTTTAAGAGATAGACGCGCTTCAGCACGGCCACCCATATTTAAAGAAGCGCCATCTTGGTTGTAGATTTCGCCAGCATTTACACCAGTAGCCACTGCAGCAGCTGATACAGCAAGAGCAATCAGAGTCTTGTTCATCTTATTAAGTCCTAATTTATTGTCCATAAATTTGATTTTTGTGCGACGTAAGCCACGTCAATCGAAATAGGTGATGCATCAAGCTTCATTGGTCATTGTTGTATTGAAACCATAAAGCATAAAGATTTGATGGCTCAGCCATTTTCGTGGCTACTTTTTTACTCCCAAAGTTCCGCTATCAGTTAGTAAAATGATATAAATCCAAATTATGAACACTGTTTTATTGGTGGTAAAAATTTATCAAGTTGATGTTTTTAAAATGTTTTATCTTTTTTGCATGAGCGGTTTTTTTAATTTAATTTGTTGTATTTTTTATTTTTTTTTATCGAGATTGAGCAAAATACACACAATCTAATTGTGCTAAAGATCACATATAAAAAGCAAAAATGAGGATTCAACTAAATTCGCCTCGCAAATCTTGAATTTGGATGATTTAGCTCTTAACTTTGTTTACACTTTTGAGTAATCCAAATGGTTCAACCTTAACCCGACCCGATTTAGGATGTTGGGAAATTTTTTATTGTCCAAAGAAGAACTTTGGCGCAGAGGTAAATGATGGAAAAAGTTCCAATGACAGCGCGTGGTGAAAAGCTACTGCGTGAAGAACTCGATAGACTATTAAAACTCAGACCTAAAATTACAGAAGCGATTGCCGAAGCTCGTGAGCTTGGTGATTTGAAAGAAAATGCGGAATACCATGCCGCACGCGAAGAGCAAGGGATCTGTGAAGCGCAAATTCGTGATATCGAATACAAGCTATCAGTCGCGCAGGTTATTGATGTCACTAAGATGGAAAACAGTGGCAAAGTCATTTTTGGTGCCACGGTGACGGTGATTGATGTTAACAGTGATGAAGAGAAGACTTACCAAATCGTTGGTGATGATGAAGCGGATATCAAATCGGGTCGTATTTCAGTCAATTCACCGATTGCTCGCGGTTTGATTGGTAAATTTGAAGGCGATGAAGTCTCGATTGCGACTCCGGGGGGTAATAAGGCCTTCGAAATTGATCGAGTGGAATATCTATAGTTTCGCAATTAACCAATCATTTTAGGAAAAAGTAAAAAAGGTCGCAGTCGCGACCTTTTTTTCATCCGTTGGCTGATTATTTGCGTGGCAATTCGATTTTGCGTTGCTGAGACTGGCGATAAAGTACTAGGACTTTACCAATTACCTGTACTTTCTCGGCACCAGTTTCGCGAACAATTGCGTCAACGATCAATTGCTTAGTGTCACGATCTTCAGAAACGACTTTCACTTTAATCAGTTCATGATGATCGAGCGCAATTTCGATTTCCGCCAGCACAGCTTCTGTGAGTCCGTTAGCGCCCATCAACACAACAGGTTTTAAGTTGTGTGCCAAGCCTTTCAGATGCTGCTTTTGTTTGTTGCTTAGGTTCATTACGCGGCCAAATTTATTTAATATTAGGGTTGAAAACCGTCATTTTAACGCCATCTATGCTAGAAGACTATATTTTCTACCAGACTTTCTTGGATAGTGGTGACTTAGTTAGGAACAAAATGAGTAAACAGAAACACTCGGCCAGCTCAACTCGCTGGTTAAAAGAGCATTTTGACGACAAATATGTTAACGAAGCAAAGAAGAAAGGCTATCGTTCACGTGCTATCTTCAAAATAGAAGAGATCCAAAACAAAGATAAACTACTAAAAGCTGGTATGACAGTTGTCGATCTTGGCGCTGCACCTGGTGGATGGTCGCAATTTGCGGCCAAAGTAGTTGGCGAAGGTGGGCGTGTTATTGCGTGTGACCTTTTACCCATGGAGTCGATTGCTGGAGTATCTTTCTTACAAGGTGACTTTCGTGAGGAAGCGGTACTCAATGCATTGCTAGATCGAATCCAGCCAGATATGGTCGATGTAGTGATGTCTGATATGGCACCTAATATGGCGGGTAACTTGTCCGTCGATCAGCCACGCGCCATGTATCTTGTCGAATTAGCACTGGATATGTGTCGACAAGTTCTGGCTCCCAATGGTAGTTTTGTGGTGAAAGTGTTTCAAGGAGAAGGCTTTGATGATTATGTCAAAGCAGTAAGAGACCTGTTTAAAGTGGTTAAAATTCGTAAACCGGACTCCTCTCGATCACGTTCACGAGAAGTTTTTATCGTAGCGACTGGTTACAAAGGTTAACTATTTCACTATTTGGTGCCTAAGTAGACCCTATAGCCGCTAGCTACAAACTGTAGTACCCTACCTTTTAATTACAATTAGTTATCGCGAGGCTTACACCTTGAGTGACATGGCAAAAAATTTAATCCTGTGGCTTGTGATTGCTGTCGTTTTGATGTCTGTATTCCAGAGCTTCGGCCCCGGTGAGAATAACGGCAGAGCAGTCGACTACACCACATTTGTAAAGGAAGTTGGTCAAGGCCAGATTCAGGAAGCTCAATTCAACAACGGTGAAATTACTTTCATGCGTCGTGGAGGCGGAAGCCGTTATGTAACTTACATGCCGGTTTATGATCAAAAGCTGCTCGATGACTTGATCAATCAAGACGTGAAAGTACAAGGTACACCTCCTGAACAGCAAAGCTTGCTGGGTACCATTTTCATCTCTTGGTTCCCAATGATCCTATTGATTGGGGTTTGGATCTTCTTTATGCGTCAAATGCAAGGTGGCGGTGGCAAAGGTGCCATGTCATTTGGTAAAAGCAAAGCGCGTATGATGAGTGAAGACCAAATAAAGACGACCTTCAACGATGTAGCGGGTTGTGACGAAGCAAAAGAAGATGTGAAAGAACTAGTGGACTACCTGCGTGATCCGAGCCGCTTCCAAAAGCTGGGTGGTAAGATCCCAACGGGTGTACTCATGGTTGGTCCTCCTGGTACTGGTAAAACCTTGCTTGCCAAAGCCATTGCTGGTGAAGCTAAAGTGCCATTCTTCACTATCTCTGGTTCGGATTTCGTCGAAATGTTTGTCGGTGTTGGTGCGTCTCGTGTGCGTGACATGTTCGAACAAGCGAAGAAAGCCTCACCATGTATTATTTTCATTGATGAAATTGATGCAGTGGGTCGTCAGCGTGGCGCGGGTGTTGGTGGTGGTCATGATGAACGTGAGCAGACACTAAACCAAATGCTGGTGGAAATGGATGGTTTTGAAGGCAATGAAGGCATTATTGTCATCGCGGCAACCAACCGTCCTGACGTGTTGGATCCTGCATTGTTGCGTCCGGGACGTTTTGACCGTCAAGTCGTGGTAGGCCTGCCGGATGTGCGTGGCCGCGAGCAAATTCTTAAAGTGCATATGCGCAAAGTGCCTCTGGCGAATGATGTAGAGCCATCATTGATTGCACGTGGTACTCCTGGGTTCTCAGGTGCGGATTTGGCGAACTTAGTTAACGAAGCGGCGCTGTTTGCTGCTCGTGGCAACAAGCGCAACGTCTCTATGGTTGAGTTTGAACTTGCAAAAGACAAAATAATGATGGGTGCTGAGCGCCGTTCAATGGTGATGTCTGAGGAGATCAAAGAGTCTACCGCTTACCATGAAGCTGGCCATGCGGTAGTGGGTCGCCTTGTGCCTGAACATGACCCGGTTTACAAAGTGTCAATTATTCCTCGAGGTCGTGCGCTCGGTGTCACCATGTATCTGCCTGAGCAAGATCGCGTGAGTATGTCTAAACAGCATCTGGAATCGATGATCTCTAGCTTGTACGGCGGTCGTCTTGCTGAAGAGTTGATTTACGGCAAAGAGAAAGTTTCAACAGGCGCATCAAACGATATCGAGCGTGCAACAGAAATTGCTCGTAAGATGGTGACCCAATGGGGCTTCTCTGAAAAGCTAGGTCCTATGTTGTACGCGGAAGATGAAGGCGAAGTGTTCCTTGGACGCAGTGTAACACAGACCAAACACATGTCTGATGACACCGCAAAGCTGATTGATGACGAAATTCGCCAAATTATCGATCGCAACTACGAACGAGCTCGCCAAATCATCATGGATAATATGGATATCATGCATGCAATGAAAGATGCCTTGATGAAGTATGAAACTATCGATGCAGGTCAAATTGATGACTTGATGGCGCGTAAGCCTGTGATTCGTGAGCCAGCAGGTTGGGGTGATCAATCGAAAACTCCGTCTGAACCTGAAGTAAAAGCTGAGCCTGAAGCTAAGGCGGAAGAATCTACAGCAGAGACTGCTTCATCGGATGTCGCGACAGCAAGCGAGAAAAAAGACGCTGAATAACATCACTTTTAACTTTAAACCCCGACTTGTTCGGGGTTTTGTGTTTGCAGGGAATATATTTTTAGAATGCTGAAAATCAGTCATGCCGATAAGCAGCTTGAGCTGCATTCACCCGTTGTGATGGGGATCTTAAATACTACGCCAGACTCCTTTTCTGATGGCGGCCGTTACGTTGACCTTGATATCGCATTGGCAAGAGCGCAGCAAATGATCGACCTTGGTGTCGCGATTATTGATATTGGCGGTGAATCAACTCGACCAGGCGCTCCTGATGTGGCTTTAGAAGAGGAATTACAGCGCGTCATCCCGCTTATCAAAGCGATTCGAAAACAGAATGCTAAGGTATGGATTTCGATTGATACCAGCAAAGCGGAAGTGATGCGCCAAGCATTAGCCGTGGGAGCCGATCTGATTAATGATGTGCGTGCTTTGCAAGAGCCGGGAGCGCTTGAAGTAGCAGCGCAGGCTCAAGTTCCCGTCTGTATTATGCATATGCAAGGTCAACCGCGGACGATGCAAGCTAACCCACACTACGACAATCTTATTGAAGAGGTTTGCCAGTTTTTAGCTGAGCGAATTACACAATGCGAAGCGGCGGGTATTAAGCGTGAGAATATCATCTTAGATCCCGGTTTTGGTTTTGGAAAATCGGTGCAACACAATTATCATTTGCTCGCCCATTTAGAACAGTTTCATCGTTTTGGATTGCCTGTTTTAGCTGGAATGTCACGTAAATCAATGATTTTTAAAACACTGAATAAGCAGCCTGCTGAATGTGTGGCTGGGAGTGTTGCTTGTGCGACTCTTGCTGCTCATAAAGGGGCACAAATTATCCGTGTTCATGATGTAGAGCAGACCATTGATGCACTCAAAATGGTGCAGATGATGAATAACAATTTGTAAAAACAATAATGTAAAGGAAACGCAAATGTCTGATAAAAGACGTTATTTTGGCACTGATGGCGTTCGTGGCAAAGTTGGCCAGTACCCCATTACTCCTGATTTTGTACTTAAGCTTGGCTGGGCGGCTGGACGTGTACTGGCAAAACAAGGCACGAAAAAGGTCATCATAGGTAAAGATACGCGTATTTCTGGCTATATGTTGGAGTCTGCACTAGAAGCTGGGCTTGCCGCTGCGGGGTTGAAAGCAACATTTACTGGCCCTATGCCAACACCTGCTGTCGCTTATCTCACTCAAACTTTCCGTGCAGAAGCGGGGATCGTTATTTCTGCATCGCACAACCCTTACTACGATAACGGTATCAAATTCTTCTCTTATGAAGGAACCAAACTGCCAGATGAGATTGAGTTAGCGATTGAAGCTGAGTTGGATAAAGACATTGAATGTGTTGAATCGGCTGAGCTTGGTAAAGCTTCACGCATGGTGGATGCGGCTGGGCGTTATATTGAATTTTGTAAAAGCACTTTCCCTTCAAAACTCAGTTTGTCTGGTTTGAAGCTTGTCGTGGATTGCGCCAATGGTGCCACGTACCATATTGCGCCCAATGTTTTCCGTGAGTTGGGAGCGGAAGTCATTGCGATGGGCGTTGAGCCTAATGGTTTGAATATCAATGACCAAGTCGGTGCAACCGATGTTCGCGCACTGCAAAAACGCGTTGTTGAAGAACAAGCACATCTTGGCCTTGCTTTCGATGGTGATGGCGATCGCATCATCATGGTTGACCACCTAGGCAATAAAGTCGATGGTGACCAAATCGCTTACATTATTGCCCGCGACGCACTGCGCCGTGGTGAGCTCAAGGGTGGTGTTGTTGGGACATTGATGACGAACCTTGGCATGGAAAATGGACTCAAACAGCTGGGCATTCCATTTGTACGCGCTGCAGTCGGTGATCGCTATGTTATGGAAAAACTTCTAGAGAAAGGCTGGAAGATTGGTGCGGAAAACTCAGGCCACGTTATTTTACTTGATAAAGTGACTACGGGTGATGCGATTGTCGCAGGCCTACAAGTGCTTGCTTCAGTGGTTGGTAGTGAAATGACTTTGCATGAATTAGCGAAAGGCATGACGCTTTACCCACAAGTGTTGGAGAATGTTCGTTTTGCTGGAGATGGTAATCCACTTGAAGCTGATGCGGTGAAAGCGGCGGTATCTGAAGTTGAAGCTGAGCTAGGTTCGAAAGGTCGTGTATTACTGCGCAAGTCGGGTACAGAACCGCTGATCCGTGTGATGGTGGAAGGGGAAGATGATGCGCTAGTTAAGCAGTCTGCGCTGAAAATTGCTCAAGCAGTAAAAGATAACTGCTAAATGCAACAACGTATTTCTTCGATTCCTAGTCAGTTGATTTCTTGCTAGGAATTGGAGAAATGCTCGAAAAAACGTTGTTGTGCGAGTTTTTTGAGCGATCAAATCGTAAAGTGATTTTTTTTAGAAAATACCTCTTGTCAGCCTCGGAACCATTCGTTAGTATTGCGTCCGCTTTCGGAGAGAAAGGTTGCTGGCTTTGTTCAAATCAATCGATGGGAACGTCGCTAGCTCAACAAATATGACATAGGTGGAAGTAATGTTTACAGTTCTACTTGTGATTTACCTGTTGGCAGCGGTTGCTATTATTGGCCTAGTGTTGATTCAGCAAGGTAAAGGCGCAGATATGGGAGCCTCATTCGGTGCCGGCGCGTCAAACACTGTGTTTGGTGCTGGTGGCTCAGGTAACTTCCTAACCCGAATGACTGCGATTTTCGCAACAGTTTTTTTTGTTATCAGCCTAGTGCTTGGCAATATGTCAACGCATAAGACCGAATCACAATGGGTTGACCCTTCACAAGGTCAAGTGATTCAGAAAGCTGGTGACACAGTGAGTGAAACGCCTGCTAAAAGCAGTGACGAAATTCCTCAATAAATAGATATGCCGAGATGGTGAAATTGGTAGACACACTAGCATGAGGTGCTAGCGCCTTAGGTGTGAGGGTTCGAGTCCCTCTCTCGGCACCATATTTACAAACTTGTAAATCATCTTGTTGAGCGTATAATGCTCGCAAGTCGGACGCGGGGTGGAGCAGCTTGGTAGCTCGTCGGGCTCATAACCCGAAGGTCGTTGGTTCAAATCCAGCCCCCGCAACCAATCTCTTTAGCGATTAGAGAGACAAGTTTGGCAGTGTTAACCTCACTGCAGTTGGGAAGCGATTCTCAATTTATCAGGGTCCAGCAATAAAAAACCCCGACTTAATCGGGGTTTTTTATTATCTAAATTTCCTTTTTAAAGGGTTTTAGGTATTTGCTTGGTATTTAAATTGGGCTCTAAGCCCTTTTTTTGTTTCTGGAGTGGTTTAGTAGATGACTGGTTTAGAAAGACAACTTACTGAAATGCTTGAAGCTCCGGTGGTTGCTGCAGGTTACGAGTTAGTTGGATTAGAGTTCGTCCGTGCAGGGCAACATTCCACACTACGTATCTTTATTGATCACGAAAACGGTATCACAGTGGAAGACTGCGCAGAAGTCAGTCGCCAAGTGAGTGCGGTTTTGGATGTTGAAGACCCTATTTCGGTCGTTTACAACCTCGAAGTGTCTTCTCCTGGTCTAGAAAGACCACTCTTTAAAGCAGCACATTACGAGCAGTTTATTGGTCACGAGGTCAGCATCGTTTTGAAGATGGCTGTTGGTAACCGTCGCAAGTGGAAAGGCATCATTCAATCAATTGATGGTGAAACCGTTGTTGTGATGGTGGATGGGCAAGAAGAACACTTTGCCTTGAGTAACATTTCAAAAGCTAACCTGATCCCTAAATTTTAAGTCTTTGAGGCTAGAACAATGAGTAAAGAAATTTTAGCGGTAGTTGAGGCGGTTTCTAACGAGAAAGCGGTACCTCGTGAGCGTATTTTTGAAGCGCTGGAAACTGCGTTAGCGACTTCAACCAAAAAGAAGTATGAAATCGAGATCGATGTACGCGTAGCAATCGATCGCAAAACCGGTGCATTTGAAACTTTCCGTCGTTGGTTAGTGGTTGAAAATGTTGAACACCCAACCAAAGAAATCTCATTTGATGCAGCAAGCTTTGATGATGATTCTGTTCAATTGGGCGACTACATCGAAGATCAGATTGATTCTGTTACTTTCGACCGTATTACCACCCAAACAGCCAAACAAGTGATCGTACAAAAAGTTCGTGAAGCTGAGCGTGCACAAATCGTTGAACAGTTCATTGATAATGAAGGTGAATTGGTTACCGGCGTGGTTAAGAAAGTGAACCGCGAAACCGTAATCCTTGACCTTGGCAACAACGCAGAAGCGGTAATTTTGCGTGAAGATCAACTGCCACGCGAAAACTTCCGTCCTGGCGATCGCGTCCGTGGTTTGCTGTACAAAGTGGCTCCAGAAGCACGTGGTTTCCAACTCTTCATCACTCGTTCTAAGCCAGAGATGTTAGCTGAACTGTTCCGTGTTGAAGTGCCAGAAATTGGTGAAGAGCTGATTGAGCTTAAGGCTGCAGCGCGTGATCCTGGTTCGCGTGCCAAGATCGCGGTAAAAACCAATGATAAGCGTATCGATCCTGTTGGTGCGTGTGTGGGTATGCGTGGAGCACGTGTACAAGCGGTTTCTGGTGAACTGGGTGGCGAGCGTATCGACATTGTGCTTTGGGATGATAATCCAGCGCAATTCGTCATTAACGCTATGGCTCCTGCCGATGTTGCTTCAATCATTATGGATGAAGACGCACATTCAATGGATATCGCAGTTGAAGCCGATAACCTTGCGCAAGCGATCGGTCGTAATGGCCAAAACGTGCGCCTAGCTTCTCAACTTACGGGTTGGGAGCTGAATGTAATGACAGTCGCAGATCTGCAGAAGAAACACCAAGAAGAATCAATGGCATCCATTGAGAACTTTATGAAGTACTTAGATATTGAGCAAGATTTCGCTGAATTGTTGGTTGAAGAAGGTTTCTCTACTCTAGAAGAGATCGCTTACGTACCAATGAATGAGCTACTTGATGTTGATGGTATGGATGAAGATCTGGTTGAAGAGCTAAGAGGACGCGCTAAAGAAGCGCTCACTACCATTGCTCTTGCAAAAGAAGAGTCGTTCGAAGGTCTTGAGCCTGCAGAAGATCTGCTTGCGCTTGCAGGACTAGAACGCGAAATGGCATTCAAACTGGCAGCGAAAGGTGTTGCGACACTGGAAGATCTGGCTGACCAAGGTGTGGATGATTTAGAAGGTATTGAAGGTCTGACCGAGCAACGTGCGGGTGAGCTCATTATGGCTGCTCGTAATATCTGTTGGTTCGGTGAAGACGCATAATTTCAGCAAGGGGAGGAAGCGGCATGACACAAATTACCGTTAAAGCACTGAGTGAAGAAATTGGTACACCAGTAGACCGCTTATTAGAGCAACTTGCTGATGCAGGAATGAACAAGGCCGTTGCAGATAATGTATCCGAAGATGAGAAGCAGAAGTTGTTGGCTCATTTACGTAAAGAGCACGGTGATACAACAGGCGCCGAGCCAACACGTTTAACTCTGCAGCGCAAAACCCGCAGTACACTGAGCGTTAACGCCGGTGGCGGTAAAAGTAAGAATGTTCAGATTGAGGTGCGCAAAAAACGTACGTATGTTAAGCGCGGTTCTGTCGAAGATGAAGCGACTCGTGAAGCGGAAGAAGCCGCAATGCGTGCCGCGGAAGAGCAAGCAAAACGTGAAGCTGAAGAAGCAGCAAAACGTGCGGCAGAAGAAAAAGCCAAACGTGAAGCAGAAGAAGCAGCTAAACGTGAACTAGAGGCAAAACGTGTTGCAGAAGAAAAAGCGAAGCGTGAAGCGCAAGCAACGACTCAACCACGTTCTGACCAAGACAAATTGAAGCAAGAAGCAGCGCGCAAAGAAGCCGAGGCGCTAAAACGTCGCCAGGAAGAAGAAGCAAGACGTAAGGCCGAAGAGGAAAGTCGCCGTCAACTTGAAAAAGTACGCGAATTGGCTGAAAAAAATGGTGAGCGTTGGTCTGCTGATAAAGAGACTGTAGGTGATATGCAAGAAAACACAGACTACCATGTAACGACTTCGCTTTATGCACGTGAAGCCGAAGATGAAGCGGATCTTCACGAAGAAGGTGCTCGTCGTCGCTCGACAAAAGCGAACAAGAGAAAAATGTCTTCTCGTGATGATAACCAAGAACGCGATTCTCGTCCTCGTGGCGGTAAAGCGGGTCGTAAGGGTCGCATCAACAAGCCTACCTCAATGCAGCATGGTTTTGATAAAACTGCGGTAGTGGCAAAAGCAGATGTTGTGATTGGTGAAACCATCATCGTCTCTGAACTAGCACAGAAAATGTCAGTTAAAGCGACTGAAATTATCAAAGTCATGATGAAAATGGGTGCGATGGCAACCATTAACCAAGTGATCGATCAGGAAACGGCACAATTGGTGGCGGAGGAGATGGGTCATAAGGTTCTGATTCGTAAGGAAAACGAGCTAGAAGAAGCGATCATGTCGGATCGTGACGATAAGTTCGAAGAAGTTTCTCGTGCACCTGTTGTGACCATCATGGGCCACGTTGACCACGGTAAAACCTCAACATTGGATTACATTCGTCGTACCCACGTAGCTTCTGGTGAAGCTGGCGGTATTACTCAGCACATTGGTGCTTACCATGTTGAAACACCAAACGGTATGATCACCTTCCTGGATACACCTGGACACGCGGCTTTTACGGCTATGCGTGCTCGTGGTGCACAGGCAACGGATATCGTTGTTCTGGTTGTCGCAGCGGACGATGGCGTAATGCCACAAACTGTCGAGGCTATCCAACACGCGAAAGCGGCTGGCGTACCTTTGATTGTCGCTGTGAACAAGATTGATAAAGATACCGCGAACCCAGATAACGTTAAAACAGAACTGTCACAATACAATGTCATGCCTGAAGAGTGGGGCGGTGAGAACATGTTCGTTCACATCTCTGCGAAACAAGGCACCAACATTGACGGTCTACTGGAAGCTATCCTGCTGCAAGCTGAAGTTCTTGAACTGAAAGCTGTAAAACAAGGTATGGCGTCTGGTGTGGTTATCGAATCACGTCTGGATAAAGGCCGTGGTCCGGTGGCTACCATTCTGGTTCAATCGGGTACTCTGCGTAAGGGTGACATTGTTCTATGTGGTCAAGAATATGGCCGCGTTCGTGCAATGCGTGATGAAGTCGGTAATGAAGTTGAAGAAGCTGGCCCATCAATCCCTGTTGAAATCCTTGGCCTGTCAGGTGTTCCTGCAGCCGGTGATGAAGCAACCGTAGTACGTGATGAGCGTAAAGCGCGTGAAGTGGCTAACTACCGTGCCGGTAAGTTCCGTGAAGTGAAACTGGCTCGTCAGCAGAAATCTAAACTAGAGAACATGTTCTCTAACATGACTGCAGGTGATGTGGCTGAACTGAACATTGTACTCAAAGCTGATGTACAAGGTTCGGTGGAAGCGATTGCGGATTCGTTGACCAGACTTTCTACAGAAGAAGTTAAAGTGAACATTGTCGGCTCTGGTGTCGGTGGTATCACTGAAACTGATGCGGTATTGGCTGCTGCTTCTAACGCTATCGTGGTTGGTTTTAACGTACGTGCTGATGCGTCAGCTCGCCGTATGATTGAAGCTGAAAATATCGATCTGCGTTACTACTCAATCATTTACCAATTGATCGATGAAGTGAAGCAGGCGATGAGCGGTATGCTTGCCCCTGAGTTCAAACAAGAGATCATTGGTTTGGCTGAAGTACGTGATGTATTTAAGTCACCAAAACTGGGTGCGATTGCAGGCTGTATGGTTACTGAAGGCGTGATCAAGCGTAATGCTCCGATCCGTGTTCTGCGCGACAACGTAGTAATCTATGAAGGTGAACTGGAATCTCTACGTCGCTTCAAAGATGACGTTGCAGAAGTTAAGAATGGTTACGAGTGTGGTATCGGCGTTAAGAACTACAATGATGTTCGCGTCGGTGACCAGATCGAAGTCTTCGAGACTATCGAAATCCAACGTACCATCGATTAATCAACCTGTGTTGTATTAATCGAGGCAATGTAGGTTGTTGAATACACCATGGGGGGCTGGTCAAACCATCCCCCCATTCTTTCTATCAGTGAGAAACGATATGCCAAAAGAATTTAGCCGTAGCCAACGTGTGGCACAGCAATTACAAAAAGAACTGGCGATGATCCTGCAACGTGAAGTGCGTGATTCTCGTTTAGGGATGGTGACTATTTCTGATGTGGAAGTGTCACGCGATTTGGCTTATGCCAAAGTATTTGTGACTTTCCTGTGCATTGGAGAGCAAACCCCTGAGTCTTGCTTAGAAGCATTGCGTGAGCACGAAGTGCAGATCCGCATGATGCTAGGTAAACAGATCCGTTTACGCTTAACGCCAGAAGTTCGCTTCTATTACGACAATACCTTAGTAGAAGGTATGCGCATGTCGAATTTGGTGACAGAAGTGATCAATAGTGACAAGCGTCGTAAACATGAAGCGGGTCGTGATGAGGACGAAGCGTAATGGCTCGTCGACGTAAAGGTCGGGTTATCCACGGTGTGATTCTGTTGGATAAGCCGACAGGTATCTCTTCCAACGACGCTTTGCAAAAGGTTAAACGCCTCTATGGCGCTGAAAAAGCGGGACATACTGGCGCGCTTGATCCTTTGGCGACGGGCATGTTGCCAATCTGCCTCGGTGAAGCCACTAAGTTTTCCCAATTTCTGCTCGATTCTGATAAGCGTTATCGTGTGATCGCCAAATTGGGTGAACGTACCGATACCTCAGATTCTGATGGTCAAGTGGTACAAACCCGTCCTGTTCAGGTGGATCGCGATACGCTGCTGGCCTGTATCACCAAGTTTCGCGGTGAAACGGATCAAGTTCCATCCATGTTTTCAGCGTTGAAATACCAAGGTCGTCCACTCTACGAATACGCCCGTCAGGGCATTGAAGTTCCGCGTGAAGCGCGCAAGATCACTGTGTATGAGATTGAGCTGCATCGCTTTGAAGCTGATGAAGTGGAGATGGAAGTGCACTGCTCGAAAGGCACTTACATCCGTACCATAGTCGATGATCTGGGTGAAATGCTGGGCTGTGGAGCGCATGTGACCATGCTGCGCCGTGTGGGTGTCGCTAACTATCCGTATGAGCGAATGGTGACGCTAGAGCAACTCAACGCTTTGGTTGAACAAGCCCATCGTGACGAAAAAGCGGTGGCTGATGTTCTCGATCCGCTATTGCTGCCGATGGATACCGCCGTGGAAGCTTTACCCGAAGTCAACGTGATCCCAGAACTGATGGCACTTATTCAGCATGGGCAAGCAGTACAAGTTTCGGGTGCACCATCCGATGGTATGGTACGCATTACTGGCGGTGAGCAGAAGCTATTCCTTGGCGTTGGCGAGATTGACGATAACGGTAAGGTTGCGCCGAAACGCTTGGTGGTGTACGGCGAATAAATTCGTGGAAGGGCTCGCTGTATGGCGAGACATTCCGCTTGTGCGGATTAGGAATATTCCCTATAATCCGCGCTTCTCGTGTCGGCTGAATCAGAGATTGGCTGGCACAAACTTAAACCTTAAACTCTTTAGGAGAGAACTATGTCTCTGAATGCAGAAACTAAAGCAGCAATCGTTGCTGAATACGCACGTTGCGAAAATGACACAGGTTCACCAGAAGTACAGATCGCTCTACTGACTGCTTCTATCAACCACCTGCAAGGTCACTTCCAAGCACACAAAGGCGATCACCACAGCCGTCGTGGTCTGCTACGTATGGTTTCAAGCCGTCGTAAACTGCTGGACTACCTGAAAGGTAAAGATCTGTCTCGTTACCAAGATCTGATCAAACGTCTAGGCCTGCGTCGTTAATTCGTCGCTGCAAAGCACAGTTTGTACAAAAAGGGGCGTAAGCCCCTTTTTTGCAGGCTAAATTTGCACTCTAAATTAGCTATCCTTCCTCTAAGTAGTTTATACTATCCGCCGTTCAGTCTACGTGGCTGAACAAGTTTGTGCTCATGGCATTACAGTCACCGTAGTCGACCAAAAGGTCGCGGCTATTAAAAACAGATTGCTCTTACAAATAGATCGCTCTTAAAAACAGATCGCCATTAAAACCGATTGTTTCTCGAACGTACTCCCAAGTTGTCAGTCTATTTTTACTAGTCGCGATTAGTAGTGCTCTGAGTATTGATGATTTGATTTCAGGCTTGTCCTGAGAATAAGGAATACTCATGTTCGAAAAACCAGTAGTAAAAACGTTTAAGTACGGTAACCACACCGTTACTCTCGAAACGGGCGTAATGGCTCGCCAAGCAACAGCAGCAGTAATGGCTACCATGGATGACACCGCAGTGTTTGTCTCTGTGGTGGGTAAGAAAGAAGCGGTAGTGGGTCAAGATTTCTTCCCATTGACCGTAAACTACCAAGAGCGTACTTACGCGGCAGGTAAAATCCCAGGCGGTTTCTTTAAGCGCGAAGGTCGTCCTTCTGAAGGCGAAACACTGACCGCACGCCTGATTGACCGTCCAATCCGTCCACTGTTCCCTGATGGTTTCACTAACGAAGTGCAAGTGATCGCGACTGTAGTTTCAGTAAACCCAGATGTACAACCTGACATCATCTCGATGATCGGTACATCTGCAGCACTGGCGATTTCTGGTCTCCCATTCAATGGCCCAATTGGTGCTGCTCGTGTGGGCCACATTGATGGTCAATTTGTTCTGAACCCAAGTGAAAAAGAACTGAAACAGTCTCGTTTGGATCTGGTGGTTGCGGGTACTGACAATGCAGTATTGATGGTGGAATCAGAAGCACAAATTCTGACTGAAGAAGAGATGCTGGCCGCCGTTGTGTTTGGTCACGATCAACAACAAGCCGTGATCAAAGCAATCAATGAATTCGCAGCTGAAGTGGCAACACCAGCATGGGAATGGGTTGCACCAGCAGAAAACACTGAGCTGAAAGCGAAAGTGGCTGCCCTAGCAGAAATGCGTTTGGTCGAAGCTTATCAAATCACTGAGAAAATGGCGCGTTATGATCGTATCCATGAAATCAGTGCAGACGTGACAGCAGCTCTGCTGGCTGAAAACGAAGCTTTAGACACCAAAGAAATTCACACCATTTTCCACGATCTGGAAAAAACCGTTGTTCGTCGCAGCATCATCGCGGGTAACCCACGTATCGATGGCCGTGAAAAAGACATGGTTCGTGCTCTGGACGTTCGTACTGGCGTTCTGCCACGTACTCACGGCTCTGCTCTGTTCACGCGTGGTGAAACTCAGGCTCTGGTTACCGCAACTCTGGGTACTCAACGTGATGCGCAAATCATCGATGAGCTGACTGGCGAGAAGAAAGATCACTTCCTACTGCACTACAACTTCCCTCCATACTGTGTGGGTGAAACGGGTTTTGTGGGTTCTCCTAAGCGTCGCGAAATCGGTCACGGCCGTTTGGCGAAACGTGGTATTGCTGCGGTTATGCCATCACCAGAAGAGTTCCCGTACACAGTACGTGTCGTTTCTGAAATCACGGAATCTAACGGTTCATCTTCAATGGCTTCTGTGTGTGGTTCATCTCTTGCTCTGATGGATGCCGGTGTTCCAATCAAGGCTTCTGTTGCGGGTATCGCAATGGGTCTGGTGAAAGAAGAAAATGATTTTGTAGTTCTGTCTGACATCCTAGGTGATGAAGACCACCTTGGTGACATGGACTTTAAAGTCGCAGGTACCGCGACCGGTGTTACTGCACTGCAGATGGACATCAAGATCGAAGGCATCACCAAAGAGATCATGCAAATCGCTCTGAACCAAGCGAAAGGCGCTCGTCTACACATTCTGTCTGTGATGGATCAAGCGATCTCTGCAGCGCGTAGCGATATCTCTGAATTTGCGCCACGTATCCACACGATGAAGATCAGCGTTGAGAAGATCAAAGACGTGATCGGTAAAGGCGGTGCGGTGATTCGTCAGTTGACGGAAGAAACGGGTACCACCATCGAGATCGAAGATGACGGCACGATCAAGATTGCTGCGACTGACGGCGATCAAGCGAAAGAGGCGATCCGCCGTATTCAAGAGATCACCGCTGAAGTTGAAGTGGGCGTGATCTACACTGGTAAAGTAGCTCGTTTGGCAGACTTTGGTGCGTTTGTAACGATTCTTCCTGGTAAAGATGGTCTAGTACACATCTCTCAAATCGCTGACAAGCGCGTAGAGAAAGTGTCAGACTACCTGACTGAAGGCCAAGAAGTTCAAGTTAAAGTGCTGGAAATCGACCGCCAAGGCCGTGTACGTCTAAGCATGAAAGAAGCGGTTGAAACTTCTGATGCAGCAGTAGCAGAAGTGGCACCACAAGCGGAATAATTTTCCGTTGCTGGAGCAAAAACAACACGGCTTTTACTTTTCATAATAAAAGCGTGCTATAAAGGGAGCGTTATTCGCTCCCTTTTTTATGCGAAATCCCACAGGAGTATGATGAGTGAAATGGTTTCGATTCCCGATAGCGGTGATAGGATTGGTTCTGCTGTCAGGGTGTGCCACGCAGAATGAATCTGCAACCCAATGGCTTTACCCGCCAATGGCGGTGCCGCTGCAAGCGTCGATTCAACAAGAAGTGCAAATCGCCCGCTTGAGCCAATTATTACAGCGCACGGATCTTGAGCCTGAGATACGCGCTAAAATGCTGTTCGAACGTGGCAATTATTACGACAGTGTCGGTTTACGTGATTTGGCTCGGCTCGATTTTACTCAATCGCTCTCGATTAACCCGGCGCAGCCCGATGTGTTTAACTTGCTAGGGGTGTATTACACAGAAGCGGGCGAGTTTGATGCCGCGTATGAATCCTTCGATTCGACGTTAGAATTGGATCCTAGTAACGAGTACGCCGTGCGCAATCGCGCCATTGCGCTTTACTATGGCGAGCGCCCACAACTGGCACTCGAAGAGATCACTAAGCACTATCAGCAAGACCCACAAGATCCCTTTCGGGCGCTGTGGCTGTATATCATAGAAAGCGATATTGACCCTACCAAAGCGCGTACAGAATTGCTTGAACGCTATCAGCAGCACGATGAACAGTGGGGCTGGGTGCTGGTAGGACTGATGCTGGAACAACTCTCGGAAGAGGTCGCATTCAAAGCCATTATTGCGGGCTCTCGAGAAAATGAGCTATTAGCACAGCGTCTCACAGAGGCTTATTTCTACCTAGGTAAGCGTTATCAAATGCAAGGAGAACTGGCACATGCTCTCTCTTTGTATAAACTCGCGATTTCCTTCAATGTGTATGAATATGTGGAGCATCGCTATGCTTTTCTTGAGCTAGGGCGTATCTATCAACAAGCCCGTGAAGAGCAGTTAGCGCGCGCGAAAGCCGAAGCAATGACACAATAGTTTCACCTCTCTCTGATAAAAAAGCCGCATCTTGCGGCTTTTTTTGTCGCTAGGACTTTGGCATAATAGTTAGTCTTGCTAACTATATGTCATCGAATATGCTCGACGTTAATTTAGAAAAAATGGAACGCTTTGCTGCCAAAGTTTGGCGTAAATATGGCAAAGAAGATCCCCTTGCTCAGCTCAGTTTTAACGAATATGACTACCTGAAAGTGATCCAAAGCGCCCCTCAAGCGATCCGCTTAACTGATTTAGCACAGGCGTTAGAAGTGAGTAAGCCTTCTGCCTCTAACATGCTGAAGAAGCTTGAACGGCGAGGTTTAGTGAAGCGTGTTCAGTGCCAATCGGATGCGCGTTCTCAATTGTTTGAGCTGACCGAACAAGCGGAATTACATCTGGCGAGTGAAGCTAAGGTTTATCAGATTTTGGCAGAACAAGTGGCGCAGAATTTATCTTCTGAAGAAGCGATGATGCTGGACTTATTATTGGGTAAAGCACTGCGCTAGTCAGAATTTTATTAGATAGGCTAACTAAATAGATATGTTTGTATGATGAATCGTTCGATTTACCGACAGTTTGTTCGCTACACCATTCCTACGGTGGCTGCGATGCTGGTTAATGGTCTGTATCAAGTGGTGGATGGCATTTTCATTGGCCACTATGTGGGCGCTGAGGGATTAGCTGGCATTAACGTGGCTTGGCCTGTGATTGGCACCATCCTCGGGATTGGTATGTTAGTTGGGGTGGGAACTGGAGCTTTGGCTTCAATCAAACAAGGGGAAGGCCACCCTGACAGTGCTAAGCGTATTCTGGCCACTGGATTGATGAGTTTGTTGCTACTTGCCCCTATTGTGGCAGTGATTTTGTGGTTTATGGCGGATGACTTCTTGCGTTGGCAAGGCGCTGAAGGAAGGGTGTTTGAATTAGGCCTCCAGTACCTACAAGTGTTAATTGTTGGCTGTTTGTTCACCTTAGGCTCGATTGCGATGCCGTTTTTGCTGCGTAACGATCACAGCCCCAATTTGGCTACGTTATTAATGGTGATTGGCGCACTGACCAATATCGCACTTGATTATCTGTTTATCGCTTGGCTGCAATGGGAGCTGACCGGTGCAGCGATCGCCACCACTCTTGCGCAGGTGGTGGTCACGTTATTAGGGTTGGCGTATTTCTTTTCTGCCCGAGCTAATATGCGTTTAACTCGTCGTTGCTTAAGGTTGGAGTGGCACTCGTTACCCAAGATCTTCGCGATTGGCGTCTCAAGCTTTTTTATGTACGCCTACGGTTCCACCATGGTTGCGCTGCACAACACCTTGATGATCGAGTACGGCAACGCCGTCATGGTCGGCGCTTATGCGGTGATGGGGTACATAGTGACGATCTACTACCTGACCGTTGAAGGTATTGCGAATGGTATGCAGCCGCTGGCCAGCTACCATTTTGGGGCACGTAATTACGATCACATTCGTAAGTTATTGCGTTTGGCGATGGGGATTGCCGTACTGGGAGGGATGGCGTTTGTGCTGGTGCTCAATCTTTTCCCTGAGCAGGCGATTGCGATATTTAACTCCAGCGACAGCGAATTGATCGCAGGAGCGCAAATGGGTATTAAGCTGCATCTGTTTGCGATGTATCTTGATGGTTTCTTAGTAGTGAGCGCGGCGTATTACCAATCCACCAATCGCGGTGGCAAAGCCATGTTTATTACCGTGGGGAATATGTCGATCATGTTGCCCTTCCTGTTTATTTTGCCACAGTTTTTTGGGCTGACAGGAGTATGGATCGCCTTACCCATCTCCAACATTGTGCTGAGTACAGTGGTCGGCATTATGCTCTGGCGCGATGTGAACAAAATGGGCAAACCTACCCAAGTTTCCTATGCATGAAAAGGCAAATAAAAAGGGTTGCGGATGAGCAACCCTTTGGTAAACCTTAGCTATTTTTAACGGCCAAACCAGCTAATTGATGCCAGTAACCGTTGCACTGATGGCTGGCAATCGGCTGTGGCTTCAGTCCTTGTTCATTGGCTTTGAATTGCTCAAGATGTTGGAACGTCTCAACACCCAGTGGGCTTAAACGCACCACATCGACCAATCCGGCCATACTTGGTAAATCGTTGACCAAGTTGTAGCAGTAACCCGATTGGGTTTGAATACCATTGAGGTTAAATACCGATTGCCCCTCTTGGCTCGCGACTTGAATGCCCGTCGGGTAGTGAATACAGCAGGTCTCACATTCGTCTTTGGCGCGGTTTTCGGCGCGTGCGGTAAAGCAGCGCGCCGAATAAGCCAGTGGTAAATAGCCGTGGCTAAACACTTCTACTTCAAATTGTCCGCGAATATTGAGCTCGTCACACTGTTGTAAGGTGTTGATTAGCCAGTCTCGTGACAGCTCAACTGGCATACACCAACGGATCATGCCTTGTTTTAAAAACAGCTTGAGAGTGTGTGCGTTATAGGTATTGACGGCAGGGCCGACGATAAAAGGAAGGCCTTTTTCGTGCGCCATCTGAATAGCAGAAACATCATTGGCTTCAATCGCGAAATCACCGTTATCGATGTACTTCTTCATCACATTGATTTCACTTGGCGCTTCAAGCAGTGCCATAGTAGAAAGCACCACTTGTTTGCCAGCAGCGGAGAGGGATTTGGCAATCTCAAACCAGTGTTGCGGTTTCATTTCACGGCGCTTCGAGCAGACAGTTTCACCAAGATAAATCACATCCGCCATGCTAGCGGCGGCTTGAGTATAGAAACTTTCAACGTCCTGTTTTGGCCAGAAATAGAGTAGTGGACCTAAAGCATATTTCATGATCGTTGCCCTTATTGCCATTGACGGTGATAGGCACCGAGTGTGGTTTGGGTACCTTCTGAGACATTGGCCAGTGCCGCATTCCATTTAGGTTCGACTTGGTACTGTGCAGGATTGGCTAAGTAGCGATCAATCGCGGCACGCCAAGTGCGGGTGACTTGTTCGACATACGCAGGGCTTCGTTGACGCCCCTCAATTTTTACCGAAGCTACATTGGCGGCAAACAGCTCTGGCAGCAGTGACAAGGTATTTAAACTGGTTGGCTCTTCAAGGGCGTGATAGCACTTACTTTGGCCATCTAGCTCAGTAATAAAGCGCCCTTTACACAGGGTTGGATAGCCTGCATTTTCCCCTGCCGCATACTTATCAATCAAAATTTCGTTCAAGCGAGATTCAAGTCCAGATTCTGTCTCTTGCCAGCGTACATATTTGGCGGGAGAGCAAGCTCCAACCGTATTAGGCGACTCACCCGTCATGTAAGAGGAGAGATAACAGCGGCCTTCCGACATGATGCACAAGCTGCCAAAGGCGAACACTTCCAGCTCGACACCTTGTGGAATATTACGCGAAAGCTGTTTTACCTGATGAATGGATAGCACGCGCGGCAGAACCACACGTTTGACGTTAAAGTTCTGATGATAAAACTCAACGGCTTTCACATTAGTCGCAGAGGCTTGTACCGACAAATGCAATTCAAGCTGCGGATAGCGCCGCGCCGCATACTCCAGCACGGCAATATCGGCAATGATTAAGGCATCAACCCCGAGATCGGCCGCTTGATCTACCGCATTGGTCCAGCGCTCGAAGCCATTAGGATGGGCGAAGGTATTGAGTGCAATATGAATTTTTTTATGGTGGTCGTGTACGTAATCCACCGCATTTTCGAGCTTTTTGCCGCTAAAATTAAGGCCGGCAAAATGGCGAGCGTTGGTATCATCTTTGAAACCGATATAAACCGCATCGGCACCACAATCAATCGCTGTTTTCAGGGCCGGCAAATTTCCGGCCGGACAGAGAAGTTCCATAGCGTAAGGCTCTGAATTCAGGGAATAGTGAACGCATTTTAGGAAGGATTGAGTCTCCCCGATTTGATGTAAGGCAGGTTTCCACCAATCAGAGTAAAATTAACCCCTTAGAGGGATTTGCGATGGCGGCGATTTTGCGCAAACAACTCTTCCACTTCGTGCTTAGGTTGTGGGCGATAAAAATGGAAGCCTTGGATGGAGTGGCAATTTAGGTTGGAGAGTAAAGTGGCTTGTTGCTGAGTTTCTACCCCTTCTGCAACCACGGTCAGGTTCAGTGAGCGCCCCAAATTAATGATGTTTTCAATCACCGTGAGCTGTTTGGGTAGGGTATCGATATTACTGATAAACGCGCGGTCGATTTTGAGTTCATCGATCGGGAAGCGGGCTAAGTAAGCCAGCGACGAGTAACCTGTACCGAAGTCATCAATCGACAAGGTGAAGCCGAGTTTCTTGATGGCATTGAGCATTTGCTGGGTGTGTTCACTATCACTCATCACCGCACTTTCGGTCAGCTCAAATGTGATGTTATTGGGATCTAGCCCGGTTGTTCGCAGTAGTTTTTCTAAATAATCAATCAGTTGAGGATTGCCAAACTGCTCGGGGGAGATGTTGATCGCCACACGTCCTGGCAAAATGCCTTGCAGCTTCCAGCGTTTGACGGTCGCGAAGACTTCACGCATAACCACGCGACCTAAATGTTCGATTAAGCCGGCTTTTTCTGCAACGGGAATGAAGGCGCCTGGGCTGATATAGCCTTCAACGGGGTGTTTCCAGCGTACCAAAGCTTCTGCGCCATTGATGCTAAAATCGCGTGCGTTGACTTTCGGTTGGTACCACACTTCTAGGCCGTTTTGTTGTAGCGCTTTTTGCAGTTCAATTTCCAACCAAAGACGCATCCGCGCTTCTTTGTTCATCTGATCATTGAACTTGATCAGGCGATTGCGGCCGCGTTCTTTGGCCTCATACATCGCGGTATCGGCATTTTGCAATAAGACGCGAGCATCATTGCCGTCACCGGGATAACGCACGCTGCCAATCGAACAAGCTAAACGCTTACTGAAATGGTGTAGGTCAAAAGGTTGATTAATCAAAGAGATAATGCGGTCGGACAGCATTTCTGCAGAGCGGTTGTGTTCTGGCTCCGGCAAGATCAAACCAAACTCATCACCGCCTAAATGGCCAAGCACGGCTTGCTGTGGTAGTAAGCGTTTTAAACGCGCCGCCACCTCTTTAATCACTTTGTCACCGATGTGATGGCCGAGAGAGTCATTGATGTTTTTGAAGTTATCAATGTCCAGATAGAGCATAACCAAAGGCGTCTCATTTTGGATGCACTGCTCTAAGCGCTTGGTAAACCCGTGTCGGTTGTACAGCCCAGTGAGGCTATCGATATGCGCATCGACTTGGGTGGTCGCAGAAAACTGTTTTGGAGCTTCATCGGCATCTTGCAATAAGATCAACTGTGACCGATTACCGAGTAAAGAGGTGCAACCTGCGTGTAACTGGATTTTCCGTTCAAACCCACACCTTGGCCCGGTCAAGCACACCAAGGGTTTTTCTGTCAGCAGCGAAGCCAACTGCGATGAAAAAACGGTTTTGGTTTTTTCATCAATAAACAGTCTAGAGAGATTTTCTCCGAGCAGTTTTTGTGCATCGTCAAAACCAAGTAAACGTGCGGCGGAAGGGTTGGCAGAAATAATGCAGTCATTTTCCACCATCATTAAACCATCAGGCAGCAGTGTCGTGAGGAGTGCGTATTTGCTTTCAGATTCTTCCAGAGAGCGCACTAAAATCTGTTTTTCTGAGGTATCAATTGCGTGGAATACAAGGTATTGCACCCGATCATTGATCACGATGGGGGAGAGAGAAAAGTGTAAGCTGGTTTCGAGGTCGATTTCGCTGAGGGTCAGCTCGGACTCAATATGCTCATTGTTAAACGCACGTTCATAGAAAGGTTTAAGGTAGCGATAAAAATGTTCACCCAGAACCTGACTATCGCTCATCCCAACCATCTCTTCGCTAGAGAGACCGGCGATATCACAATAGCGCTTGTTGACCATCACGTATTGGTGTTGATCATTGAGGATTGCAAAAAAGAACGGACTGTGTGACGTAATTTTTGCAAACCAATGCTTGAGCTGAGATGAGGTTTGAGCAGGCATTTAAAATACTACCAACTGTCCGTACGCGACGACGTTTATAATATCCCCTTTAACAGCGTATGTCGTTGGGGTATAGCGTTACCAATTCGGTAACGTGATTAACTATAACTGTGATTTCCACAGTAGAAAAGGATCTTGGCCTGAAGTTATTTTTTGATACATAACAGGAATCCAAGTGCTGACATCCAGTATCATGGGCGCAGATTGACTAACAAGGTAACGGATAACGCTCGTGTTAAACAAGATTCGCACTCAACTGGTTCAGAACGCTGCTTCAATTTTGCGATCTCCAATCCACTTATTGCCCCAAAACGTTCAAAAAAAAGCCTTGCTTGATGCAATGGGTTTAGTATTCCGCGAAGCCTTACAGGACGGAGACTTCGAATTCCTCGAAGATAAATGGCTGAAAGTCGAAGTAAAAGACATGGAATTGTGCTGGTTTATCAGTTACCAAAACGACAAATTAGTCGTCGCAGATAAACCCGTTGCTGAAGATGTGAGTTTTAGCGGAAATCTGAATGATTTGATCTTAATTGCCGGACGTAAGGAAGATCCAGATACGCTGTTCTTCCAGCGTCGACTCTCCATTGAAGGAGATACCGAACTTGGTTTGGAAGTAAAAAACCTGATGGATAGCGTGGATCTACAACAATTGCCGAAAGCGTTACAGATTTTACTTCACCAACTGGCCGATTTTGTGCATAAAGGGATGCAAACGCCGAATTCATCCCACGAGGTTATTAATGCTTATTCGAACTGAAGCGCCTGCTGATATTTTGGTGGTCGATCAACTGTTGAAAAACGTCTTTGCTACTGAGGCTGAGGCGGATTTAGTGATGGCGCTGCGTGAAAATGGCCAGCGCACTTTGTCACTGGTGGCTTGCGATGATGAAGGTGAGATTGTTGGGCATGTGATGTTTAGTCCTGTTACGTTAGAAGGCGAGGATCTCAACTGGCAAGGTCTTGCACCTCTCGCAGTAAAAGAAGAATACCGTTGCCAAGGTATTGGCGCAGAGTTAGTCAAAGAAGGGTTAAGCTCGCTTGGGGAGCTTGGTTATCCTGCTTGTGTGGTGCTTGGTGATCCGGCCTACTACTCACGTTTTGGCTTTGAAGATGCCGCGCGTTATTCGTTGCGTTGTGCTTGGGATGTACCGCAAGGAGCATTTCAAGTGGTGGCATTATGGGAACGTGAGTTAGATGGTCGATGTGGAGAGATTGAATATAGCCCGGAGTTTGCGGCTTTATAAATCCAATCCATACTGAAAAGGAGCCTTTCTGCTCCTTTTTCTCTCTAGTCCTTGAGTCGTCCATCACCAGTTTGTTAGCATTGCCGCTCAGATAGGCTGCGAGTAACACCATGCTTTCTTCTTCACACTATTTGTCCGCGATGGACATTCAACAATGGGAATTGATCCATCCAGAGCGTTTGGCCGGATTTCAGCCGCGCACACAAACGCTGGATCACGATTGCCGACTCTTGTTGGTGGCCAATCAGCCGCCACAAGGCGCGGAAATTCTGTTGCTGGAGAGAATTCTCAAAAGCTTTCAGCTTGAGCTGTCGATGGTTCGCTACATCGCACCGATTCAGCTCAGTCAACTTGCCTATACTGGACTCGAGTGGATCTGGTTTGCGGGCTGCGATCCTTTATCTCATCAGGCTCAAAAACAGCTGCATTCACCGCGGTTGAGTGACATTGATGGTAATACTCAATACCGCCGCGCGTTGTGGCAGCAAATTTGCGCTCATCAAGGAACCGCATCATGACGACTGTTTTTACTGCAATGCAACCGGCCCATCTGGATTCCATCTGGCGCATTGAATGTGCGGCGCATTCACATCCTTGGGCGGAGTCCTTAGTGCGTGATTTAACTAGTCGTGGAGCATGCCATCAAGTCATGTTGGTGGATCAACAGGTCGTGGGGTATTTCTATGCCCAGAATATTGTTGGCGAAGTGACCTTATTGAATATTGCGATTGATCCGGCGCAGCAAGGCAAAGGTTATGGTCAGCAGCTTTTGCAGCACTTTATTGCGTTGTGTGAACAGCAAAAAGCAGAAAGCGCATGGCTAGAAGTGCGCGAAAGTAATCAGCGAGCTTTTGCGCTGTATCAGCGAGCGGGGTTTAATGAAATCGATCGCCGTGTTAACTATTACCCAGTCGCAAAGGGTAAGAGTGAAGATGCGATCATCATGAGCTACCTATTTTTGTAAACTGTTTGTCGCAACGGGTAAGGTTTGAATTTTGCGATAACTGTTGCTGACAAAACGCTGCGCAATCTCTTCGGCTCGCAGCGGTTTATCAAACAGGTAGCCTTGGAATTGGTTACACCCCAGTTTTTTGAGTGCGGCCAACTCAGAGGTGTCTTCCACCCCTTCGGCAATCACTTCTAAATTCAGTTTTCTGGCAATCGCTAAGATGGTGTCGACGATCGCTTGATCGTTATCGTCTAGGTGCAGTTGATTGACAAACGAGCGGTCAATTTTCAGCACATCGACCGCAAGATGCTTGAGGTAACGCAGCGAAGAGTAGCCTGTTCCAAAGTCATCAATCGAAATACTGATTTGGCTCTCTTTCAGTTTGGCCATTTTTTCTATGGCGCTCTCAACATTTTCCAGCAGTAAGCTTTCAGTTATCTCTAATTCTATCGGCTCCCCCGTGATCCCTGCTTGGCGTAAAGCGTGGTTCACTTGCTCAATAAAAGACTCCTGAGCAAACTGTAATGGGCTGATATTGATCGCCAAACGGCGAAAATGGGGCGGTAAAATGCCTTGTTTTTTCCACTGAGCATATTGATAACACGCTTGCTCAATGATCCAGTTACCTATCGGTAAAATTTGTCCTGTTTCTTCTGCGATCGGCATAAACACACCGGGAGGCAACAGCCCTCGTTTAGGATGGTTCCAGCGGATCAGCGCTTCGACCCCAATAATGTTGTGCTGCTCGTCGACCTGAGGTTGGTAGAAAAGCTCGAGTTGGCGCTGATTGAGCGCTTCATGCAAGCCTTTTTCAATTTCAAGGAAAGACTCCACCTGCGCCTGCATTTCCGGCTCATAGAACATGAACTTGTTACGCCCACTGGCTTTGGCGCGATACAGTGCAGTATCCGCTTGGCGTAATACATCAATATTACTGCTCCCTACGGAAGGGAAAACCGAAATCCCGATACTCACGGTACAGTAGAATTGGTGATCGTCCACCGCATAAGGGTTGGAGATCAGAGTGAGTAGCTGCTTAGCCACTTCCTCAGCTTTCGCAGGTGAGAGATAAGGGATCAGCACTGCGAACTCATCGCCACCAATTCGTGCTGACAGGTAGCCGTTTTTAGTCCATGCCTCCATGCGCAGCGCCACGGCTTTAATTAATTGGTCACCGATGGTATGACCGAGTGAGTCATTAATGGTTTTAAAGCGATCCAGATCGAGATAAAACAGTACGCCAGTACTGTGTGAGTTTTGCGCAGTTTCAATGGCGTCACTCAATTTTTGCAGCAACAAACTGCGATTGGCGAGTCCAGTAAGGCTGTCATAATAAGCCAGCTGGTTGAGTTTCGATTCTGCTAGCTCTTTGCCTTTCCACATCGATTGAAACGTCGATGCGAGCTCACTGAGTTCATCGTCATGAGTAAGACGAAGAGGAAGTGGTGAGCGCTGTGTGTCATTGAGTGAGTTAACCCAAGTGATCAGCATAGTGATTGGGCGAGAGAGCTTTTGGTAGAAAAACAGCAGTAAAATGGTCGTCAATAGCGTATTACGTAATAGGTCGAAGAGCAAAACGCGAGTGGTTTTGGCGATGAACACTTTGGCTATTGATGAGCCATCGATATAGAAGCTCAGTTTACCGACCACCACGTTGGAGTTAGGTTGATGCAGCTCAGCACTAAACACGGAAACCGCAGGGGTAAGATAGCTGGCGAGTACACTGACTAGTTGACTCTGTTCACTGATTGCTTTTTCTTTACGGGTCATCACATCGCCAAAGTCATCCACAATCTCCACTTTGAAGATGCCAGGGTCTAGCATCAAAGTGGTGGCGACTTGCTCGGCGAGTAGATTATTAAGATGGTAAGCCGCCTGACTGGCGTTTTCATAGCTTTGCACCAATTTAAAGTTATAGTGCTCCTGCACCTTGTTCTGCTCTTGGTGCAGATCGGACAAGGTGTGATAAAAACTAAAACAGAGTCCCAACAGTACAGAGACTAAAAACACGCTTTTGGCTTGCTTAAAGGCCAAAGAATGAATCTTGCGAAATTTGGTCATAGGCCCGACTTCATTTTTTCTACTCTCTACAGTTATAGTTCAAATTTATTGATAAATTAATTAAAAATGCCATGAGGAAATATGAATTCACTCATTGAATAGAGTGAAGTTGCTCCCTGCGCCAAGATAGGGGAGAATACCGCGCAAATTTGAACCGAAACGCTCGCTAGCTTATGTTGGGCTGATTGAGCACAAAGAGAACTTGTTGATGTCAACTACACCCTATTTCGGCGAAGTATCAAAGCGCCGTACTTTCGCGATCATCTCGCACCCTGATGCGGGTAAAACCACGATTACTGAAAAAGTCTTGCTTTTCGGACGTGCGATCCAAGTAGCCGGCACGGTAAAAGGCCGTGGCTCAAACCAGCATGCAAAATCCGACTGGATGGAAATGGAAAAAGAGCGTGGTATTTCGGTGACCACCTCTGTTATGCAGTTCCCGTACGGCGATTGTCTGGTGAACCTTTTGGATACTCCGGGACACGAAGACTTCTCGGAAGATACTTATCGCACTCTGACTGCGGTTGACTCTTGTTTGATGGTAATTGATGCGGCAAAAGGGGTTGAAGATCGTACCCGTAAGTTGATGGAAGTTACCCGTCTGCGTGATACGCCGATCGTTACCTTCATGAACAAACTTGACCGTGAAATCCGTGACCCGATGGAGTTGATGGATGAAGTGGAAAATGAGCTGAAAATTGCTTGTTCGCCGATCACATGGCCAATCGGTTGTGGTAAAGAGTTTAAAGGTGTTTACCACATTCATCGTGATGAAACCATTTTGTACACCTCAGGCCAAGGCCACACCATCCAAGAAGAACGCATTGTCAAAGGCTTGGATAACCCTGAGCTGGATCAAGCCGTCGGTGCTGACTTGGCCGCGCAGCTGCGTGAAGAGTTAGAATTGGTACTCGGCGCGTCACATGAGTTTGATCGTGAGTTGTTCCTGCAAGGCGAACTGACACCGGTATTCTTTGGTACAGCACTGGGTAACTTTGGGGTTGACCATATGCTGGACGGCCTGACCCAATGGGCGCCATCACCTATGCCTCGTCAGGCGGCTGAGCGTGTAGTTGAGGCGAGCGAAGAGAAATTCACCGGCTTCGTGTTTAAAATTCAAGCCAACATGGATCCTAAACACCGCGACCGGATTGCTTTCGTGCGGATTGTATCGGGCACCTACAAGCAAGGCATGAAGATGAACCATGTGCGCCTTGGTAAGCAGGTTAATATTTCCGATGCGGTAACCTTTATGGCGGGCGACCGTGCACGCGCAGAAGAGGCATTTGCTGGCGATATTATCGGCCTGCATAACCACGGCACGATCCAGATTGGTGATACTTTTACCCAAGGTGAAACGCTGAAATTTACCGGTATTCCGAACTTCGCACCTGAACTGTTCCGCCGTATTCGTCTGCGTGACCCACTCAAGCAAAAGCAACTACTGAAAGGCTTAGTACAGCTTTCGGAAGAGGGCGCGGTGCAGGTTTTCCGTCCACTGCAAAACAACGACCTCATCGTGGGTGCGGTGGGGGTACTGCAGTTTGATGTGGTGGTCTCGCGTCTGAAATCGGAATACAACGTTGAAGCCATCTACGAAGGCGTTAACGTTGCGACCGCACGTTGGGTTGAGTGTGATGATGTGAAGAAGTTTGAAGAGTTCAAACGCAAAAACCAGAGCAACCTTGCGCTGGATGGGGGCGATAATCTTGCGTATATTGCGCCGACCATGGTCAATTTGAACTTGGCGCAGGAGCGTTCACCTGAGGTGAAATTCCGCGCCACTCGTGAACACTAAGGATTAGATAAGCGCGCCCCTCTAGTTGGTGCGTGTTTTATCGAAAACCATAAAAAAGCCGATGATAATTCATCGGCTTTTTCGTAACAGGTTTGCCTATCTTATTTAGGCTTTTGGCGCAGCTTTCTTCTTAGTCGATTTTGCTTTGGGCTTGCTGGTGCTTTTCTTTTTTACCACGTCTTTATCTGCGGTTTTCTTGCTGTCTTTTTTCTTTTTCTTAAACACAGGTTTTTTGTGCTTAGGGCGTAAACCATCAATAAAGCGCTCTTTGACTTCTTCTTTGATGTAACGTTCAACACGCGCCATCATCGGCTGGTCGTGCGCTTCAACCAGTGAAATAGCAATACCTTTTTTCCCTGCACGTCCGGTGCGACCAATACGGTGTAGGTAAACGTCAGCACTGCGTGGCAAGTCAAAGTTGATCACATGGCTGATGTCTGGCACATCAATACCACGCGCCGCCACATCGGTAGCCAGCAGAATATTGACATCGCCTTCACGGAAACGGCTGATCGCATTGTTACGACGATCTTGCGGCATTTCACCTTGAATCCAAGCACAAGGGATCTGGGCTTTTTCCAGTTCTGAGCGTAGGTCAGCGAGACGCTCACGAGTTTTCAAAAACACAATTGAACGTTCAGCTTGCTCGGTCAGGATCTTTTTCAGCAGTTCGACTTTATGCGGCATATCATCGGCACGGTGGTACCACTGTGAAATTTTCTTACGTTCACGGCGTGGAGGTTCAGCATCGATATGGGCGGGATCTTTTAACAGATCGGCAGTAAAGCCTTCGACACCGCGGCCTTCTAACGTCGCAGAGAAGAGCAATGTCTGTTTACGCCAGCGACACTCGGTCGAGAGGCGGTCAACGGTTGGGCCAAAGCCCATATCCAACATGCGGTCCGCTTCATCGAGGATCAGCCATTCAATCGCACGACAATCAAAGCGCTCGGCGTCAATGTATTCAAGCAGACGTCCTGGTGTGGCGACTACGATATCTTGAGTCGTGGCCAGAATATCTGCGTGCTCTTGGTACTGAACCCCACCGGTAATGGTGAAAATGTTCAGACGAGTATTTTTGGCCAGCGCTTGTGCTTGTTCAGCCACTTGCATCGCCAGTTCACGAGTCGGAGTGAGGATCAAAATCCGCGCAGGACCCGCTTTACGGCGTGGGAAATCGAGCAAATATTGCAGCGCTGGGATCACGAAAGCCGCCGTTTTACCCGTGCCTGTTGGGGCAGAGGCTAAGACATCGCGACCATCCAGTGCTTGCGGGATTGCTTCAGCCTGAACTTGGGTTGGGCGGCTAAAGCCCATTTCTTCGATCGCTTCAAGCAAAATTGGATCGAGTTCGAGGTCGGCAAAGGTTTTAATCACAAATAATTACTCCACAAGCGTTGAAAGGCTCTGTCTTAAAACAGGGCGCACATTATAGATGGATCACGCTTTAGATCACATCTTTAATTACGACATCTTCAGATAAAAATCGCGAGTTAACTGGCAAAACGCCTCACTGTAACCCTGCTGCTCACGGATCACCAGTCTTGTCTCTACTGGTAAACAAGGGGATAGGTGCAGCTCAAATAATAGACGGTGCACAGGTTTGTCCAAGGTTGGTTGAACCTGACAATAGCGACCCACAAAGAGTCCAGCTTGTTTGGCTAGGGAGATGAAATCTTCACCTTCCGTTTTAGGCAGAATAAAGCTCGCTACGCCATCGGGTTCGAGAAGCTTAGGTAAGCGCTCAATCAAGGCTTGGTGCTGCAAGCTGATGGTGTGGCGTGCCGTCGCTCTGACTTGGTGTTGAGCGGTTTCTCCGCTGTTGAAATAAGGAGGATTACAAATGATCGCGGTAAAGCGTTTGCTGGGCTGCCAGTGCAGAATATCGGCATGTTGGCATTCGATGCGTTCAGCCCAAGGGCTCTGCTGGCGATTGTGCTCTGCCGCTTGATACGCACTCTGCTCAATATCCAAAGCGGTGATGTGGGCATGAGGGAAGCGCTGCGCGCACATTAAGCTCAAAAGCCCTGTACCACATCCAATATCCAAAATCGTCGTTGGAGAGAGGGTAAATGCCCAGCTACCGAGTAAAACGCCATCGGTACTGATTGGCATACCGCATGCGCCTTCTTCTATAGAGAATTGTTTAAAGCGAAAGCTTTTATTGATTAATTTATTGGTTTTCATCGAGATTCTAGGTCAAACCAGAGTTAAGCGAAAAGCTCTCTTCTGAAGATGGTTAATAACATTTTATTCTGTTGATTGGTGAAAAAGTGAGCGCATAAAGCAGGTCGTAATTCTGCATTTTTACAATCAGCTAGCATATGACACTGCATAATTGTTGTGATTATAAATTATTGTTGCGTTTTTTGCTTTGCGGTTGCGAAATACAAGCGCATTCGTCATTATTCGGCCATAAGCCGCTTGGTATCACATTTTTCTAAGCAGCGAAATGCATACACAACATTCATTACTTTAATAAATAAGGGTTATCTGTGAAGCAGACGTTAAAACTAGCAGATATTTTAGCTTTGGGCTTTATGCTGTTCGCCTTCTTCTTAGGCGCAGGCAATATCATTTTTCCACCTCTCGCTGGCCAGTTGGCGGGTGAGAACATTACTCCTGCCATGTTCGGCTTTTTGCTGACCGCTGTGGGTTTGCCGCTGATCACTATCATCGCGATTGCCGTTGCGGGTGGTAGCTGGGAGCATCTCACCAAAGATCTGCCTGTAAAAGCCTCTGTGCTGATGGCAGCACTGATCCTGATCGTCATTGGTCCTGCGTTTGCAGCTCCTCGTACGGGTCTGGTGGCTTACGAAATGGCAGTAAAACCATTTTTTGCAGAGAGCACTCAATCTTATCTAACGCTTTTCTCTGTGCTGTTTTTTGCAGTTGCGATGTTCTTCTCATGGTCTCAAGGCAAACTGGTGGATTTAATTGGTAAACTGCTGACACCTGCGCTCTTTATCGGTCTGATTATCCTTGCGCTGGGCGTGTTTATGAACCCACAAGGCGAGATGATTGCTGCGCAAGGTGAGTACCTAAGCCAACCGCTTACCAAAGGCTTCTTGGAAGGTTATAACACCATGGATACTTTCGCATCGTTGATGTTTGGTATCTTGATTGTCGATGCACTGCGTAGCAAAGGGATTACCGATCGTGCGGCGACTACCCGTTATCTGATCACTTCAGCGGTGATTGCGGCAATTGGTTTGGCGTTGGTTTACGGCTCGCTCTTCTATCTTGGTGCAACTAGCTCAACTGTAGCGGCGGGGGCCAACAACGGCGGCGCGATTTTAAGCCAATACGTACAAGCTCTCTTTGGTAGCTATGGTCAGTTGGTACTTTCAGTGATCGTTATGCTGGCATGTTTGACCACAGCGGTTGGCTTAATTTCAGCGTGTTCTGATTTTTTCAGCAAGCACACCTCTCTGTCATACAAAAAATGGGTAATCATTAATGGTGTAGCGTGTGGCGTTGTGGCGAACGTTGGTTTAGCACAGCTCATCACACTCTCGATTCCCGTACTGTTTGCTCTGTACCCTGTGGCGATTGCTCTGGTCGCATTGACTTTCGTGCGTCACAAACTGCCAAACCCACGTGTAGCATACCGTGCTGTGCTGTCCGTTTCTCTGTTGGTGGCGTTACTGGATGCCGCGAAAGTGGCGAGCTTTGATGTTTCAGCGTTCAGCTTCCTACCTTTCTTTGAGTACGGTATGGGCTGGTTGCTACCGACTTGCGCTTCGATGATCTGCATGTTCTTTATTCCTTCAGCATCATCACCAGTTCTAGAAGAAGAGCTAGCATAACGCTCTTCAATACCGGATTAAGCGGGAGCCTTGGCTTCCGCTTTTTTATAGGGATCTTTTGCGGTTTATTCTGTTTGCTAAGGTGGGATAGCGTATTTTTTCCTGTATCTTCATCACATTTTTCAGTAGAATTCCGCGGTTAATTTCTATTCATAACCCGTAAGCCAACATGTTTGAAATCAATCCTATTAAAAACCGCCTGCAGGATGTGTCTGAACGCACAAATATCCTGAGGGGGTATCTTTGACTATGACGCCAAGAAAGAGCGTCTTGAAGAAGTCAATGCCGAATTAGAACAACCTGATGTCTGGACCCAACCTGAGCGTGCGCAAGCCCTCGGTAAAGAGCGTTCAGCGCTTGAAGCGGTTGTGGATACCATAGATCAACTGGATCGTGGTGTCGACGATGTCGAAGGTCTGCTAGAACTGGCCATCGAAGCGGAAGATCAAGAAACGTTTGATGAAATTGGTCCTGAGTTAGATGAATTAGAAGTCAAATTGGAGCAACTTGAGTTCCGTCGCATGTTCTCTGGCGATCACGATTCTTCCGATTGCTACCTTGACCTACAAGCCGGCTCTGGCGGTACAGAAGCGCAAGATTGGACTTCGATGCTGCTGCGTATGTATTTGCGTTGGGCAGATGCTAAAGGCTTTAAAACCGAAGTGATTGAAGTGTCGGAAGGCGATGTAGCAGGATTGAAATCTGCGACAGTGCGTATCATTGGTGATTACGCTTATGGTTGGCTACGTACCGAAACCGGTGTACACCGTTTAGTGCGTAAATCACCGTTCGATTCAGGTGGCCGCCGTCATACGTCGTTTGCTTCGGCGTTTATCTACCCTGAAGTAGATGAAAACATAGATATCGAAATTAACCCTGCCGATCTGCGTATAGACGTGTATCGTGCTTCTGGTGCCGGTGGTCAGCACGTTAACACCACCGAATCGGCGGTACGTATCACTCACGTACCGACCAATACGGTCGTGCAGTGTCAAAACGATCGCTCACAGCACAAAAATAAAGACCAAGCGATGAAGCAACTTCGCGCCAAACTGTTTGAATTGGAGCTGCAAAAGCAGAACGCCGAGAAACAGGCTAACGAAGATGCTAAATCCGACATTGGTTGGGGTAGCCAAATCCGTTCTTACGTGTTGGATGATTCACGAATCAAAGATTTACGTACAGGTATTGAAAACCGCAACACGCAAGCGGTACTCGATGGTGACTTAGACAAATTTATCGAAGCTAGCCTGAAATCAGGCCTGTAAGCTTTTTACCGACAAACAAGGTACATGCAAATGACTGATGCTGTTCAAAACGAGATTAATCAAGAGCAAATCGCGCAAGAAGAAAACAAACTGATTGCAGAGCGTCGCAGCAAGTTGGATCACATCCGCAAGAACTGTAAAGCAAACGGGCACCCAAACTCGTTCCGTCGCGACAGCCTAGCGGGTGATCTGCAGAAGAAGTTCGGTGAAAAGAGTAAGGAAGAACTGGAAGCGCTCAATCACGTGGTGTCTATCGCTGGTCGTGTGATGGCAAAACGTGGTCCATTCTTGGTGATTCAAGAAACCTCTGGCCGCATTCAGGCTTATGCATCGAAAGAAGTACAACAAGAGCTGAAAGACCAATACCAAGGTTTGGATATCGGTGACATTATCGGTGTACAAGGTGCCCTGCACAAATCCGGTAAAGGCGATTTGTACGTCAACATGGAGCAATTCCAACTGCTGACCAAAGCACTGCGCCCGCTGCCAGAGAAATTCCACGGTCTGACTGACCAAGAAATGCGTTACCGCCAGCGTTACGTTGACCTGATCGTCAACGAAAACTCTCGCAACGCTTTCATTGTACGTTCTAAGGTGATGTCAGCCATTCGTAACTTCATGATCTCAAAACAGTTCATGGAAGTGGAAACGCCGATGATGCACGTGATCCCTGGTGGTGCGAGTGCGCGCCCATTCATCACGCACCACAACGCGCTCGACATGCCGATGTACCTACGTATCGCGCCTGAGCTGTACCTGAAGCGTCTGGTTGTCGGTGGTTTTGATCGTGTATTCGAAATCAACCGTAACTTCCGTAACGAAGGCCTTTCTCCACGTCACAACCCAGAATTCACTATGATGGAATTCTATATGGCGTACGCGGACTACAAAGATCTTATGGATCTAACGGAAGAGCTACTCAGCTCTGTAGCGTTAGAAGTTCTCGGTTCAACCTCCATGCCTTACGGTGAGCATACCGTTGAATTTGGTGGTAAATACGCGCGTATGAGCATGTTTGATGCGATCAAGCTCTACAACCCAAATCACGCGCAGATCCAAGCTCTGACCGAAGAAGACATCCAAAACCGTGACCTCATGGTTTCTATCGCGAAATCCGTTCACGTTGATGTGGAGCCTTTCTGGACCTGTGGTCAGCTTCTCGAAGAGATCTTTGGTGAAACGGCTGAGCCGAAACTGATGCAGCCAACTTTCATCACTGGCTACCCAGCAGATATCTCTCCACTGGCACGTCGTAGCGATGACAACCCGTTCTTCACTGACCGCTTTGAGTTCTTCATCGGTGGCCGTGAAGTGGCAAATGGCTTCTCAGAGCTGAACGATGCTGAAGACCAAGATGCGCGTTTCAAAGCCCAAGTGGAAGCGAAAGAGTCTGGTGATGATGAAGCCATGTTCTATGATGCCGACTACATTACCGCTTTAGAGCACGGCTTACCGCCAACTGCGGGTCAAGGTATTGGTATTGATCGTCTGGTTATGCTCCTGACCAATACACACACTATCCGTGATGTGATTTTGTTCCCAGCGATGCGTCCTCAGCAATAATCACTGTAGATTGATTAAAAAGCCGCTCTATTGAGCGGCTTTTTTTATTTCCTCAAGAAATAATCGTGCCAAGTCGGTGCAATGTAAGTCATTCTTTTTACTGAATTATGACTTTCTCCCATAAGTTGATTAGAAAAATGGGCATTTGTTGGCTAGTCTTATCTGTGAGACAGATTCTAGTGCAAAGTCTCGCTAATGTAACGTCCGTAACCATGTAGTGGGTGCGAATAGAATAATCCGCATCGTAACAATAAAAATAAGGAATATAGGTTCATGAGCACTCAATTCCGTATGGATTCAGTACCTGGCTCTCTTGTTGTGGTGGGAGGTACCTATGAACCCTGGCTGGCTGTGTTGGAAAAAGTGGGTTGGCGCTGTACTCAAGTAGCAGATTTGCGCAAAGCCGATGCGTTATTTGTCGAGACTGGGCCATGTATTGGTATTGTGGATTTAAGTCATGATGAATTTAGCCTTAACGGGATTGCGAATTTGGTGAGTAGCCATAAGCAAGTCCGTTGGCTGGCGTTCATTCGTGAGGCGCAGCTCAGTTCAGATACCATTTGCCAATTTATCGTTAACTTCTGTATCGACTTTTTTACTGCGCCGATCCCTGATGCTCAGTTGTTGAGCACCATTGGTCACCAACTTGGCATGCTGAAGTTGGAAAAGAAAGTGTGGCCACATTTTGGCTCGGCCGGCAACATGGGCTTGATTGGGGAATCTATGCCTATGAAGCGTTTGCGCGATCAGATCAAACGCATTGGCCCGACCGATGTCAGTATTTTGATCTATGGCGAAAGTGGGACTGGGAAAGAAACGGTGGCTAAGGCGATTCACAAAACATCGTCGCGCGTACAAAAACCTTTCATTTCAGTTAATTGCCGAGCTATGTCAGAAAAGCGCCTTGAAAGCGAGCTGTTTGGTCTTGGCGAAACGGAGGAAGGCCAACAACCCTTTTTGCTGCAAGCGGATGGTGGCACACTGCTGCTAAACGATATTTTGACCTTGCCTAAAAGCCAACAGTTGAACCTACTGCGTTTCTTACAAGAAGGGACTGTGGAGACGCGCCAAGGGGTTCGTGCAGTCGATGTGCGTATTTTGGCCGCCAATTCGTCAGACATCGAAAAAGCGCTGATCGATGGTGATTTTAACGAAGAGTTGTACCACTACATTAACGTATTGCGGATTAATGTGCCTAGTTTGAAAGAGCGCGCATCGGATATCGTGCTACTGGCTAAACACTTTTTGCAAGAATACTCCAAAGAGTACAACGCCCAGGCGCGTAGCTTCTCTGATGATGCCGTACGTGGGTTAACTCGCTACCATTGGCCGGGTAATGTGCGTGAGCTGATGAACCAGATCAAGCGTGTGGTATTAATGTCAGATACTGTGGTGCTGGATGAATCTCAGCTCGATCTTCCCAAGCGCAGTGATGGCCGTCGCAGCCTGAAAAGCATTCGGGAACGCTCCGAGCGTGATGCATTGCTGCTGGTGTTGGAGTCGCATTCTGGGCAAGTTTCAACGGCAGCCAAAGAGCTGGGAGTATCGCGTGCAACCATGTATCGCTTACTGAATAAACACAACTTGATCACCGATGAAAACTTCTAAGTTTTGCTGATTTACCTTGTACTCATGTTCAGCCACTTGGTTAAGTGGCTGAATTTTTTGCAGTACAGACTGATTTTGGGACGTCTTTCTACAGCGAATTTCAGTGCTATGGCTTATTTCTAGTATCAATCTTTGGATGCATATAGCGCCTTGTGTTTATTCCTTGGCTGAATATGTTATTCATAAACGCGATAAAAACTCTGACTTAGCTAAAAACGCTGTTTTTTCGAGCATGTGTAATAAGATGTTGAATATTGTTACCTGAGTTGTTTAGAATTTAACCGTAAGTTTCACTTACTTAATATCACCTTTCTTTTGGATTAATTGACTTTGCTTGGAGGCGCATCATGGCACATTTCGTATCTGCATCTTTGCTTTGCGCTTCTGACCTTGATTCAACCCATCAAACCGCACTCCGAGATTTTCCCGTGTGCGCAATGGGCAATGATTTGAGCAAAGATCACTGAATTAATCCGTAACCTCTTATTAGGCTGCGGAAAATGGCAGCTGAGTAGGAGTGTCTTCTGACTTTTCCCTTTCGATCGTCATTTTCCCCAGCAAAACCACTGGAGAAAATATCATGCGTCAATCTATTTACTTACAATTAGCTGTGTTACTGGTTCGTGCTGAGCTGCGCCGTGAGGAGCGAGTGTGGAAGCGTAAAGTACGCAGAAGTAGTTATCATCTACCTTGGAATAATCCGCATTTGTTGCGTGATATTGGCTTGGAAACCGATGGTCGTCCAATCGGCTTGAGTTTACCGGATGCTGTTGTCGCGGAACGCCGTGTGAGACATATTCGCCGAGTGTTAGCTGCGCGAATACCGACGTAATGCTAAGGGGCTGGTCTGTGCACCTGCCCCCACATCACTAAGGACAGGGATTGGAATAAGTGGTTCCAATCTCCTGAATTTTTTGCAGAAGTTCTGCATTTAATGAAATATCCAAACTATCCAAATTCGATTTTAACTGCTCCATCGTTGTGGCTCCGATAATATTCGAGGCCACAAATGGACGCTGATTAACAAACGCCAGTGCCATTTGCGCAGGATCGAGCCCAAATTGCTGGGCTAATGCGACATAGGCTTCTGTTGCAAGGATGCCTTGTTCTGTAAAGTAGCGTGAGAAGCGCTGATGCAGTGCGCAACGCGCACCTGCAGGACGAGCGCCATTGAGGTATTTACCACTTAAAGCACCAAAGGCGAGTGGCGAGTAAGCGAGTAGCTTGACGCCCTCCAGATGACTTATTTCGGCAAGTCCCACCTCAAAACTGCGGTTGAGCAGATTATAAGGGTTCTGGATCGAGACAATTCTTGGCAGTTCATGTTTTTCTGCAAGACGCAGGTAGCTCATCACTCCCCATGGCGTTTCATTAGAGACTCCGATATAACGCACTTTACCCATGCGCACCAAATCATTGAGCGCTTCCAGTGTTTCAATCAGCGTTACTTCTTCTTGTTTGTCTGGATAAGGGTAGTTGAGTTGGCCGAAAGTATTGGTTTGGCGCTGCGGCCAGTGAAGTTGGTACAGGTCGATATAATCCGTTTGCAGGCGACGTAGGCTGTCATCGACCGCTTGATGAATATTGCGATGATCGAGCGCCATTTTGTCGCGAATGTAAGGTACATTACGTGGCCCTGCGACTTTGGTGGCGAGTACGATTTTCTCTCGCTTACCGGATTTAGTCAGCCAATTGCCAATAAACTCTTCGGTTTTACCTTGTGTTTGTGCCGTTGGCGGAACCGGATACATCTCCGCCGTATCGATAAAATTCACTCCACGCTCGAGAGCATAATCGAGCTGTTGAAAGGCATCAGCTTGCGAATTCTGTTCACCAAAAGTCATGGTGCCTAAACAGATCTTGCTGATTTCGAGGCTGGAATGAGGCAGCTTGGTATATTGCATAACACTTCCTTGTCTTAGAGCCAAAGAACGAATGATATTCCCTTGTATTGGAAGTTGAAGCCGAGTAATGGCGGCGACTTCGTTACATTCGGAATAAGAAAAATCACAGAGGTTTGCGCTGTCGCCACAAATAGAACCCAGTCACGAGGGAGACAGTTTTTTCACTATAAGCGAGTCACGACACTGCGAAAACAAAAAAGATCGTCGTGAAGATAACTAGGCGTAATAGAGCTGCAGAATTTGCGCAGTAAATTGGGTGCGCAGATAAAAACCACGTGGCAGAGTTTTGATTGGGCGTCCGTTAGCCCCATAGGCTTCAGTGAGCGCTCGACCATTAGCGGCTTTAGGGCGCAGTTGCAGCACTTCACCGTGTTTAGCGGTAATTTGTGCCACTTTACCCAGCACAATCAATTCCATTAACTCTTCCCAGTCCGCTTTGAGCTGCGCTTCTTCTTCGGGAGAAGGACTCCACAACAAAGGAGAGCCCACACAGCGCTCAGCGAGCGGGATCTCGCGCTCACCTTGTACAGGGATCCAGAGCACCTTAGAGAGCTTATTGCGCACATGACTTTGCTCCCATGTTAAGCCATGAACTCCGGTGAGAGGGGCGACGCAAACGAAAGTAGTCTCCAACGGTTTTCCGGTGTAACTGATGGGTATGCTCTTTAATTCAATCCCGAGATGTTCAAAATCTTGTTGTGGACGACTGCCGGCTGTCGCCCCTAAGTGCCATTCCAGTAATTGGCCTACCCAGCCTTTGTCTTTACGCAGATCTGGCGGTACGGTCATGCCTGCTTCATCGGCGAGTTCAGCAAAACTCAGCCCTGCAATTTGTTGGGCTCGCGTGAGTAATTCTTGTTGAGTCGTCGGTGCTGGTTTCATAAAGGCTTTCGGTTTGGATAATCACAGTGGGGATTGTACTGATTTTGTTTGCGCTTGCCATGGATGAACGATTTTTGATGTTTGAAATGAGATTAAAAGGTCTATTGATGAGGTTATCCACAGCTTTATTTTGTTGGCTTGAGAGTCGGCTAAGGTATGGATCAATAAACAGTACCCAGAGAGGGCCTACTGAGATTAGATTGATGCTTCTCTCGACGATTGAGCACCCGCAAAGGTGTAAGGATGACGAATTGATGGATCTTTAACCTTCTGGTGAGGATCTTCATGTGGTCTGGTAGGTTAAGTTTCTGATTATGGAGTGATTTGACTTAACCTTTTGTTTTTCAGTTGTTTTTTGTTGTTTTTCTTTCTGGTTGTTAGATTGGTCATTGTTGATAAATGCCTTTTTTTACACAGCCCCCAAGTTTCTTCACACGGTTATTCACAGAAAACGTGAATAAATGCGCGGTATGTCTCATAAAATTGTTGATAACTTAGATCTGGCACAGAACTTATCCTTTTTTATCCCATTTACTAATAAATATCGGGCTAATCACAATAGTAAGTTTGCTCCGCTTGGGGATATGTGGAAAAATCAACGCAATTAAAGAATTTACTAGAGGTTTGCCAGTGATCGATGGCGATGGTTACCGGCTAAATGTCGGGATTGTGATTTGTAACAACCATGGTCAGGTTTTCTGGGCGAAACGATACGGGCAACATTCATGGCAGTTCCCTCAGGGGGGAATCGATGATGGAGAATCTCCAGAGCAAGCCATGTTCCGTGAGCTATACGAAGAGGTTGGGTTAACCAAAAAAGACGTCAAAGTGATTGCAACCAGTCGTCATTGGCTGCGTTATAAGTTACCAAAGCGTTTGGTGCGTTGGGATTCTCAACCTGTCTGTATCGGACAAAAACAGAAATGGTTCTTGCTGCGTTTGGAATGTGATGAGTCGAAAATCAACATGCAACGCGGCAGTTCCCCTGAGTTTGATGGTTGGCGCTGGGTAAGCTACTGGTATCCGGTTAGGCAAGTGGTGTCGTTTAAGCGTGATGTTTATCGCCGCGCAATGAAAGAGTTCGCCTCATTAGCGATGCCATTTAGAGAACGGAAAGTGAAGGGCAAACGCAACATTCACAGAGGTTAAGCATGCTTTCTCAGCTAAGGGACATAGTAGAACAAGTTTCAAAAGTCGAAGACGTCTATCAGGCGTTGGATATTTTTGTAAAGCAGACCTGTGAGGCGATGAGCACAGAGTGTTGTACTGTCTATTTAGCGAATGAAGAGATGCACCGTCTGGAATTGATGGCCACACAAGGTCTAAAGTTCAAGGGCGATAAGATCCATATTGATTTTGATGAAGGCTTGGTCGGGTTGGTTAAACGTTCTGCCGAACCGATTAACTTAGCCGAAGCCTCAAAACATCCGAGCTTTAAATATTTTAAGCAGTTGGGTGAAGAGGTTTATCACTCCTTCCTCGGTACACCGATCATCTATCGCAAACAGGTGCTTGGTGTGCTGGTGGTGCAGCAAAAATCTCCCCGTTTATTTAGCGAGATGGAAGTCTCCTTTTTGGTTACTCTTGCAGCGCAGCTTGCGGTGCTGGTGGCGCATGCTCAAACGCAAGGTCACTGGCGTTTATCCAAAAAGCAGCAGGCCATTACGGGTGTTGCCGCCTCTTCTGGGGTCGCGATTGGTGAGTTTTGGTGGGATGATACCCAGCCAGATCTGTCCGAAGTGCTACCCGCCTCAGCTCTGGATCCTGATTTTGAGCAAGAGCGTATTGCCTTGGCGGTAGAGAGTGCGTTGGCCGATTTTCGCCGGATGCGTAAAAAGCTCGATGGGGATATCAACAAAGAAGCGTTAGCCATTTTTGATCTGTTCACTCACTTATTGAACGATCCTATGCTGCGGAAAGATCTCAAGGCGCAGATCCAAAAAGGGGATCGTGCCGATTGGGCGCTGCGCCAAGTGGTCGAAAGTTACTCGAACCGTTTTGCGCGCATGTCGGATGTTTATCTGCGAGAGCGAGCGCAAGACATTCGTGAGTTAGGGCAACGTTTACTGTTTTTCTTGCTCAATACCGAAACCAATCAGCCCAAAATCGATAAGCCGGTTATCTTGGTGGTGCGAGAGCTGACCGCGAGCGTGTTAGCCGCACTGCCCAAAGATAAGCTGCTGGCTGTGGTATCACTGGAAGGCGCGGCCAACTCCCATGCGGCTATTTTGTCGCGCGCATTAGGCATTCCTGCGGTGATGGGGGTGTCGATTAACCTGCGCGATCTGAATGGCAAAAAAGGCATTGTTGATGGCTACAGCGGTAAGTTATTCATTTCGCCTTCGAAAACCATTTTGAATGAGTATCGCGCCTTAGCGAATGAAGAGCGTGAGTTGTCGCGCATGGTCAATGATGCGATTCGCGAGCCCGCATGTACTCTTGATGGCGCACGAATCGAATTGTTACTGAATGCCGGTTTGAGTGCCGATACCAGTATTGCCGTCAATCAAGGGGTGGATGGTGTTGGGTTGTATCGCACAGAAATCTCGTTCTTATTGCAGCACCGGTTTCCCTCAGAAGAGGAGCAGACTCAGCAATATCGGCATGTGCTGAACACTTACCCTCATCAACGTGTTGTTATGCGCACGCTCGACATCGGTGGTGATAAACCTTTACCTTACTTGCCGATTGAAGAAGACAACCCATTTCTCGGTTGGCGTGGCATCCGTTTTACCTTAGATCATCCTGACATTTTTATTATCCAACTGCGCGCCATGCTCAGAGCGAGTGCGGAGTCGGGAAATTTATCCATCTTGCTGCCGATGATTTCCGGTGCCAAAGAGCTGGATGATGCGCTGAAGTTTATCTATCAAGCCTATCAAGAAGTTTCGCAACAAGATCCACGCGTGGTGATGCCGCAAATCGGGATCATGCTCGAAGTACCTTCGATGCTGTATCTGCTGCCACTGATTGCCGATAAAATTGATTTCGTCTCTGTCGGTACAAACGATTTGACCCAATATCTGCTTGCCGTGGATCGTAACAACGCGCGAGTGGCTGATGTGTATGAATCTATGCATCCTGCGGTGGTGATGGCGCTGAAGCAGATCCAACAGATTTGTACTACCCATCAAATACCCGTGTGTGTCTGTGGTGAGTTAGCGGGAGATCCGATTGGTGCTTTGCTGTTGATAGGGTTAGGCTACACCACTTTAAGTATGAACACGTCTAACGTTGCTAAAGTGAAATATCTGGTGCGACACTCTGAACTGGCGGAATTAACCGAGCTCGCTGAGCAGGCATTAAGCCAACCTTATGGACGAGAAATCTACAACATGATGCTCGCCTATATCGAAAAACACGGTTTTGCAGGTTTTGTCCGTGCAGGCAAAAAATAGGAACAAAATGTGAATATTGAACTCTTAGCTATACTGCTGCTGTTAGGGGCAGTGGTGGGTGTGCTTGCTGGCTTATTAGGCATTGGTGGTGGCTTACTGGTGGTCCCCGCTCTACTGTTTTTACTGCCTTATGCTGGCATCTCGACTGAGATTGTGATGCAGCTTGCGTTGGCCACATCATTAGCGACGATCATACTCACTTCAGCTTCCTCGGCGTTAAACCATTTAAAGCTGGGCAATGTCGATGTTTTCGTCGTGAAATGGTTAATGCCGGGTGTAGTGGTCGGTGGGTTTTTAGGCTCAGTGGTTGCAGAGTGGATCCCAAGCCAATATTTACCCAAAGTGTTCGGGGTCATTGTGCTCTGTTTGAGTGTGCAGATGTACCGTTCGATACGTGCATTGCAAAATCATCCAATGCCAAGTGCATGGATTACCACCTTGTGCGGTACCGGAATTGGGGTGATCTCAAGTTTGGCTGGTATTGGCGGTGGTTCTTTATCGGTGCCTTTTTTGAATCGACATGGCATTGAAATGAAAAAGGCGATAGGTTCTTCATCGGTCTGTGGTTTTGCGATTGCGATATCGGGCATGATTGGTTTTATTTTGCACGGTTATCAAGTGGAGAACTTGCCACAATACAGCCTTGGTTATGTTTATTTACCTGCATTGTTAGCGATTGCTACAACATCGATGCTTACCACGCGAATTGGCGCTAAACTTGCCACCCAAATGCCAACAGCAAGGCTTAAGCGATTCTTTGCCATTTTTTTAATGTGCGTCGCTGTGACCATGTTGTTCCAGTAATACTCATTGTTTATAGAGAAGGTTTGTTATGCCTCAGGGTTATCTGCAGTTTCCCAATATTGACCCCGTATTGTTTTCGATCGGCCCTCTAGCGGTGCGCTGGTATGGCTTGATGTATTTGGTGGGTTTCCTTTTTGCTATGTGGTTGGCCAATCGCCGAGCGGATCACGCGGGCAGTGGTTGGACACGCGAGCAAGTCTCTGACTTGTTATTTGCTGGCTTTTTAGGTGTAGTGATCGGTGGCCGAGTTGGTTATGTGATCTTCTACAATTTTGATCTGTTCCTTGCTGACCCTCTTTATTTATTCAAAGTGTGGACTGGCGGCATGTCCTTCCACGGCGGCTTATTGGGTGTGATCACTGCCATGTTCTGGTACGCGCGCAGAAACCAACGCACCTTTTTTGGTGTGGCCGATTTTGTTGCCCCCTTAGTGCCATTCGGCTTGGGAATGGGGCGTATCGGTAACTTTATGAATAGCGAACTTTGGGGACGAGTGACGGATGTGCCTTGGGCCTTTGTATTCCCTAATGGTGGCCCACTGCCGCGTCATCCTTCACAGCTTTATGAATTCGCCTTAGAAGGCGTGGTTCTGTTCTTTATTCTCAATTGGTTTATTGGTAAACCTCGTCCGCTAGGCAGCGTATCAGGACTGTTTCTAGCTGGATATGGCACATTCCGCTTCCTTGTGGAATATGTCCGTGAGCCAGATGCTCAACTGGGGCTGTTTGGTGGCTTCATTTCAATGGGGCAAATCCTCTCGTTACCTATGGTGATCATCGGTATTTTGATGATGGTTTGGTCTTACAAGCGCGGTTTGTATCAAGACCGTGTAGTAGCAAAATAGGGTAGTTAGGTGAAACAGTATTTAGATCTTTGTCAGCGCATCGTCGAACAAGGTGTTTGGGTTGAAAATGAACGAACGGGCAAGCGTTGTTTGACCGTGATTAATGCCGATTTGACCTACGATGTGGGCAACAATCAGTTTCCTCTAGTGACTACGCGCAAGAGTTTTTGGAAAGCTGCCGTAGCCGAGTTGCTCGGCTATATTCGTGGTTACGATAATGCGGCGGATTTTCGCCAATTAGGTACCAAAACCTGGGATGCTAATGCCAATTTAAACCAAGCGTGGCTAAACAATCCTTACCGTAAAGGTGAGGATGACATGGGACGCGTGTATGGCGTTCAGGGTAGAGCTTGGGCTAAGCCTGATGGGGGGCATATTGACCAGTTGAAAAAGATTGTCGATGATTTGAGTCGTGGCGTTGATGACCGAGGTGAAATCCTTAACTTCTACAATCCGGGTGAATTTCATATGGGGTGTTTGCGCCCTTGCATGTACAGTCATCATTTTTCATTGCTGGGGGATACCTTGTATCTCAATAGTACTCAGCGTTCATGTGATGTGCCCTTGGGTTTGAATTTCAACATGGTACAGGTTTATGTGTTCCTTGCGCTGATGGCGCAGATCACAGGGAAAAAGCCGGGCTTGGCGTATCACAAGATCGTCAATGCGCACATTTACCAAGATCAACTCGAATTGATGCGCGATGTGCAGCTAAAGCGTGAGCCATTCCCTGCGCCTCAGTTCCATATCAATCCAAAAATCAAAACACTGCATGATTTGGAAACTTGGGTTACTTTGGATGATTTTGAAGTGACCGGATATCAGTTCCACGATCCTATTCAATACCCATTTTCAGTTTAACGCCGTTTTTGTGCGGTACAGTTTGATGGGTTTTATATTAAAAGAGCTCCCGAATGTCGGGAGCTTTTTTGTATTTGGACGATCTCGTTTAAGCTGTCAGGGCAAGAATACTGCCGGGGATCACGACAAACACACCCAATAAGTAACACACCACCACCATTTTGCTCTTGCAAGCCCAAGTTGAGATGAGCTCAGCCCCTTTAATGGGCAGCTCACGCAAGAAAGGAATACCGTAAATCAAAACAGTGGCCATTAAATTGAAGCTTAAGTGCACCAGTGCAATTTGCAGTGCAAACACGGCAAACTCACCTGAGACTGCGGTTGCGGCGAGCAGAGCGGTGATACAAGTACCAATGTTCGCACCTAGGGTAAATGGGTAGATTTCACGCACTTTCAGCACGCCAGAACCCACGAGAGGAACCATTAAGCTGGTTGTGGTTGAGGATGATTGAACTAATACCGTTACCACCGTACCTGAAGCAATACCGTGTAGTGGGCCTCGGCCAATGGCATTTTGTAGAATTTCACGTGCACGGCCAACCATCAAACTCTTCATCAGTTTGCCCATCACCGTAATGGCAACGAAAATAGTCGCAATACCCAATACGATAAGCGCAATCCCCCCCCAAGTATTTCCGAATACGGACAATTGGCTTTCTAACCCGCTGATAACAGGTTTGGTGATCGGCTTGATAAAATCCAGCCCATTCATGCTCATATCGCCAGTTGCAAGCAGAGGCGAAACAAACCAATGTGATACTTTGGCTAAAATACCAAACATCATTTCTAAAGGTAGGAAGATCAGCACCGCGAGAAGGTTGAAAAAATCGTGGATAGTGGCACTGGCGAAAGCTCGGCGAAACTCTTCTTTACAGCGCATATGGCCAACGCTGACTAGAGTATTGGTCACAGTAGTACCAATATTGGCCCCCATCACCATAGGAATCGCGGTTTCAACCGGTAAACCACCAGCAACGAGACCAACAATAATCGAGGTAACCGTGCTTGAGGATTGAATCAGTGCCGTAGCCACTAAACCAATCATTAATCCCGCAACAGGGTGTGAAGCAAATTCAAATAGAACTTTGGCTTGATCGCCGGTCGCCCATTTAAAACCGCTGCCGACCATAGCGACTGCAAGAAGTAGTAAATACAGCATGAAAGCCAAGTTTGCCCAACGTAGGCCTTTCGTGGTCAGCGAAATCGGCGCTGCAGGGGAAGTTGCTTGGGTTATCATTATTTTCTCCGTGGACCGTTGTTAAGGGTTCGGTCGATTGTTGAATTCGAGGCTCATGGTAGAGAGGAAATATTTCACTAATATGACATTTGAGTTTAACTGATGAGTTATTCATCAATATTGCAGTTTACTTAAAAGTTAGGAGATGGAAATTATATTATCTTATTGTTTTATAATGATTATGTAGTTGATGTCACTTTGAGGTTGGGGCGTGACAAACTGTGTAATGAGCTTGTCGATAGGCCTCGGGTTCTATCGGTTTATGACAGTGCGTGTTTTTGTTGATGAAAAATTATAACTAAACGGCTGATTGTTTCGGTTTATCCGAAATCGTTGTTGTAAAAGATCGCATCTGTTATAAGGAAAGCGTTATTTCTATCGGGCAGTCGATTTCATGTCTCATCTTAACTATAACCACCTCTATTATTTCTGGATGGTGTGCAAACAAGGCTCGGTGACCAAAGCGGCCGATGCTCTGTTTTTAACGCCACAAACCGTGACTGGGCAGATTAAAGCTTTAGAAGATCGACTTGATGGTAAGTTGACGAAACGTAATGGTCGCAGTATTGAGCCGACTGAATTGGGGCAGTTGGTTTTTAAATACGCCGATCGTATGTTTGGCTTGAGCTATGAAATGTTGGATATCGTCAACTATAGCCAGCGCTCAAACCTGCTGTTTGATGTAGGGGTCGCGGATGCTTTATCCAAAAGATTGGTCAGCAAAATATTGTTGACCTCAGTACCTGGTGATAATCGGATCCATCTACGCTGTTTTGAATCGACTCATGAGATGTTGTTAGAACAGTTAGCACAGCATAAATTAGATATGATTTTGTCCGATTGCCCAGTGGATTCGAGCCAAAGTCCCGGCTTATTTAGTAAAAAACTCGGTGAAAGCCGCATGAGCTTTTTCAGCTTTGGTGAAGTGGATCTGGCTCCATTTCCCGCCGTGTTGCAGAGTAAAAAATTGTTAGTTCCTGGAAGCAGAACCGCAATGGGGCGCAAAGTGCGCCAGTGGTTTGATCGCCAAGGGCTACAACCGCATATTCTCGGTGAATTTGACGACTCGGCTTTGATGAAAGCGTTTGCCATCTATCACAGCGATGCGGTGTTTATGGCCCCCTCTTTTTATGTCTCAGAAGTAGATTCGGATTCATCATTGAAACTCATCGGACATGTGGATGAGATTAAAGAGGAGTATTATGTCATCTTCGCGGAACGCATGATCCAGCATCCGGCAGTAAAAAATGTCTGTGATGCTGATTTTACTAACTTATTTTTGTGAATAGTTATCACTATTAAGTCTTTGGTTACTATCCAATGATAAGTGAAAACAATAAACTAGCGTTCTTGATTAGTTTTTTATCACTATCAGCGATTTTTCTCCGCTTTCACCGTTTCAACCCATCATGATCACTCAACCGAACTACTATATCGGTGATTAGAACGACAGAGAAAAGTGAATGAATGGGTTGGAATTAAAATGCCGTATTTAAAGGGGTGCACCAATGAATCTCCAAGAGATGGAAAAAAATTCTGCCAAAGCGGTAGTTTTGCTCAAAGCGATGGCCAATGAGCGGCGATTGCAAATCTTGTGTATGTTACTGGACAATGAACTGTCGGTAGGTGAGCTCAGTAGCCGTTTGGAACTCAGCCAATCTGCTCTATCTCAACATTTAGCATGGCTACGTCGTGATGGTTTAGTTAACACACGTAAAGAAGCACAAACCGTGTTTTATACGCTGAGCAGTACAGAAGTGAAGGCAATGATTGAACTGTTGCACCGTCTTTATTGTCAGGCGAATCAGTAGGGTGATTGAAAAAAGGTATAAAAAAACCGGCATAGGCCGGTTTTTTGTTGCTGAAGATCAAACTCTATTACAGAGCGTTGATAGCAGCAAAGAAGCGAGACTTGTGACGAGCTGCTTTATTCTTGTGAATAAGGCCTTTAGTCGCCATGCGGTCTAGGATTGGTGTAACTACAGCGAATGCAGCAGTTGCAGCTTCTTTGTCGCCAGCAGCGATTGCAGCAACAGTTTTCTTCATGTAAGTGCGCATCATAGAACGACGGCTAGCATTGTGCTGGCGACGTTTCTCAGCTTGGATAGCGCGCTTCTTAGCAGATTTGTTATTTGCCAAGGGTCTAACTCCCAAAAACTTAGTTCGGTGACATTTTAAGGGCGGGAAATATCCCCGATTTGCTCTTTAATGTCAAATGATTTGTGCAAAAACCCAACTGGACCAAACAAACTTGGTATCGAAGAGCCTTCGCGGTTAAGATGGCGGGGATTCTATCAGCATTTTTTTACCAATGCTAATACTTATCTGATCTCACTATGACATTCTTATCCTTTCGAATCAGATAATGTGGTTTTGACTCTTTGTTCGAGGTTACCGTGAGTAAACGCTTACTCAAGTCTGGCATCATTGTAAGTGCTATGACTTTGATTTCTCGTGTTTTAGGTTTAGTGCGCGATGTGGTTGTGGCCAATTTGATGGGCGCAGGTGCCAGTGCTGACGTATTCTTTTTTGCCAACCGAATTCCCAATTTTTTACGCCGATTATTTGCAGAAGGGGCCTTCTCTCAAGCCTTTGTCCCGGTATTAACCGAATATCACGCCTCGGGTGATATGAATAAAACTCGAGATTTGATTGCGCGAGCGTCGGGAACTCTCGGTGTTTTAGTGACCATAGTGACGCTAATTGGCGTGCTCGGCTCTGGCGCAGTCACCGCATTATTTGGCGCAGGTTGGTTCTTAGACTGGCTGAATGGGGGCCCTGCAGCAGGAAAGTTTGAGTTAGCGAGCCTGCTGCTTAAGATTACTTTTCCCTATTTGTGGTTTATCACCTTTGTTGCCTTGTCTGGGGCAATTTTAAACACCTTAGGTAAGTTTGCCGTCTCCTCTTTCACGCCAGTTTTCTTGAACGTGATGATGATTCTGTGTGCTTGGTACCTCTCGCCAAATCTAGAACAGCCGGAAGTGGGCTTAGCAATAGGCGTGTTTTTAGGTGGTTTAGTCCAGTTTTTATTTCAACTGCCATTTTTGATCAAGGCTGGAGTGCTGGTTAGGCCTAAATGGGGCTGGAAAGATCCTGGGGTGGTGAAAATTCGCACACTGATGATTCCTGCACTGTTTGGAGTATCGGTCAGTCAAATCAACTTGTTATTTGACTCCTTCGTGGCCAGTTTTCTGCAAACCGGTTCGATCAGTTGGCTCTATTATTCGGATCGCTTACTGGAATTCCCCCTCGGTTTATTTGGAATTGCGATTGCCACAGTGATTTTGCCTGCCTTATCGCGGAAACATGTCGATGCGCACAGTGATGGCTTTGTCCACACCATGGATTGGGGCATCCGCATGGTTACGTTTCTCGGCATTCCTGCCATGCTGGGGTTGATGGTACTTGCAAAACCTATGCTGATGGTGCTGTTTATGCGCGGGGAATTTACTCCAAGCGATGTAGAGCAAGCGTCCTATTCGTTACTCGCTTATTCATCTGGCCTGCTCAGCTTTATGTTGATCAAAGTGTTAGCGCCGGGATATTACTCACGTCAAGATACGAAAACCCCCGTACGTTACGGAATTATCGCTATGGTCAGTAACATCGTACTTAACGCGATCTTTGCGTGGTTTTACGGTTATGTTGGCTTGGCGGTCGCGACTTCGATGTCCGCTTTCCTTAATATGGCACTGCTTTATCGTGGTTTGCACTTACAAGGTGTTTATCATCTGACTCGCAAAACCGTGTGGTTTATTGCACGGCTAGTGATGGCGGGAGCGGTAATGACTGGTGCGCTTTTGTGGCAGTTAGACACTATGGCTACATGGCTGAGCTGGGGAATCAGTCAGCGTGCATTGACGCTGACAGGTTTGATTGGTCTTGGTGTGGCATCTTATCTGGCTATTTTGCTGTTACTGGGTGTTCGTCTCAAAGATCTAAAAGCGGCGACAGAGTAGCGAGCTTTAGGTATAATCCGCCAGTTTCGCACCATGAGAATGAAAATATAGGTTTTAAGCATCTTCCGATGGAATTAATACGCGGTATTCATAACATTCAATCTCGCCATCACGGCTGTGTATTGACGATTGGTAACTTTGACGGTGTTCATCTTGGTCATCAACAAGTGCTCAGTCAGGTGGTGCAGCGTGCCCAGCAGATGGGTTTGCCTTCGGTGGTGATGACTTTTGAACCTCAGCCCTTAGAGTTGTTTGCCAAACAACAAGCGCCAGCGCGTTTGACTCGCCTGCGCGATAAGTTTGTTCAACTGAGTAAATTGGGCGTCGATCGCCTGCTGTGCATCAACTTCAATCATCATTTTGCTCAATTGGACGCTCAAGCGTTTATTCGTGACTTGTTGGTGACCCGTTTGGGTGTTAAGTTTCTGGTGGTTGGCGATGATTTCTGCTTCGGTAAAGAGCGTAAAGGCAACTTTGCGCTGCTACAGCAAGCAGGACAAACCTTAGGTTTTGAAGTCGTCAGTACCCAAAGCTTCTGTTTACAACAACTGCGTGTAAGCAGTACCGCGATTCGTGAAGCTTTAGCGGCTGACCAATTGAGTAGTGCCGCTACTATGCTAGGACGTGATTACAGTATCAGTGGCCGTGTCTCGCATGGTCAAAAACTCGGACGTACTATAGGTTTTCCCACGGCCAATATCCCGCTGAAACGTTGTGTCTCTCCGGTTTCTGGTGTGTATGTGGTAGAAGCTTATGGTGTAGGCCAAATGCCTATCGGTGGCGTAGCCAATATCGGTAATCGTCCGACAGTTGATGGTATTCGTCAGCAACTAGAAGTGCACTTTTTTGACTTTCAAGGCAACCTGTACGGTAAGCAATTGGAAGTCGCGCTGTTACATAAATTACGTGATGAGCGCAAATTCGCCTCTTTTGAGGCGTTAAAGCAACAAATTGAATTGGATGCTGAAGCAGCTCGGGTGTGGCTGCGTCAGCTTAAAGATTGTTCGGTTTATTCCACCCAACAACAACATGTCTAACTTCGCCCAATATAACGGAATTAAGAATCGATGAGTGACTATAAAGATACCCTGAACTTACCTGAAACAGGGTTTCCAATGCGCGGCGATCTGGCCAAACGCGAGCCAGAAATGCTGCAACGTTGGTATCAAGAAGACCTGTACGGTGCGATCCGTCAGGCTAAAAAAGGCAAAAAATCTTTCGTATTGCACGATGGCCCTCCATACGCCAACGGTGACATTCATATTGGTCACGCTCTGAATAAGATTCTTAAAGACATCATTATTAAATCCAAAACTCTTTCAGGTTTTGATGCGCCTTACATTCCGGGTTGGGATTGCCACGGTCTACCTATTGAATTGATGGTAGAAAAGAAAGTGGGCAAGCCGGGGCAGAAAGTCACCGCGGCCGAGTTCCGTGAAAAATGTCGCGAATACGCCGCAGGCCAAGTTGAAGGCCAAAAAGAGAGCTTTAAGCGCCTTGGTGTTCTTGGTGAGTGGGATAAGCCTTATCGCACCATGGATTTTGTGACCGAAGCCAACATCATCCGTGCGCTTGGCAAAATTGCCGACAATGGCCACTTGCTGAAGGGGTTTAAACCGGTTCACTGGTGTACTGACTGTGGTTCAGCATTGGCTGAAGCAGAAGTGGAGTACAAAAACAAAGTTTCTCCTTCGATTGACGTTCGTTTTAAAGCCGCTGATGAAGCCGCTGTGCTGGCTAAGTTTGGTCTGGCTGCTGGCCATGAAGGCAAAGGCGATGTGTCGATTGTGATCTGGACAACCACACCTTGGACACTGCCGGCTAACCGCGCGGTATGTCTGCGTGCAGATTTAGAATACGTACTGATCCAAGTTGAAGGTGAGCAACCAGAGCGCATTATCGTCGCCTCTGAGTTGGCAAAATCGGTGATGGATCGCGCGGGCATTGAACACTTCCATAACCTTGGTTTCGCAACTGGTGCCGATCTTGAATTGGTAGCGTTCCAACATCCATTCTACTCCTTCACTGTGCCTGCCATTTTAGGCGATCACGTGACGACCGATTCTGGTACCGGTGTGGTACATACTGCACCAGGTCATGGTCAAGAAGACTTTGCCGTTGGTCAACAGTACGGTTTGGAAGTGGCAAACCCTGTGGGTTCAAACGGCGTATATCTGCCAGACACTGAGCTGTTTGCGGGTCAACACGTATTTAAAGCCAACGATTCTGTGTTGGAAGTACTGAAAGAAAAAGGCGCGTTGTTGCATCATCACGCGTATGAGCACAGCTACCCACACTGCTGGCGTCATAAAACGCCGATCATCTTCCGTGCGACACCGCAATGGTTTGTCTCTATGGAACAAGCGGGTCTACGTGAACAAGCTCTGACGGCAATCAAGGGCGTACATTGGATGCCGGATTGGGGTCAAAGTCGTATTGAAGGTATGGTGGCAGGTCGCCCTGAGTGGTGTATCTCTCGTCAACGTACTTGGGGCGTGCCCATTGCACTGTTCGTGCACAAAGAAACCGCTGAACTGCACCCAAACAGCGCTGAGCTGATTGAGAAAGTAGCACAGCTGGTTGAGCAAAAAGGCATTCAAGCATGGTGGGATCTCGATACTGCGGAACTGCTTGGCGCTGAAGATGCGGCCAACTATGAAAAAGTGCTGGATACGCTAGATGTATGGTTTGACTCAGGAGTGACTCACTCTGCGGTTGTGGATGCACGTCAAGAATTCAACGGCGCAGAAGCGGACATGTACCTAGAAGGTTCTGACCAACACCGCGGCTGGTTCCAATCATCTCTCATCTCTTCTGTGGCGATGAAAGGCAAAGCGCCGTACAAAGAAGTATTGACGCACGGTTTCGTGGTTGATGGCCAAGGCCGCAAGATGTCGAAGTCGATCGGTAACGTGGTTGCTCCACAAGATGTGACCAACAAGCTGGGTGCGGATATTCTGCGTCTATGGGTGGCGTCAACTGATTATACTGGTGAAGTCGCCGTATCGGATGAGATCCTCAAGCGTTCTGCGGATGCGTACCGTCGTATTCGTAACACCGCCCGTTTCTTCTTAGCGAACCTGAATGGCTTTAATCCAACTACTGACATTATTCCTGCTGAAGAAATGGTGGCATTGGATCGTTGGGCTGTTGGTCGCGCACTGGCCGCGCAACAAGAGATCATTCAAGCGTATCAGGATTACAACCTGCACGCAGTGGTACAGCGTTTGATGAACTTCTGCTCAATCGAGATGGGTTCATTCTATCTGGATGTGATCAAAGACCGTCAATACACAGCCAAACGTGGTGGTCATGCACAGCGTAGCTGTCAAACCGCTTTGTTCTTCATTGTGGAAGCTCTGGTTCGTTGGATGGCGCCTATCATGTCATTCACCGCTGATGAAATTTGGAACGCAATGCCAGCGCAGCAAGCTGACGGCAGCGCACGTGACAAGTTCGTGTTTACCACGGAATGGTTTGATGGCCTGTTTGGTTTGGCAGAAGGCGAAGAGCTAAATAATGCATTCTGGAATGATATTCAGAAAGTGCGTGGCTCAGTTAACAAACTGCTGGAAAACGCTCGTAACGAAAAACTGATCGGCGGTTCACTGCAAGCGGAATTGGTGCTGTTTGCTGATGATGTATTGGCGAGTAAGCTAGCGAAACTGGGCGATGAGCTGCGTTTCGTGCTGCTGACTTCAAAAGCCGTGGTGAAACCACTGGCTGAGAAGAGCGAGGCTGCACAGGCGACCGATATCGATGGCTTGTTTGTTCAAGTGAACAAAACTGAAGCTGAGAAGTGCGATCGCTGTTGGCACCACACCCCTGATGTAGGCACGATTGCAGGCCACACCACCATTTGTGGTCGCTGCGTGTCTAACGTTGAGGGTGAAGGCGAAGTACGCAAGTTTGCGTAACTTAGGCTAACCATCATGTCGAATTCGTCTCAGACTCTTAAACAATCTGGATTGCGCTGGCTGTGGCTGGCGCTTCTGGTGTTCATTGCTGACATCACGATCAAGTTAATTGTGATGGATAACATGGGCTATGGTTGGGCAAACCGTATTGAGGTGCTGCCTTTCTTTAACCTGCTGTATGTGCATAACTATGGCGCTGCTTTTAGCTTTCTGAGCGATCAGGAAGGGTGGCAGCGCTGGCTATTTACGGGTATTGCCTTTGTGGTCACTGGCATGCTTGCTTACTGGATGCGTCGTCTTCCGGCGAGTGATAAGTGGAACAATATTGCTTATGCGCTGATCATTGGCGGTGCCTCGGGCAATGTGTTTGATCGCATCGTGCATGGTTTTGTGGTCGATTATCTCGATTTTTACTGGGGAACCTACCACTGGCCAGCGTTCAATCTGGCGGATAGTGCGATCTGTATCGGTGCAGCGATGATTATTCTCGATGGTTTTCGCGCTAAGAAAAGTGCGCCAAGTCAGTCTTAGTGCTCTGCATTGCGCCGTAAAGCAAAGACACTGCGGCAAATAACCACAAGCGCCGTCCGTTGATTCGGAGGGCGCTTTTTACTATAAAGGCTGGCATCAGCGCCCGCCCGTCTCCGCTAAATTGAAGCGGCGTTCGTTAAACAATAACAAGGTAGTGATAACGTGAACCCTATTGCCTCTAACTCTGCAGTTACCCTGCATTTTACGATCAAGCTTAAGGATGGCTCTGTTGCTGACAGTACCCATAATCAAGGAAAACCTGCCAAGCTAGTGATGGGCGATGGTAGCCTGAGCCCCAATTTCGAGCAGTGTTTACTCGGAATGTTGCCGGGCGAGAAAAAATCGGTCGCTTTAGCGGCGCAAGATGCGTTTGGGGCGCCCAATCCAGATCATGTCCATTACATGGATCGCAGTAAGTTTCTTGGTGGCGATCTGCAGTTAGAGGTCGGAACCATTATGGCTTTCAGTGGCCCTGACGGAATGGAAATTCCCGGAATCATCACGGAGATTGCCGGTGACTCAGTTACTGTCGATTTCAATCACCCATTGGCAGGGCAAGACATCACCTTTGATGTTGAGATCTTGTCTGTTGAGTGAGTTTCCTTACAATAGCCAACCATAACGACTAGCAATGAGCAAACCAATGAAAATACTGTTAGCCAACCCTCGCGGTTTCTGCGCGGGTGTGGATCGCGCGATCAGCATTGTTGAGCGTGCGCTGGAGCTTTATCAGCCGCCGATTTATGTGCGTCATGAAGTGGTGCACAACCGCTTTGTGGTCGAGGGGTTAAAGCAGCGTGGAGCCCGCTTTGTTGAGGAATTAAATGAAGTTCCCGACGATAACATTGTGATTTTTTCGGCTCATGGCGTGTCGCAAGCGGTTCGCCAAGAAGCGAAAGAGCGTTCACTGACGGTATTTGATGCGACTTGTCCACTGGTGACTAAAGTACATATGGAAGTGGCGCGTGCCAGTCGTAAACATATGGAAGTGGTGTTGATTGGTCATGCTGGCCATCCTGAAGTGGAAGGCACGATGGGGCAGTATGCCAGTGATACAGGCGGCATGTATCTGGTCGAAAAGCCGGAAGATGTCGTATCACTGCAAACTAAGGTGAAAGATCCAAGTAACCTGCACTACGTGAGCCAAACCACGTTGTCAGTCGATGAAACGGCGGATGTGATTGATGAACTGCGCCGTGTATTTCCTAAAATCCAAGGTCCGCGTAAAGATGACATCTGTTATGCCACCCAAAACCGTCAAGATGCGGTGCGTATTTTGGCTGAGCAAGTCGATGTGATGGTGGTGGTGGGCTCGAAAAACTCATCGAATTCGACCCGATTAAAGGAGTTGGCTGAGAAGTTGGGCACTCCCGGTTACTTGATTGACTGCCCACAGGATATCGACCCTGAGTGGTTCGTTGCTGCGCAGTTAATTGGGGTGACTGCGGGCGCTTCGGCACCAGAAGAGTTGGTAAACCAAATCTTGGATCGCATCAAAGCGCTCGGCGCAACCTCGGTAGAAGAGGTGCTTGGCCGCGAAGAGAACATGTTCTTTGAAGTGCCTAAAGAGCTGCAAATTAAGCAAGTCGACTAATCATTTCGCCATCTATCTTGTGAATCTAAGATGGATGGTTTCTTTGCCATTTCTTTGCAAAGGAATATCGCATAAAAAGATGGCTCCCAGATTGGGAGCCATTTTCGTTTTAAATCAGGTGATTGAAGCGTCGAGATTAAGCGGTTTTCGTTACGCCTTGCGGTTTATCTTCATCGGCAAGATCGGTTTCCCCTTTGCCTTTTGATACTTTCGCTACGTAAGCTAGAGCACCCAGAGAAGCCAGTACACCTGCAATGGTTGAAATTTGCATTGGTAAGCCAAAGCCTAGCGTGCTGCTGTTGAGGATGAAGCTGATACACACGGTAGTCATAAACAGCGCAGGTACCGTACAGATCCAGTGCAGTTTGTTGTGGCGCATCAGGTAAGCGGTGGCTGTCCACAGCATCATGACTGCGGTCGCTTGGTTGGCAAAACCGAAGTAGCGCCAGATGATACCGAAATCGACTTGAGTCAGCACTGCACCGATAACGAACAGAGGCAGAGCCATCAGCAGGCGGTTACGTAGGGTCTTCTGCTCCATGTTGAAGTACTCAGCCAAGATCAAACGGCTTGAGCGGAATGCGGTATCACCCGAAGTGATAGGCAGGATCACCACGCCAAGGAAAGCAATTACACCACCAAACACACCCAGCAGGCCAAAAGAAGCACCGTAAACCACGTTACCTGGGCCACCATTTTTCACCGCTTCAGACAGCGCTTCCAGTGAGCCGAAGAAAGAGAGAGCAATAGTACACCAGATAAGGGCAATGATACCTTCGCCAATCATCGCGCCGTAAAACACGAAGCGGCCGTTCTTCTCATTTTCCATACAGCGTGCCATCAGCGGAGACTGAGTCGCGTGGAAGCCAGAGATAGCACCACACGCGATGGTGATGAACAGAGCTGGCCACAGAGGCATGTCATTCGGGTTGAGGTTTTTCACCATATCGCTGATTTCAAATCCGCCCAACACTTGGTGCTCAGAAGAGAACGCAATCGCCGTCATCAAACCAACCGACATGAAAATCAGTAGCGCACCAAACAGTGGGTAGAAACGGCCGATGATTTTATCAACAGGAACGATAGTCGCCAGAATGTAGTAAGCGAAGATGATCACGACCATGGTGGTCATGCTGACGGTTAAGTCCGTTTGTTGGTTAATCAGGTTAGTGATCATGCCAGCAGGGGCTGAAACGAATACCACACCAACCAGAAGCAGTAACACAATGGCAAAAATGTTCATAAAATGTTTAGCGCCATTGCCTAAGTAACGACCCGTGATGGATGGAACCGAAGCACCACCGTTACGGATAGAAAGCATACCTGAGAAGTAGTCGTGTACTGCACCCGCGAAGATACAGCCAACTACGATCCACAGCATGGCGGCTGGACCGTACAGCGCACCCATAATTGGACCAAAAATAGGGCCAACACCGGCGATGTTCAGCAGTTGTACGAGATAAACTTTTGGGGTGGACATCGGTACATAGTCGACGCCGTCCGTTTTTGTATGGGCAGGGGTTTGACGCTTTTCGTTGATGCCAAATACTTTTTCTACGAAAGCTCCGTAAATAAAGTAACCGCCAACGAGGGCTACGACACAGGTAAGAAACCACAACATAGCGTTTGTCCTTTTGTTAATGAATTAAGCTCACTGTGGATAGTAATTTATCAATAAGCGAGCTTCACTGGCTTTCCGAGTCAGTGGTCGTGTGGAGAATTAAGCGGTGTTTTAGCTAAATAAGTGGTTTTGAATATACCCACTTCTAACTTGAAGCTACGACGCGAGCATGAAAATAGAGTAGCAGGCTATGCTATTCAATGGCATGCTCGTTTCATTAACAAGATGCATTTGCTTAACTCAAGGTAAAACATGAAAAAATGGATGGTAATGGGCTGTATTGTACTGCTTGTCGGCTGTGCCGCGAGTGAGTCGCAGTTAGCACAAGAGGGCAACTGGTATCAAATCGGTTATCAGGATGCCGTGACCGGGCATACCCAGAGGAGCTATAAAAGCTTAATGGCGCTCGGCTCTGCCAAACTGGGTGATTATGAACAAGGCTACCAAAAGGGATTAGACCAATATTGTAACCCCGATGTGGCTTATCAAATTGGCTTGAGCGGTCAATACTATGAAGGAATTTGTGAAGGTACAGAGCAGGCGCAGCGTTTTCGTATGGAGTGGCAGCGCGGTTGGAATGAGTACAATCAATAATGAGCATGAGAGCCCATAGGGCTCTCGTTTTGCTCTGGTTAATTACTCTTCGTGCTCTTCCATGGCGCGGCGCAAGAAACCATCCGACTGCGAGAGTTTCGCCGTCGCTTGCTCATAGTTCATGCCGGTCAGATGCATCAAAATCGCCAGTTTCGCGTTGTTGTGGCTCTCTTTGAGTAGTGCTTCGGCTTCTTCGCGTTGGCAATCGGTCGCTTGCATGACAATTCGTACCGCTCTGGCAATCAGCTTGCGGTTGGTGGCTCGGACATCGACCATCAGATTTTGATAGCTTTTACCAAGACGGATCATGCTCGCAGTCGTGAGCATATTGAGCACCAATTTCTGCGCCGTACCGGATTTAAGTCGGGTTGAACCGGTTAGTGCTTCTGGCCCAACGACGGGAGAAATGGCAATCTGGGCGATTTCGGCAATCGGAGAATCAGGGTTGCACGAGAGTGCGATGGTGGTCGCGCCTAAATCATTGGCGTACTCTAACGCGCCAATCACATAAGGTGTGCGGCCACTCGCCGCAATCCCGACTAGCACATCTTTGCTGCTAAAGTCGATTTGCTGTAAATCATGTGCGCCCAGCGTGGCGTTATCTTCCGCCCCTTCTTGTGCGGTAAACATGGCTTCTTTACCGCCCGCAATCAGGCCAATCACCATTTGATCGCTCACTCCGAAAGTGGGTGGGCATTCTGAGGCATCCAGCACACCCAGACGACCGCTGGTACCTGCCCCTAAGTAGATCAAGCGGCCACCTTGTTTGAAGGCGGCAGTGATTTTATCAACCGCTTGGGCAATCTGCGGCAATACCGCTTCCACCGCCAGTGGCACTTGTTTGTCTTGTTGATTAAGCCGCTCGACAATTTCTTGCGACGAGAGCAAATCAATATCCATCGTATCGGGGTTACGACCTTCGGAAACCAGATGAGAAAGCGCGGCAATAAGTGCATCGTTGGTCATAAAAATTCCTGTAGCGATTAATCGGGGTAGTAAATCACGCCAAGACTCGCAAGACGTGATGCGCCCGTCACGGCGGGCAAATTACTGGGTAAACCGTGTATACGCCGTTGTGCCAGCCAAGCGAAAGCCATGGCTTCCATATTATCGCCATCCACGCCCATTTGGGTAGTTGGGGCAACTTGCCAGCTTGGCAGCAAGGCTTGTAAGCGTTCCATGAGTAAAGGATTTTGCGCACCGCCGCCACACACTAAAAGCTGTGGTTGTGGCCCTTCGGCGAATGGTGTGACTTGCTCAACAATGGTTTGCGCGGTGAATTCACACAAGGTGCCTTGCACATCAGTGGCATCAACCGAAAACGTGGCGAGCTGCGTTTCTAACCAAGGCAGATTAAATAGCTCGCGGCCTGTGCTTTTGGGAGCTGGCAGAGCAAAGTAATGGTCTTGTTTTAAATGGCTAAGTAATGCGGCATTCACGCTGCCTTGTTTGGCCCACAGGGCATCTTTATCATAAGGCTGGTTACGTTCCTTTTGGCACCAGCTGTCCATCAGCATATTGCCGGGGCCGGTGTCATAGCCCACCACTTCACCATTGGGCTTGAGCACCGAAATATTGGCAATCCCCCCGATATTGAGCACGACCACAGTCGATTGCTCAGCATGAAAAATCGTGCGATGAAACGCGGGAACTAGCGGTGCGCCTTGCCCACCGAGCGCAACATCTTTGCGCCGAAAATCGGCGACAGTCGTAATGCCTGTGCGCGCCGCGATAATGTTGGCATCGCCAATTTGCATGGTAAATGGTTTGGTGCCTGTAGGCTGATGAAACACGGTTTGTCCATGACAGCCTATCGCACGGATGTGCTCGGCACGATAGCCACTGTGCTGCAAAAGTGCCAGCACAGCATCACTGAACAGATGGCCCAGATCGTGCTCCAATTCACCCATCGCAATCAAGGTGGTTGGTTGGCCGATGCAGACATTGAGCAGCCGCTGCTTAAGATCGGCAGGCATAGGGTAGTCGTGGTGAGCCAGCAGTTCGATGTTATCGTCTTGCAGCGCCACTAAAGCGGTATCCACACCATCCAAACTGGTTCCCGACATCACACCGATATAGAGTTCGCGTTCTGCCATTTGGTTATCCCTCTGTCATATTCAAACAAAGGCATTGTAATTGAAAAATAAACTGAATAACCTCGTGGCTTGTGACAATTTTGCCAATTTTTTCAAGGAGCAAGCATGGGACCGCTTTGGTTGGATGTGGCCGGTTACGAACTGAGTGCCGAAGATCGCGAAATTCTGCAGCACCCTACAGTGGGTGGTGTGATTCTGTTTGGTCGCAACTATCACGATAACCAGCAATTGCTGGCACTCAATAAAGCGATCCGTCAAGCGGCGAAAAGACCGATTTTGATTGGTGTCGATCAAGAAGGTGGCCGCGTGCAGCGTTTCCGTGAAGGCTTTTCTCGCATTCCCCCTGCGCAGTATTACGCGCGTGCTGAGAATGGCGTTGAGCTTGCTGAGCAGGGCGGTTGGTTGATGGCGGCAGAGCTGATTGCACACGATGTCGATTTAAGTTTTGCGCCTGTGCTCGATATGGGCTTTGCGTGTAAAGCGATTGGCAACCGTGCTTTTGGTGAAGATGTTCAAACTGTACTTAAGCACAGCAGTGCTTTTTTGCGCGGCATGAAAGCTGTCGGTATGGCGACCACAGGCAAACATTTTCCCGGTCATGGCGCGGTGATTGCCGATTCGCATTTAGAAACCCCTTACGATGAGCGGGAGACGATTGCGCAAGATATAGCGATTTTCCGTGCGCAAATTGAGGCTGGAGTGCTGGATGCCATGATGCCAGCGCATGTGGTGTATCCGCATTACGATGCTCAACCTGCGAGCGGTTCGAGCTACTGGCTAAAACAAGTGTTACGTGAAGAACTCGGCTTTAAAGGCATCGTATTTTCGGATGATTTGAGCATGGAAGGCGCAGCCGTAATGGGGGGGCCAGTTGAGCGCTCCCACCAAGCCTTAGTCGCGGGTTGTGACATGATTTTGATCTGTAACAAGCGTGAAGCGGCAGTCGAAGTGCTGGATCATCTACCGATCATGGAAGTGCCGCAAGCTGAAGCACTGCTGAAAAAACAGCAACTTAGCTACAGTGAGCTGAAGCGCTCAGAGCGTTGGCAGCAAGCGTCAGCCAATATGCAGCGCTTAATCGAGCAGTTCTCCGAATAGTTTTGCTCATCGAAGTGGAGCTGGGATCAGTAAAATCCCAGCATCTCTTTCAGCTCTTTAAGATAACGGCGGCTGACCGGAACCTTATGGCCTGCATGAGTGATCATCTCCGCCAGCCCGTTTTCTAACAGTTTAATTTCGCGAATCGCTTTCAAATTCACCAAGTACTGGCGATGGCAGCGCACTAACGCGGTTTTCTCTTCCAACACTTTCAAGGTCAATTGACTGGTCGCTTTTTGCTGCGCAGTCTGCACATTGACGCCACTGATGTCGCTGTAGGCAAATTCCACTTCATTAATCGGCAGTAGCACAATTCGGTTTAAACCCGTGCAAGGGATCTGATCTAAGCTTGGTTGCGTCAGTGGTGAGTAGTCACTTTTCTTGTGTTGGCGCAGCAAACGCTGCACTGTTTTGGCTAAACGTTCGGTGTCGACCGGCTTGAGCAGATAGTCAAACGCGTTATCTTCAAACGCTTGCAGCGCATATTGATCGTAGGCGGTAACAAACACCACCTCAGGCATGGTCTCTGGGTCAAGCATACTTAGCAGCTCAATGCCCGAAATTTGCGGCATCTGAATATCTAAAAACACCACATCCGGCTTGAGCTGATTGATTTTTTTCAACCCTTCAATTGCATTGCTGGCTTGGCCGATGACCTCAATCTGGCCACTTTCCGCTAAGAGTTCCGCGAGCTCTTCACGGGCAAAGCGTTCATCGTCAATGAGTAGAGCAGATAACATGTTAATCCCTTAGTAAGTGCCTTGCTGTGGAATGACAAAGCTCATTCGCGTGTACTCTTGTGGCGCGACCTCAATCTGTAGCCCTGACTTAAGACCAAATTTGTTGGTGAGGCGCTTTTCAACAATTTGCATCCCTAAACCATCATAATCTTCACTCGGAGGCTGATAGAGCCCGGCGTTGTCTTCCACTACGACGCGCATTCCCCCTTCAACCATTTCACTGTAAATGCGCACTTGGCCAGCTTCGAGCAGGTTAGAGGTGCCGTGTTTGATGGCATTTTCCACCAAAGGCTGCAAAGTGAAGCTGGGAACATTACGTTCTAGCAGGGCATCATCAATCGCAATTTCCACATCGAGCCTGTCACTAAAGCGCGCTTTTTCAATAGTGAGGTAAGCGTTCACGTGGGCAAGCTCTTCACGCAAAGTGACGGTTTCGACGTTCTGTTTGAGGTTGCTGCGGAAAAATTGCGACAGATGCAAAATCAGCTCGCGAGCTTTATCTGGCTCACGGCGGATCACCGCACTGATGGTATTGAGTGCGTTAAACAAAAAATGCGGATTGACCTGCGCTTGCAGGAGTTTGATTTCCGCTCGCGAGAGCAGGATTTGTTTTTGCTGATATTCGCCATACAGAATTTGGCTGGATAGCAGTTGGGCGATGCCCTGTGCCATTGACATATTTATGGTGGAAAACAGCTTACGTTTTGGCTCGTAGAGCTTGATGGTGCCGATCACTCGATCGCCTGCTCGCAACGGAATGATTAACGCAGATCCCAGTTTGCAGGTCGGAGACAAAGAACATTGATAAGGATGCTCTTTGCCATCGAGATAGATGATGGCGTTGCGATTAATCGCATCGAGCGTGCTTTGCGAGCTGATCGGTGTATTGGGTTTATGGTGATCATCGCCAATCCCAACAAAGGCGAGGATTTTTTCGCGATCGGTGATCGAGACCGCGCCGACATTGGTCTGTTCATACACGATTCGGGCAATTTTGTTGGCGTTTTCTGGGTTAAAACCGGCAGCAAGGATACCAACAGAACGTTCGGCAATATTCAGAGCGCGGCGTGAAAACGTCGCGGAATACTCTTCAAAAATGGTTTTGCGATCGAGCAGGATGCTCATAAACAGTGCGGCACCGATTGAGTTTGCGATGATCATTGGCGCGGCGATGGTGGAAACCAGCGCGTAAGACTGTTCAAATGGTTTAGCCACGACCAAGATGATCAGCATCTGCACAATTTCGGCAAATAAGGTGACCGCAAAGACAATACTTGGGCTAAACAGTAATTTCCCTTTGCCTTTGCGCAGCAAATAGGTGTGTAGCAAGCCGCCAATTAAACCTTCAGCGGTGGTGGAAATCGCGCAGGCGAGATCGGTAAATCCCCCTAAGGTATAGCGGTGTAAGCCTCCGGTGAGGCCAACCGCAAAACCAATCACAGGTCCACCAAACAGACCTCCCATCACAGCGCCGATGGCACGCGTATTGGCAATCGCATCATTGATCTGCAAGCCAAAGTAGGTGCCCATGATGCAAAACAGTGAAAACAGAACATAAACACTGATTTTGTGGTCAAACCGACCAGAAATGTTAAGTAAAGGAATGAAGATCGGCGTTTTACTCAACATATAGGCGAGAACAAGGTAAACACACATCTGTTGCAGTAATGAGAGGATGAGATCCATAACTTGTCCATCGTCTGAGCGGAAAAACGGCTTATTTTAAGATACTCAAAGCGAACAAAACACGCTTTATTCCCCAGTTTGTGTGCCAAGTGTCATTAAATGATGAGTGTAATTTTAAATTTACAGTCAATGTTGGTTTAAATTTACACTTGCATTGTTTTTAAAGCCTGTTAACGTGTTTTCTGTTTAAGTTTCTAGCTCGCCTTGTTAGGTGTGTAAATAATAAATTACAGGTGATGAGATGAAAAAAAGTGAATTGAGTGATGTGAATATCAGTGATGAACAGATATTGATCACCCCTGATGCCTTGAAAGCCAAGATTCCACTCAGCGACAAGGCGCGTAAGTTTATTCGTGAGTCACGTCAGACGGTGGCGGACATTATCCACAAACGCGATCCTCGTTTGTTGATCGTCTGTGGTCCTTGCTCAATTCATGATGTGGATGCAGCGAAAGAGTACGCCAAAAAACTCAAAGCACTCTCGGCGCAGCTGAGTGACCAGCTCTACATAGTGATGCGCGTGTATTTTGAAAAACCGCGTACCACGGTCGGTTGGAAAGGGCTGATTAACGATCCGCATCTTGATGGTAGTTTTGATATCGAACACGGTCTGCATGTTGGGCGTCAACTCTTGGTCGATTTGGCCGAAATGGAAATCCCACTGGCAACCGAAGCGTTGGACCCGATTAGCCCACAATACTTGGCGGATACTTTTAGTTGGGCAGCGATTGGTGCGCGCACCACGGAATCACAAACTCACCGCGAGATGGCAAGTGGCCTTTCTATGCCGATTGGCTTTAAAAATGGCACGGATGGTAACTTGGCAACGGCGATTAATGCCATGCAGGCCGCTTCATCCAGTCACCGCTTTATGGGAATTAACCGCGAAGGACAAGTGGCACTGCTCACTACACAAGGCAACCCGAATGGGCATGTGATTTTGCGTGGTGGCAAACAGACCAACTACGATTCGGTTTCTGTCGCGGAATGTGAAGAAGAGATGCAAAAAGCGCGTTTGGAACCCTCTTTGATGGTGGATTGTAGCCATGCGAACTCACGTAAAGACTACCGCCGTCAGCCATTGGTGGCAGAAGATGTGATTCATCAAATTCGTGAAGGCAATCGCTCTATCATTGGCCTGATGATTGAAAGCCATCTCAATGAAGGAAATCAGTCTTCGGATCTGCCTCGTGAAAAGATGCAATACGGAGTCTCGATCACTGACGGCTGTATAAATTGGTCAACGACTGAGGCATTATTACGTCGTGCGCATCAGGAACTTATTCCCTTTTTGCACAATCGTTTGCAAGGATAACAAGGATAGAACATGGCCGTAGAGTTGAATCAGTTACGCGACCAAATCGATGAAGTCGATAAGCAGATGGTGGAGTTATTGGCCCGCCGTCTGGCGTTGGTGGAGCAGGTCGGGCAAGTGAAAAGTCGATATGGGTTGCCGATTTATGCCCCCGATCGTGAAGCGGCAATGCTCGCTTCACGTCGAGCGGAAGCGGAAAGTAAAGGCGTTCCGCCCCAACTGATTGAAGATATTTTGCGCCGAACCATGCGTGAATCCTACGCCAGTGAAAAGGACTCCGGCTTTAAATGCCTCAATCCGGAGTTACGTTCCGTGGTGATAATTGGTGGTAACGGTCAGCTTGGGCGACTATTTGGCCGTATGTTTAAACTCTCTGGCTATCAAGTCAAAGTGCTGGGCAGCCAAGATTGGGACAAAGCGGATGAACTGCTCAGTGATGCAGGCTTAGTGGTAGTCACGGTACCTATCCATTTAACGCTCGGTGTTATCGAAAAGCTGCGCCAGTTACCGGACGATTGCATTTTGTGCGATCTCACCTCAATCAAAGCCAAGCCGCTTGCCGCCATGCTACAAGCACACAAAGGCCCTGTGGTTGGGCTGCACCCTATGTTTGGCCCTGACGTTCCAAGCTTAGCGAAGCAGGTGATTGTTTACTGTGATGGTCGAGGCAATGAACACTACCAATGGCTCTTGCAACAGTTTGCTATTTGGGGCGCAAGTTTATGCCAGATTGATGCGGCTGAACATGATCGTGGTATGACACTTATTCAAGCACTGCGTCACTTCACTTCCTTTGCTTATGGCTTGCATCTGACCAAAGAGAACCCGAACTTGGCACAACTGCTGAAACTCAGCTCACCGATTTACCGTTTAGAGCTTGCCATGGTCGGACGGCTATTTGGGCAAGATCCCCATCTGTATGGCGATATTATTCTCTCATCACCAGAAAATATTGAGATGATCCAGCGTTTTCATCGCTGCTTAAGCGAGGCGGTTGAGTTGGTGAGCGCGGGAGATAAGGCGAGTTTTGTGGCTCAATTTGAACGAGTTAGCCAGTGGTTTGGTGATTATTCACAGCAGTTTATGCATGAGAGCCAAAACTTACTCAAACAAGCGAATGATGCGATCCACAGAGGTTAATGCATCATTCGCCTCTCACCGTCACTCTCACTGTCAATAACATCCCAAGTCCATTTGGGCTTGGGATTACTCATGCAGTCCTAAATCAGAAAGATGCTCTAAGTCCCGATGCAGTAAGCTGTCATCGCCCACATTCAACTCAACTAAGCGACGTAAGTGCGCAATACTTTCAATATCAATATGGCTGATCGCCATTCGAATGATCCGCTCTTGGATGCTGATGATTTTTGCAGTGAGTGATATGGTTACATCGCTTTCTGGTAGGCTAAAAACCACATCCACTAAAGCGTGAGTATCTAAATTCGGCTCATCTTCTGACCAGAGCAGCAAACCGTGCAGCGATAGATCCTGAATGCAAGTCGACAGTTGTTTATCGCCTTGGCTTAGGGTGGCTGGCGCTTGATACAGGATGCGTGAAAAGCGACGTTTTTCGATCATGGCGTTCTCTCTGACAAAGACGACGTATAGATAGGACAAGCATAGCAAAGGGTACATTAAATCACCGGATGTATGCTGAAATAAGCTTACTCAATCACAAACTCGGTTTATGTGGAGCAAAAGAAAAGGCCGCATGGCGACCTTTTCTGAGTTTGATACCCGACGGTATTTTATTTGGTAATGCGCTTGTACTTAATCCGGTGAGGCTCTGCTGCTTGCGCGCCAAGCGTCTGCTTCAGCCACTCCATGTACTCGGTGTAGTTACCTTCGTAGAAGTTCACTTTACCTTCATCACGGTAATCTAGGATGTGGGTGGCAATACGGTCTAGGAACCAACGGTCATGCGAGATCACCATGGCACAGCCTGGGAATTCTAGCAGCGCTTCTTCCAGAGCACGCAGGGTTTCGACGTCCAGATCGTTGGTAGGTTCATCGAGTAACAGTACGTTGCCGCCCGCTTTAAGCAGTTTCGCTAAGTGGACACGGTTACGCTCACCACCAGACAGCTCACCAATCACTTTTTGCTGATCGACACCTTTGAAGTTAAAGCGTGAACAGTAAGCACGAGCTGGGATTTCAAAGTTGTTGATACGAATGATATCCGCACCTTCGGAAATCTCTTGGAACACGGTGTGTTTGTCGTTCATGCTGTCACGGAACTGATCCACTGACGCCAGTTTCACGGTATCACCCAGTTCTATGGTGCCTGAATCCGGCTTTTCTACACCGCTCAGCATTTTGAATAGGGTTGATTTACCTGCCCCGTTCGGGCCGATGATGCCGACAATCGCACCTTTTGGCATGCTGAAAGAGAGATCATCAATCAGCACTCGACCGTCGAATGATTTGGTGAGGTTTTTCACTTCAATCACTTTGTCACCTAGGCGCTCACCGGGCGGAATAAACAGCTCGTTGGTTTCATTACGTTTTTGGTGATCAGTATTTTGCAGCTCTTCAAAACGTGCCATACGCGCTTTTGATTTTGCCTGACGGCCTTTTGGATTCTGGCGAACCCATTCCAGTTCTTTCTCAATGGTCTTTTGGCGCGCTTTCTCTTGAGAGGCTTCTTGCTTTAGACGAGCATCTTTTTGCTCTAGCCATGAGGTATAGTTGCCTTGCCATGGAATACCTTCACCACGGTCAAGTTCTAGAATCCAGCCTGCTGCGTTATCTAGGAAGTAGCGGTCGTGAGTAATCGCCACCACAGTACCTGAATAATCGACTAAGAAACGCTCTAGCCAAGCCACTGATTCGGCATCCAAGTGGTTGGTTGGCTCATCGAGCAGTAGCATATCTGGGTTTTCCAGCAGTAGACGACAGATTGCCACACGGCGGCGTTCACCACCAGAGAGGAATTTCACTTGCGCATCCCATTCCGGTAGACGCAGTGCATCGGCGGCACGTTCTAATGCGTTATCTAGGTTGTGACCGTTTTTCGCTTGGATCAGCGCTTCGAGCTCACCTTGCTCTTTAGCCAGAGCATCAAAGTCTGCATCAGGCTCAGCGTACGCGGCATAAACTTCATCAAGTCGCTTGAGTGCGTAAGCCACATCTGCAACGGCTTCTTCGACAACTTCGCGTACGGTTTTATTCTCGTCCAGTTTAGGTTCTTGGGGCAGATAGCCCACTTTTAAACCCGGTTGTGGACGAGCTTCACCGTCGATGTCTTTGTCAATGCCTGCCATGATACGCAGCAGGGTCGATTTACCCGCACCGTTAAGGCCCAGAACACCAATTTTGGCACCAGGGAAGAAACTCAAGGAGATATCTTTCAGAATTTGACGCTTGGGTGGCACAATCTTGCTCACCCGAGACATGGTATATACGTATTCAGCCATTGCCGATCGTTCCTAATCTTTCAAACGGAATAAAATCGCTATTCTATATCAAAGAGCGACTTTTTGTTACTAGAGTGCCTGCATTTCATCTTGTGTAAAAAATTCTTAATCGCTTTCTTATCTAATGAGAGTACAGCGCGAACTCTTTGTGCTCAGCCAATACAATTAACCTTGATTAACCAAGGTGTTAATGATGAATAAATTGATTAATATTCAAGAATGTTATTTCATCGTTCACGATAGTGGGAAATTCAATAAAATGTTGCATTATTTGCGTTAAGTTTACTTCACTTACCTTTACATTTAAGGCGAGATTACGCGTAATAATTTGTTATCACACTGATTTTAAGGATGAGATCTCATGACGTGCCAGACACTATTTAAGTCGCGTAGTTTTATTTCGATCTTGATGCTAAGCACGGTATGCGCCGTGAGTTCTACCGCTGCAAGTGCGCTCGATTTAGAGGCGCAGAGAGCACTGTATGAGAAATCGCAACGCTGGTTAGATGAGAAAAATGTTTCTGCCTATCAAGGCGTTCGCAAACAGATCGCCAATTACCCGTTAACACCTTATCTCGATTATCGTGTCTTTTTGATTGATATAGGTAACAAATCACCGATTGTTGTGCGCAATTTTATTGATAGCCATCAGGAGTTTCCGTTCGCTGGACGTACTGCTGCACCCTATTTAGACGCACTCGCAAGAGGTAAGAAATGGACCACATTTTTACAATTTCAAACCCAAGAGCCGATTACAGAAACCTATCGTTGTCATTATTACTATGCCAAGTCGCAAACAGGTTTGCGTAAAGAAGCGTTTGAAGGTGCCCAAAAACTTTGGATGAACGGTGCCAGTATTGCGGATGCGTGTGATCCGCTATTTAATGAATGGCGCAAAGTCGGCGGGCTCAATGATGAGTGGGTTCTTAAACGTGCATTATTAGCTTTTGAAGGGCGCAATCGTTCATTGATTGTCTATCTCAATCGTCAACTTAAATCTCAAGCAGCTCAAGCTCAAGGGCAGGGGATGTTAGAGCTGTTTGATAAACCTGAACGTGTACTTGCCTATAGTCGTAAAGCGGCAAAAAACGCGATCAATCAACAGTTGGCTGAGTTAGCTCTGCAAAAATGGGCAAGAGAAAACACTGCGGCCGCGCAAAAAGTATTCAATGAAGTGGCCGCTGCGCAAGGATGGGGCAAGGAGCAAAAGATTCGGGTCGGTAGCTTTATTGCTCTGCGCTTGATGGAGACAGAAGACAGTCTGTTGGCCAAATGGCGTGATGAAATTACGCGACAATCTAAGGAAGTTCGCTTGATCGAAGCAAGAGCTCGCCTTGCGTTGCGTAATACTGATTGGAGAGGGTTAACCAGTTGGATTGCACTCTTACCTGAGCACGACCGTAATTCTTCACGTTGGCAATATTGGTTGGCACGTAGTGAGCTTGCGCTTGGAAAATCAAAAGAGGGTAAGCAACGCTTAAATAACCTGTTGGGTCAACGTAACTTTTATAGTATTGCAGCAGCTAACCAGTTACAACGCCCGATTACTTACCCTACCAGCACCACTAAACTGGATATGCAATGGATTCGTGATCATCAAAAAGCGTTAGAGCGGATCAAAGAATTGCTCATGTTGGATAAACTTGCAGCAGCAAGAAGCGAATGGAATTGGTTGCTAGACCGAGCGTCTCAAAAAGAGAAAGAGATGCTGGCTGCTTATGCCTCAAATGCAGGTTGGTATCAAATGATGATTACCGCCACAATCTCAGCCAGCTTATGGGACAATACTCAGTTACGCTTTCCTATCGTACACAAACATTTATTTACTCTCCATGGTCAGAAAAATGGGATTGACCCCGTAACACTGATGTCATTGGCACGCCAAGAAAGCGCCATGAATGCCGATGCTCGCTCACCAGTGGGCGCACGAGGCATTATGCAAATCATGCCAGACACGGCGCGTTATACAGCCAAAAAATATCGATTAAATTACTCTAATCCCGATGAGTTATTTCAAGTTGGGAAAAACATCGAAATTGGTAGTCGTTATTTGAGTAGCTTGCTAGATCGTTATAACCAAAATCGAATTTTAGCATTTGCTGCATATAATGCGGGACCGAGCCGAGTAGATACTTGGCTGAGACGCAGCCAAGGACAGCTTGATGTTTATGCGTTCATTGAGGCTATTCCGTTTGCTGAAACCCGAGGTTATGTGCAGAACATTTTGATGTTTGAAAACTACTACCGCGATCTAATGGGAGTTAAGGGGCAGTTTCTCAAAGCGAGCGAGTTAAATACTAAGTATTGATTCCTTAACTTGCTGCACTACAATAAGCTGGTGTATCACTTAACGAGTACAAATATAGTGAAAACCCCAGATTACAGTGACTGGCAGCAGATTTTGGATCTGGTTAAGCAAGCCGTGCGGCAAGAGCAGCACGAAATGCTACTGACCATGCTGATGACACCTGATGAGCGTGAGGCATTGGTGGCTCGCGTTAATATCGTCAATGAGCTTCTGGGTGGTGAGCTTTCTCAGCGCCAAATTAGCCAAATGCTTGGGGTAGGAATCGCCACTATTACGCGTGGTTCGAATGAGCTCAAGTCACGGAGTGAGGATGAAAAAGCGGTATTAGCCCAATTGCTTATGCAACCTCCATCGTCAGAAGCCTAATGCCATCACTTGCTGAGCCACGTGTTTATTGAGGAACTCGATGAGTTGAAGCGAATCAGCGCTTCAACTCATATTCACTAAGCTGACGGATAATGTTCTGGATTAAGAAAGGGGATCAAAGCGAGAATTAAGGCCTGATGATAAACCGTGCTGCGGGTGAGATGGTGGCGGGTTAAAAGGCCAATGGCTCCGCCTTTTTGTTTAATATTCTCAGTTCCAAATACTTCATCCATCACATCGCCGAGCTCTTTAGCTTGGCGTAAACGCTCTAATACCAGTGGTGGCAACATCAAACAGGCACTGCGTGATTCTCCGCGTTGCTGGTCTGATTCCACTATCATCCACGCAAAGGTTTTGTTCTCTTCGATGCCCGCTTCCAATCCGACATAATACTCTGCACCAGGGTGGCGCTGTTTGGCATTTTGGACTCGGTTGAGGGCTCCTTGCTTGGTTTCCTTGTCACTCATGGGTTGATCGGCGACTTCGCTCGGTACTGATACGCCAATAAATTCCCATTCTTGATCTGGAAATACGGTGCTAAAGGCACTTCTAACGGCATTCACTTTTGCTGGGTTCTGTGAAGCAATAATGATCTTGCGCATAACTCTTCTTTTTATGATTGGAGGCATGAAGCCATGGGGAGATCTCGCTTAGGCTCATTGGATAACCAAAGTAGAAGCCTTGCATGTAATCGCACTCATAATCGGCCAACCATTGATGCATAGTTTCACTCTCAATGCCTTCAGCGGTCACTTTCATGGATTGAGAGTGGCAGAGATCAATCAGTGGACGAATAACATTTTGTTTGTTGGTGGCGATGAGTGTATCCAAAAAATGGCGATCAAACTTAATCTTTTGTACTGGATACTGCACCAACTGAGTAATAGAGGTATAGCCTGAGCCAAAATCATCAATCGTTAACCCATAGCCAAGACGCGAGAGTTCGTGCAGCAATGGGAAGCTTTGCGAATCTGCGGCAAACGTCTCGGTGATTTCAAAATCGATCCATGCAGGGGAGACGGCAAACTGCTCAGCTTGTCGATGGATAAATTGAGCCAATTTCAGCGAATTGAGTTCAGCCGAAGAGAGGTTGATCGACACCTGAATCGGCTCTTTCACTATGGCTTGTAGAGTTGATATCTCTTGAAAAGCTTTTGAAATGACCCAGCGGTCGATCGTGCCAAACAATCCAGTTTGCTCTGCAATTGGAATGAACTCTTCCGGCGACACTTCGCCGAGCAATTCAGATTGCCAGCGCAGCAATACTTCGAAGCCCACTAAGCGTTTCCCTGAGCAAGTAAAGTAAGGTTGATAAGCCAAATTGAACTCTTGATCAAATAACCCTAAGCGCAGCGCTCGTTCAATATTATTGCGCCGCTGTACTATCTGATCTAGCGCCTGCGAATAGTAAGCGACTTGGTTTTTGCCCGCATTTTTTGCTTGATACATGGCGGTATCGGCATTGAGCAGCAATTTCTCAATGTGTTCGCCATCTTTAGGGAAGGTCGCAATACCAATGCTGGCAGTTATGGGAAAATGGCTAAGTGGTGAGTTGTCTTTATTTTGGATCGGTGCCAACAAGCGTTGCGCAAAGATCTTCGCACAATCATTAAACCGTTTGGGGGAGACGAGCAAAATAGCAAATTCATCACCAGATAAACGGGCCGCAATACTGTAGGTGTTGTGGCTGGCCTCAAAATTTTTACACAATTGACGAACGTGGGTCGCGAAGCTGACCAGCAGGGAATCACCGATTTGGTGACCATACTTATCATTGACGTACTTGAAGTTATCTAAGTCGATATACATCACCCAGATATGCTGAGTATCGTAACAACGTGATAGCAGCAGATCGGCTTGAACTTGAAACTGATAGCGGTTAGCCAGCTTGGTGAGGTGATCGTTTTCCGCAAGTGCTTTTGTGCGTTGATAAGTTGAGTGAAGTTCGCTGTACATGGCGTAAAAACGCGAGGAAAGCCGCCCAATTTCATCGTCAGTATCGAGTTTTTCAATGTTCTTACGTTGGTTGTTTTCCACCTCTTCAAGCTGTTTATCCAAATGCAGGATCGGATTGATCACATGGCGATAGAGAAGGAGCAGCAGCATGAGTACAGTCACCAGTGCCGAAACGCCAAAAGAGAGTAAAAGTTCGCGTTGAATGGAGTGAAGCTGGGCGTTAATCAGTTTCGGTGCTGGGTCGAGTATGGCGTAAAAGCCCGGTTGTAATTCAACCGATTGCAACAAGCTTGTGCGGTAACTCGGAGGTGAGTGCGTAAAAAATATCGGGCTCTGGTTATCAAATTCAATTTTTTTGCGCAGTTGACTGAACTGCTCAAGTACCACATACACCACTACAAAAAACACGTCTTGGCGGTTATAACTGAGTGGTGTTGAGAGTGTCTGAGTATCCAACATATCGTAGCGAACCAAAATATCTTCACCCGCTGAGTTGACGGTGTAGCTGATATCAGAGTTTTTTTGTGTGGATGCAAAACGCTGTTTGATGTACGCCATCACCTTAGGGTCAAGCTCGGCAAAAGGATCGGAGCTATTTTCCGCATAATAAAGCAGCTCTTCATGGCCATTGAGGATCGATAACGACACGAGCTGTTTTTCATTCGGCTGCAAAATTTGCAGGGTTTCACGTAAGTTACCCACCAGTTCTAGTTCACGATAAGGATTTTTTTCTAAAGAGAAGTAGTGGCGGATGATGTCGCTTTTGGCTAGCGTGAAGGCATAACTGCTGACAAGCGACTGAGCTTGTCGATAATGGCTGGCTAACTTTTCAATATTCAACTGCAGGTAACTGTCGGTTCTTTTTAGCAGCGCATTTTTCTGACTGGTATAAATGATGTAGCTTGATGCGGCTGCACTGAGCAGGATCACTGGTGCAATCAGTAACAGAATTCTATGGTTTAGCTTCATAAGTCACACTGCTGATGATTTTGGCGCGCAGACTGAGGTTTTTCGCCGAGAGTTCGCTGTCGATTATCCCCTCCGCCAATCGCTGCTCGGGGAGATAAATCGAGAGATCTTCTCGGTGCTCTACAGGCAGCAAAGCGCGTGCCTTATAGTTTGGGCTTGCAGCTCGAATGTATTCGGCATTGATTGCGGCAATGTCAGGTTTCATCAAGAAATCCAAAAAAGCTTTGGCCTGCACTGTGTTAGGAGAAACGCTATTTACGGCCATACAATCAACCCACAAATAAGGGCGTCCTTCTGGAACGCTAAAGTCCCAGTCTTGAGTATTGAAGAAGCGGTTCAATGAATAGTGATCGCCACTGTAAGAGACCGCCATATGTAGATTGTCGGTTTGTGGGTGGCTGCGTACATAGCTCAATACATACTCATAGGTCAGGATATGGGGATTGGCGGCGTCTAAGAGACGATACGCTTGTCTTAGTGTGTCGATAGAATCGGTAATGGGAGAGGCGTTGAGCATGTACAGTGCAGGCAGTAGTGTTTCGACGCTGTCTTTAAGCATACCCACTCGCCCACGATGCGCCGGAGCGATATCGACGACCTCACTCCACTGCGTCGGAGGCTTATCAAACAAGCTTTTGCGATAGGCTATCCCGACAGAGCCCCAGAAATAAGGTACCGCATGAGTGCCACAAGCTTGTAGCCACATAGAATCGTTATTCGCGCGATTGGGAAGGGAGGTCAGATCCTCAAAAACATTTTGCCTTGAGAACATGAACGCGGAGACGTTATCCAAAACCATGATGTCAAAGGGCAGTTGTACGCTTTTGAGCATTAATAAACTGCGTTCGTCATCATTATCGAAATGGTAGAGATTAACGGAGACGCCGGTTTTTTTATGCCATGCCTCAACCACGTTTGGCGCAATCGTATCTTCCCAAAGGTAGACATTCAGTTCCAAAGCGCTGGCTTGATAACAGACAGTATTCAATACCATCAGCGACAGAAAGCGTTTGATCATTTGTGAATACGATACCCATTCGTTGCAAAAATTGGTCACGATCCGACAAATAACCTAATAGCGTAAAAGCCAATATTTTGGCTACGCTGACAGCCTGGATCACCTAACTCTATGTATAATTTGGTCGCATTATAATCAGAGTGGGTGAGGCTGTCAGCTTAAAAGGTTCAATTTATTGACGCTAAATGAATTTCACCTGAGTGGGTTTAACGTTTTCACTAGGGTAGCAGCCAAGCACTTTGAGGTGTCGAGTCAGTTGAGTGAGTTCTGCCAACGCTTGCTGCATCTCATCGGAGTCAATATGCGCTTCTAAATCTACGTAGAACATTTCTTCCCACGGATTACCCATAATCGGACGCGACTCCAGCTTAGTCATATTAATGCCGTAACGTTGCAGCACGAGTAAGGTCGAAACCAGCGAGCCCGCCTCTTGTGACGTTGACATAATCAAGGTGGTTTTGGCTGGAATTTGTGGTGAAACTTCGACGGGTTTACGAGCTACCACGATAAAGCGAGTGTGGTTTTCGGTTTGGTTGGCAATATTACTTTGAATCGGTTGCAGTCCGTACAGCTTGCCGCTGGCTGAGTTGCCAATCGCTGCCACATCCGCACGATCGAGCTCTTGCACTTTTTTCATGGCATCTGCAGTACTGGCGCAACTTTCTAACTTGACCCCTTTTAAGCGGCTAAGAAATTCGCTGCACTGTTGGTGAGGTTGTGGATGGGAATAGAGGACTTTCAGATCCTCCAAACGAATCTCTTGCGTGGCCACCAAGCAATGCTCTATTGGCTGCGCTAACTCACCCACTATGTACAGTGTGGTGTGCTGCAGCAAATCGTAAACTTCGTTGATGGAGCCTGAGCTGGTATTCTCAATCGGTAGCACACCATAATCCGCGTGGCCGGATTCCACGGTTCTTGCCACTTCTTTAAAATGGTCGCAGTTGAGCTCAATCAGCTCAGTATTTTTTCGGCTGAAATATTCGCGAGTCGCCAGATGTGAATAAGAGCCTTTAGCGCCTAAAAAGGCGACTCTAGCCAATGGCTTACGACTTTGTGGATTCGCAAGATTTTGCAGATAGGATTGCTGAAGCAACACTGAATCTTCAATGATGGTGTGGAAAATTTTGGTGATGTATTGAGGATCGAGCTGATATTTCTCTTTGCCAGCATTGATGAGTTTTACCAGTAGCTGCTGCTCACGAGCCGGATCGCGCACAGGTTTCGCAGTTTCGACTTTGCTTTTGGCGACCTCAATACTCATTTTGCGTCGTTCTGACAGCAGGTTTAGCAGTTGATCGTCGAGTTCGTTTAGCCGTAAGCGAATGTCGTCGAGTGAGTATTGTTTGTCTGTCATAAAGTTATCCTTATAAAAAAACCCCCTTAAGAGGAGGCTTTCTGTTCGTTTTTGACTTGTCTTTGAGCAACGAGCGAGCCTCCAAACATTATTGGAGAAAAAAGAAGTCAAAAAAGTACAGGAAATGAGGTGTCATCAATGCATATTTATCCAAGTAAGTCACCACACAATAAGCAAGCCCCTAGAGAGCGTCAAGCAAAAAAATAGCGCCCTAAGGCGCTATCTCCCATCATTCTGTTTATATGTTTATTCCACTTCTTCTTCGCTCAGTTCTGCTTTATCTGCTCGGCGAGCTTCTGGTTTGTGGCGTAGTTTATTCAATTGTCGTTCGAGCTTTTGCTCTACCTCGTTAATGGCGGCGTACAAATCTTCGTGAATCGCAGAAGCGACTAACTGACCGCGTGGAATGCTAACGACTGCTTCAAATTTTTTCTGTTTGTTGGGCTCTTCGCTGAAGCTGGCTTGGCAGCCAATAATGTCGACTTGCCATTTTTCTAATTTTTTGAGTTTACCCTCGATATGATTGCGGATTGCAGAGGTGACTTCGATGTTTTTACCAGTGATGTTGATTTTCATAATGCATTTTCCTCTGTGTCATCCCTTATGGGTTAAGTTCAGATTAGCGCGCTATCGCGGAAATAATGTGATTAAGATCACTTTATATTGAGGGTTTTTCTTGATGTGAAATAAACGTGATCTATCGCAAAGCTTGTGCTGAAGAGGTAAAGAAAAAGCTTGTTATCTCTTATAAAACCGCTAGATTCAGGTAAGTAGAGACTAAAAATTTCCGATTTTTTAGCGCTTTGTTTCGACCTAAAAAAGCTTAATGGATGAAAAGTCGCCATGTTGCTTTTGTGATGAAAGTCACTTTGTTGGTGGGCGTCTAAGGGAAACATCGCCACGTTAGATCAATAAAAAAATCAAAACAAAAAGAGCCACAATTACTGTGGCTCTTTTTGTTGGTGCGTTCTAGCCCTTATAAAGGGTTAAGCTGCATTAACTGCTTAGTTCGTTCTATTGCGTCGGTTAAACCAAGCTGCTGATAAGCCTTGAGTTGGATGTCTAAGGATTTACGTGCAGCTTCGGTATCTGGATAGGTTTTTTGTAACTCTTGAGTGCGATTAATCGCCGCAATCCATGCTTCACGGCGCAGGTAGAAATCTGCGGTCGCTAAATCGTATTCTGCTAAACGGTTCTTGAGCGCAAACATTCGACGCTGTGCATCTTCTGCGTATGGGCTGTTGGGGTAACGCTGGAGCAGCTTCTTAAAATCCGCAAAGGCCGCTTTCACGGGTTCTGGATCGCGGTCACGGCGATCGATATTAAACAAGTCATGCATGAAGTTGCGATCTTGCGCCATGTGCGTCAAACCGCGCATGTAGAGTACCCAATCCATTTTTTCATGGGTTGGATTAAGGCGTGTAAAACGTTCGATGGTCGCGAGGCCAAGGGCCAGGTCATCATTTTTATAGTAGGCATAAATCAAATCAAGTTGTACTTGCTCTGAATAAGCACCAAATGGATAGCGTGAATCGAGCGCCTCTAGTTTTTCGATAGCGGTTAACCACGTTCCGCTTTGTAGAGCGGTTTGCGCTTGTGAGTATAGCTCTGATGGCGGTACATCTGGCACTACGTCTCGGCCGCTAGAGCAACCAAATAACAGGGATAACGCGAGTAGGCCTGATAAAGTCTGGTATTTCATGTCAGGGTGGAATTCCTTGCAAATCTTGCTTTTCAATAGGTGCGTAAACCGCGCGCAAATCGTTTCGTTACTTTCTTGGCAGTAACAGATACAATGTCGGCGTATTTTTCCATACTAGCGACTATTAGTCTCACGGTTTTTTAAAAAGTTCGATATGGCTCATCAGATTGAATTAACTCAAACAGTAAAAGATAGCCAGCTTGGTCAACGTCTTGATCAAGCTGTGGCTGAATTATTTACCGACTTTTCCCGCTCACGTTTAAAAGAGTGGTTGTTGGAAGGCAAGATTGCCGTGAATGGTGATGTCATCACCAAACCGCGTACCAAAGTGATGGGTGGCGAGGTGATTACCGTTCAGGCAGAACTGGAAGACGAACAGCGCTGGGAAGCGCAGGATTTGCCACTGAACATTGTGTATGAAGATGACGACATTATCGTTATTAACAAACCGCGTGACTTTGTGGTTCACCCTGGTGCAGGGCAGGCCGATAGTACCGTGCTTAACGCATTGCTATTCCATTATCCGCCCATTGCTGAAGTGCCACGTGCAGGTATCGTCCATCGTCTCGATAAAGACACGACGGGTTTGATGGTGGTGGCGAAAACGGTTCCAGCGCAAACACGCTTGGTACGTGCACTACAAAAGCGCGACGTCACTCGTGAGTACGAAGCGATTGTGATTGGCACAATGACCGCGGGTGGCATGATTGATAAGCCGATTGGTCGTCACTCAACCAAACGTACTTTAATGTCGGTTTCCCCTATGGGTAAACATGCGATTACTCACTATCGTGTTGCGGAGCATTTCCGTGAACATACGCGTTTGCGTCTGCGTTTGGAAACAGGTCGTACCCACCAAATTCGTGTGCACATGGCTTATTTGCAGCATCCTCTTTTAGGTGATGTTGCATATGGTGGTCGTGCGCGTATCCCGAAAGGTGCGTCTGAAAAGCTGACGGAAATGATCCGTGGCTTTGATCGTCAAGCGCTGCATGCGGTGATGTTGAAATTTGAGCATCCGGTTACGGGTGAAGAGCTCGAATTCCATGCACCAGTGCCTGATGATATGGTTGAGATGACACTTGCACTGCGTGAAGATGCCAAACTGAACCACACTGAAGAGTACTAAATATGATTATCCCCAACTGGAATGCCCCCAAACAAGTCAAAGCGTTTAGTTCGACTCGCCAAGGTGGATTTTCACAAGGTGTCTACCAAGGATTGAACCTCGGTATGCATGTTGGGGACGACCCTGCGCTTGTGCTGCATAATCGGCAATGGCTGGTGGAAACGTCAGCTATGCCAAGTTCACCCATTTGGCTAAACCAGACCCATTCCACAGTGGTACTCGATGTTGATGCTCCGACTGAGCAAGTGTTGGATGCCGATGGCATCATTACTTCAACGCCGAATGTGGTGTGCTCGGCAATGACGGCGGATTGCCTGCCGGTATTAATGACCAATCGTACTGGTACCCAAGTCGCGGCTGTACATGCCGGTTGGCGTGGTTTGGTGAATGGCATCGTTGAACACACAGCGGCAAGAATGTCTGGCGATGTCATGGTGTGGCTTGGCCCTGCGATTGGCGCGCAGGCGTTTGAAGTGGGGGAAGATGTTTTCGCCGCTTTTGTTGTTCACCATCCTCAAGCCGAACTCGCTTTCACTCCTTGTGTACAACAAGGGAAATGGCTGGCGGATATGAGCCAATTAGTCAAACTGCGTTTACATCAACTAGGTATTGAGCAAGTCTTTGATAGTGGCTTATGCACTTATCAGGATGCTGAGCGTTTTTATTCCTACCGCCGCGATGGAGTAACGGGGCGCCAAGCCGCTTTTATTTGGCTTGAAGAGTAAGCTTTCATCCATACCCATATCAAACAACAAGAAAGTTTCCTCAACTTCCCTTGAAAATCTGGTTCGTGATAACCATCTTTCCTAACGTATTCAATTTATCTCAGATGAGGTTAGGAAGGTTGGTATGCGTCTTGACAGATTTACGAGCAAATTTCAGATCGCGATTTCCGATGCCCAGTCATTAGCGCTCGGCCGTGATCATCAATATATCGAACCTGTGCACCTGATGGTGGCACTGCTGGATCAAAACGGCAGCCCAATTCGCCCATTACTCACCATGCTCAATGTGGATGCGATGCAACTGCGCTCAAAACTGGGTGAAATGCTCGATCGTTTACCCAAAGTCAGTGGCATTGGTGGTGATGTACAGCTCTCTTCGGCGCTTGGCTCGCTGTTTAATCTGTGTGATAAGGTTGCGCAAAAGCGTCAAGATGCCTACATCTCCTCTGAAATCTATCTATTGGCTGCATTGGAAGATAAAGGTCCACTTGGAACCTTGCTTAAAGAGTTTGGACTGACCGAGAAGAAGCTCTCTGATGCAATTGAAAAAATTCGTGGCGGCCAGAAGGTCAATGACCCGAATGCAGAAGAGCTGCGCCAAGCGTTGGAAAAATTCACCATCGATCTCACTGAACGCGCTGAGCAGGGCAAACTCGATCCTGTGATCGGTCGTGATGATGAAATTCGTCGCACCATTCAAGTGCTGCAACGTCGTACTAAAAACAACCCAGTGATCATCGGTGAACCCGGTGTCGGTAAAACTGCGATAGTGGAAGGTTTGGCGCAGCGCATCATTAATAATGAAGTACCAGAAGGCCTGCGTGGGCGCCGCGTATTGTCTTTAGATATGGGCGCACTGGTGGCTGGAGCGAAATACCGCGGCGAATTTGAAGAGCGCTTGAAATCAGTGCTCAACGAGCTGGCTAAGGAAGAGGGCAATGTCATCTTATTTATTGATGAGCTGCACACCATGGTTGGCGCTGGGAAAGGCGAAGGCTCGATGGATGCGGGCAATATGCTCAAACCCGCTTTGGCGCGTGGTGAGTTGCACTGTGTCGGCGCAACCACTTTAGATGAGTACCGCCAATATATCGAAAAAGATCCAGCGCTAGAGCGCCGCTTCCAAAAAGTGTTGGTCGATGAGCCCACGGTAGAAGATACCATCGCCATCTTGCGTGGATTGAAAGAGCGGTATGAGCTGCACCACCATGTCGAAATTACAGACCCAGCGATTGTGGCGTCAGCGAGCCTATCGCATCGCTATATTTCTGATCGCCAATTACCCGATAAAGCGATCGATTTGATCGATGAGGCGGCTTCAAGCATTCGGATGCAGATTGACTCCAAACCAGAAGCTCTGGACAAGCTTGAGCGCAAAATCATCCAACTGAAAATCGAGCAGCAAGCGCTCTCTAATGAGCACGATGAAGCCAGTGAAAAACGTTTGGCTATCTTAAATGAAGAGCTGCAAGAGAAAGAGCGTGATTACGCGGAGTTGGAAGAAGTATGGAAAGCGGAAAAGGCGGCACTCTCCGGCACGCAACATATTAAAGCGGCACTTGAACAAGCGCGGATGGATCTGGAAGTCGCTCGCCGTGCGGGGGATTTAAACCGTATGTCAGAGCTGCAATATGGCCGCATTCCTGAGCTAGAAAAGCAGCTCGATCTAGCCGCACAGGCTGAAATGCAGGAAATGACTCTGCTGCGTAATAAAGTGACGGATGCAGAAATTGCCGAAGTGCTTTCAAAACAGACTGGTATTCCTGTATCAAAAATGCTTGAAGCCGAGAAAGAAAAGTTGCTGCGCATGGAAGAAGTGCTGCATAAACGCGTGATTGGCCAAAAAGAAGCGGTAGAAGTGGTTGCGAATGCGATTCGCCGTAGTCGCGCAGGGCTTTCTGATCCAAATCGTCCGATTGGCTCCTTCTTATTCTTAGGGCCAACAGGGGTCGGTAAAACTGAGCTGTGTAAAACCTTGGCCAACTTCCTGTTTGATAGTGAAGATGCCATGGTACGTGTGGATATGTCGGAATTTATGGAGAAACACTCGGTTGCTCGTTTAGTCGGTGCGCCTCCAGGTTATGTCGGCTATGAAGAAGGTGGCTACTTAACGGAAGCTGTGCGCCGTAAACCTTACTCGGTGATTTTGCTTGATGAAGTGGAAAAGGCACACCCGGATGTCTTTAATATTCTGTTGCAAGTTTTGGATGATGGCCGCTTGACGGATGGGCAAGGGCGCACGGTCGATTTTCGAAATACCGTGGTGATCATGACCTCCAACTTGGGTTCAAGCCGTATCCAAGAAAATTTTGCAAGGTTGGACTATCAAGGCATTAAAGAACAAGTGATGGATATCGTCAGCAAACACTTCAGACCTGAGTTCTTAAACCGAGTCGATGAAAGTGTGGTATTCCACCCATTAGGTCAAGAGCATATTAAGTCGATCGCCTCTATTCAGTTGGCACGATTACGT